>NZ_JBNCLE010000004.1:62443-493544 GCF_049844495.1 Micromonospora sp. DT48
GCCGGGGTGGGGGGGTTGGGGCCCCCCCCGCCCCGGGGGGGGGGAAACCGCCGCCCGCCGCGGCGGGGGTGGGGGCCCCACCACACCTGCGAGCAGGGGGCGGGACGACCGACTCCAGCCGGGGGTGATCTCTTGGCGGCTGGTGTGGTCAGCGGGTGGAGGTGGTCTCCCGCAGCCAGGGCAGGCTGCGCCGCTCAAGCAGGACCAGCGCGGTGTAGAGCAGGATGCTGACCAGGGCGACGAGGATGATCGCGGCCCAGGCGGTGGCGGTGTCGCCGATACCGGCGTACTGCTGGATCACGTAGCCGAGGCCGCCCTCACCGGCCTGGAACTCGCCGATGACCGCACCGATCGCGGCCAGCGGCATGGCAACCTTCAGACCCACGAAGATCTGCGGCAGCGCGGCCGGGAAACGGACCTTGCGGAACGCCTGCCAGCGGGAGGCGTTCCAGGAACGCACCAGCTCGGCCAGCTCGGCCGGAGTGGTGGTCAACCCGGTGGCGGTGGACAGCACGATCGGGAAGAAGCAGAGCAGGAAGACCATGGTGAGGATCGGCTTCTGACCCCAGCCGAGCGCCACCACCAGCAGCGGGCCCAGGGTGATCTTCGGTACCGCGTTGACCGCGACCAGCAGCGGGGTGAACATCCGCTCGACCGCCCGGGACGCGGCCAGCGCCAGACCGATCAGCACCCCGGCCACCGCGGAGAGCGCGAAACCGATCAGGATCTCGCCGGTAGTGGCGGCGGTGTGCTCCAGCAGTCTGATCGGGCGGTCGGAGAACGCCGCGAGCACGTCACCGGGCGGCGGCAGGGCGGCCGGGTGGACCAGCTCCATCCTGGCCACCAGCCACCACAGCCCGAGCGCGACCAGTAGCCCGGCAGTCGGCAGCAGCGCGGCGGTCGTACCCGAGCGCAGGTCACCCGCTCGCCACCGTCGGCCACGTACTGCGGCCGGCGGTCGCTCGGGTGCGAGCGTCGCCTCCGGCGGCCGTGGGCGGACGTCGGTCATCGGATCCTCCTGCGATTCAGTGCCTTGGTGGGCGGGGAGCGGAGCACGCCGCACCGCACGATGCGGTGCGGCGTGCTCCGTGCGACAGCGAACGACCTCAGGCCTTCGGCGCGAGGTCGAAGTCGATGATCTGCTCGGGGGTGAGGTCCGACTTGAGGGCGCCGGCACCGCGCAGGATCGCGATGCTCTTGGCCACCCGGCCGCTGTCCAGCGTGCCCAGCGCGGTGCCCGAGTTGTTGGACCGGACGTACCCGGCCATCAGCTGCAGCTCGGCGGCAGCCGCCGCGGGCACGACCGCCTCGGCGTTCTTGGCCAGGATCTCGGCGGCCTCGTCGGGGTTGGCCAGTGCGTACTCCAGACCCTTGAGCAGGGCCTCGGTGAACCGCTTGACCTGCTCCGGCTTCTCGCTGGCGTACTGCTTCGAGGTGATCAGCACGTTGCCGTAGAGGTCCTGCATCACGTTGCTGTAGGGCAGCAGGACGGCCTTCTTCTTGGTCACCGTCTCGATGGTGGGCTGGCCGACGACGAACTGACCGATGCCGTCCACCGAACCGGAGGCCAGCGTGCCCATCAAGGACTGCGCCTCGCCGTTGACCCACTTCACCTTGGTGTAGTCGATGCCGGCCATCCGGGCGTACGTCGGGAAGAGGTTGCGGACCACCGAGCCGGGGGTGTCCGCGAGGGTCTTGCCCTCCAGGTCCTTCGGCGTGGTGATGCCGGTGCCGTCCACGGTGGCGATGGCCGCCATGGTGCGCTGCTGGATAGCGGCGACCGCGACGAAGTCCTTGGCGTCACCGTTGCCGAGCTGGAGCAGCCCACCGGTCAGGTCGATCGGGCCGAACTGCGCCTGACCACCGACGATCGTCTGGATCACAGCGCCGGTACCCTGCCCCGGCTTGATCTCTACGTCGAAACCGGCGTCCTTGAAGTAGCCCTTCTCCTTGGCCACCCACGCGTACGAGTCGCGTCCGAAGTTACCGAACGACGTGAGGTACGTCACTTGCTCAAGGGACGAGCCGACGCTGTCGCCGTCGCTGTCGTCGGAGCCGCTGCTGCACGCGGAGACCAGGGCCAGGGCGGTGGCCATCGTGGCCGCGGCGACCGTACGGGTCAGCCTTCTCATCAGTGCACCTTGTCCTTTCCAACCGGGGCGTCGGGCCGCCGGAAGGGAGTTGTCGGGGCGGCACCGGCAGCCGGATGGAAGCCGACACCGCGTATCGAGGGGGGACTCTCGCGGGCACAGCGTACGAGAACCCCACCTTTGCGACGCCAGGCGTTCCGGGTTGCGGAACGGATACAAAGTGATGTCCACCCCGGACGGTGCGTTTTCAGACCGCGCCCGCTAACCTTTGCCGGTTCCTGATTTTCCACTCAGGGGAGGCACGTCGGCGATGATCCGACTCTCCAAGGTGTCTCGCACCTTCGACGGCCGTGCCGGCCGGGTCGAGGCGCTGCGGGGCATTGATCTCGACGTCGCCGAGGGTGAGTTCGTCGCGGTTCTCGGCCGCTCCGGCTGCGGTAAGTCCACCCTGCTACGGCTGATCTCCGGTCTGATCCCGGTGACCTCCGGCGAGGTCACCGTCGCCGGCAAGCCGGTCACCGGGCCACGCCGGGACATCGCCATGCTGTTCCAGCGGCCGGCCCTGCTCCCCTGGCGTACCGTCCTGGACAATGTCCTGCTACCGGTGGAGATCTTCGGCTGGAAGCGCGCCGCGCATCGCGGCCGGGCCCGGGATCTGCTCGACCTGGCCGGGCTGTCCGGCTTCGAGAAGCGGCTGCCGCACGAGCTTTCCGGTGGCATGCAGCAGCGGGTCTCGTTGTGCCGGTCGCTGATCGGCGACCCCCGGGTCATGCTGATGGACGAACCCTTCTCGGCGCTCGACGCGCTCACCCGGGAGGAACTCTCCGGCGAACTCCAGCGGGTCCACATGCGCAACGGCGCGACGGTCGTCTTCGTCACCCACTCCATCGACGAGGCGGTGCTGCTCGCCGACCGGGTGATGGTGCTCAGTCCGCGACCCGGCCGGGTCCGGAAGGTCGTCGAGGTGACCATTCCCCGCCCCCGCACCCTGGGCCGCAACGCCCACCTGGCGGAGGTCGCCCAGGTCAGTGCGGACCTGCACGAACTGCTGATGGAACGCGACGAACCGGCTGGAGCCGGCACGAAAGGACACTGAGCATGCGGGTGGCTGTCTTCACGGAGCCGCACCGGGGTGCCACCTACGACGACCAGCTCCGCTTCGCCCAGCTCGCCGAGCAGGGCGGCTTCGACGCCTTCCTCCGGGCCGACCACTACCAGGCCATGGGGGACGACCCGGCCCCACCCGGACCGACCGACGCCTGGCTGACCCTGGCAGCGCTCGCCCGGGAGACCAGCCGGATCCGGTTGGGCACGCTGGTCACCTCGGCGACGTTCCGGCTTCCCGGCCCACTGGCGGTGATGGTGGCCCAGGTCGACCAGATGAGCGGTGGCCGGGTGGAACTGGGCATCGGTGCCGGCTGGTACGCCCGGGAACACGTCTCGTACGGCATCCCGTTCCCCGGAATCAGTGAACGCTTCGACCGCCTCACCGAACAACTCGATGTGATCACCGGTCTGTGGCGCACCCCGCCTGGCGGGACCTTCACCTACGCCGGTGACCACTACCAGCTCACCGACTGTCCGGCCCTACCCAGACCGGTGCAGACCCCGGGCCCTCCGGTGATCATCGGCGGTCGGGGACCGAAGCGCACCCCGGAACTCGCCGCCCGGTACGCCGACGAGTTCAACGTTCCCTTCACCAGCGTCGCGCAGACCCGCGAGGCGTACGAGCGGGTGCGGGACGCCTGTGAGCGGGTCGGCCGATCCGCCGACGGACGCCCCCCGTTGACGCTCTCCGCCGGCATCGTGGTCGCCATCGGACGCACCGACAGCGAGGCCCAGCGGCGGGCAGCACCGCTGCACGTCAAGAGTGCCCTGCCACCCGAGGACTCGGTGATCGGCTCGGCGCAGCAACTGGTCGACCGGATCGGTGAGTTCGCGGCGATCGGCGCCGACCGGGTGCATCTGCGACTGATCGAGCTGGCCGACCTGGACCACCTGGAGCTGATCGCCAGCGAGGTGCTTCCCCAACTGGATGGAAACCGATGACCGCCACACCGCCCGACCGTCCCACCCTCGACCACGAACCCGCCCTCGGCCCGGTGGGGCAGGAGATCGTCCTGGAGAACGACCGGGTCCGGGTCTGGCACATCCGGCTGGAGCCGGGTGAGAGCCAGCCGCTGCACCGTCACGATCACCCCTATCTCGTGGTGGCCGTCCAGGGCGCGAAGAACGTCATCCAGACCGTCGACGGCGTACGCATCGATGCCGACGAGCCGACCGGTGGCGTGGTCTACCGCGATCCGGGTGCGGTGCACATGCTCACCAACGTCGGCGACACGACATACCTGGCCCGGCTGGTCGAGCTCAAGTAGACCCGCCGCGACCAGGTCGTACGTTCGGTCACGGCGTGCCGGTGGCGATCGGTGGCGACGGACCGTAACGTGCCCGTCATGGCCCATCGGACATCGAGCCGACTACTGTTCACCGCGTTCGGCCTCAGCCTGCTGGCCGGCGCCGGTCAACTCGGCCTCGCCTTCGGCTTCGGCATCGTCCGGCTCACCGGCACCTTCACCGGCGCGAGCATCAACCAGTGGCCGGCGCAGCTCGTCTGGGCCGGCTGGTTCGCCACGAACGCCGCCGTGATCGGTGCCGTGCTGACCGAGCGACTGGCCCGTCACGGTGGGCAACTGACCGGCACCACCCGGCAGGTGGCCGTCGCCGCCGGCTCCGCCCTGGGTGCCACGGTCGTGGCACCGCTGTGCATGCAACCCGCCCGCAGCGCGGAACTCATCTCGGTCGACCCGGTGTGGGCCGTGGCCATCTGTGCCGGCCTCGGCGCGGTGGTCGGTGCCGGTGCCGCGCTGGCCGTGCTGGTCCGGCCGCCGATGGCCTGGAACATGGCAGCGGTGGCCGCCGTGGTCTGGCTGCTCGCCCTCTGCTCGGTGCTGCCGTCGCTCGGCGCGAGCGGACCGCTGACCCCGGTACGCCTCGGCGTGTTGGAGCCCGCCTGGCTCGCCGCCGACACCGCGCAGCGACTGGCGCTGTTGATCCTGCCGCTGGTGACCCTGCTGGCCGGTGCGGCGACTGCGGCGGTGGCCCGGTGGCGTGGACATCCCCCGTTGGTCAGCGGCCCCAGCGGGGTCGCCGGACCGGTGCTGGTGGCGTTCGCCTACCTGGCCGCCGGCCCGGGTGACTCAGGCGACCGGTACCAGTTGACGCCCTACTACGGGGCACTGATCGCGGTGCTGGTCGGTGCGCTCGGTTCGGCCGCCGTGGCGCTACTGCCCGCGACGGTCACCGCCCGGTTCGGCCACCGGGTCACACCCACCAGCAGTACGGCCATCGAACCGACCGCCATCCTCCAACCGCTGCCGACCAGCCCCGCGCTGCCCTCCTCGGCCAGTGCCGCGACCGATGACTCCGGCACCCCGGCCGACGCCTCCGTGTCCCCTGCGGGCTCGACCGGCGCGTCGGTCTCCCCGGCGGGCGCGATCGTCAGCGGCACCGCGATCGGCCGCACGACCGGCGAGACCCGCACCGCCGACGGTCCGCAGGCCGTCCCCTCGGACGGTTCACCGCCGCACTGGCACTGGCCGATCGCGTCCACTGCCCCGTCCGCCACCACCACGCCGACCACGACGACCACTGCCGCCACCATCACGCCGACCACGGCGACCACTGCCGCCTCGACCGGGCCGTCCACCAGCGACGCGGACACCCACAGCCCGGCGGCGGTGACCGCAGCGCCGCAGGCGGCAGCGGCGGCCGACACCGCCGACGTCGAGCGCCCGCGAGAGGTCGACGTACCCTTCGTCGACACCGAAGCCACCGGCGACGAGCCGACCGACGGTACCGACACCGAACGCGACCAGGCTGGAACCCGTGCCCAGCACGACCAGGCTGACGACCGCACCGAGCACGGCCAGACCAACGACCACGCGCAGCACGGTCAGGCGGACAGCCGCGCCGAGCGCGGCCGGACCGACGACGGTGCCGAGCGGGCGGGCGACCTCGCGGCGCGAACCGACGCGCACGACGCGCAGGGGCCGGCCGGGTCGACGGTCGGCGGGCAGTCGGCGGCGGAGACCGACGGGCAACCCGGTCCGGCCATCGATCCGACGCCGGTTGGTGACGGCAGCGACCTCCCCCGGCCCACCCCCGCCACGATGGAGTCCGGCACCCCCGCCGGCCGGACCCCGACGCCTCGACGCGCCCGCAAGCCTCGGACACCGGATCCGTCTGCGGTCCCGCCACCCGCCGCACCGCCGATCGGCGAGCCAACGGACGAGGCCGACCGCGAGACGGCGAAGCCGGTCGTACCCGAGGTGACGCCGCGGCCCCGGCAACGGTTCGTACTGCCGGATCTCGGTCGGGCGAAGCCCCGTCCCGAAGCACCGACGTCTGAGCCCGTCGCAGCGACGTCTGAGCCGGGCGCACCGGTCCCGCTCGGTATCTCAGCGGCGCTCCCGGAGACCCCCGAGGTCTCCATCGAGCCTGCGGCCACCGCCCGGGACCTCACCGCCGCCTTCACGAAGCCTCCCGCCGTCCGGGCCGAGGACGTCCAGCCGGACGGTGAACCGGAGAAGGGCCGACGCGGGCTGTTCCGGCGGGGCCGACCGCGCTCCGGAGAGCACGCCGCGACCGAGGACGACGAACCACTACCGGCCCAGGACGAGGAGTACGTCGACTGGGTCGCCGGCCTGAGCCGACCGCTGGACGACGACGAACCCACGCCGCCGAAGGGGCCGCGCCGGTCACTGCGGTCGACCGGGCGGCACCACCGGCGCTGAGACCCGTACGCCCCCGCCGATCTCACCTTCGGGCACGTTGATGATCACGGCAGGGGTGCCGGGGCGTCGGCAGGCCGCCCGACCGGTCAGGCCAGCGGCAGGTAGACCCGCCCGCCGGCGGCGACGAACTCGTCGGACTTGTCCTTCATGCCCCGGGCGGCGTACTCCTTGAGATCCTGGGTGATCTTCATGGAGCAGAACTTCGGCCCACACATCGAGCAGAAGTGCGCGGTCTTCGCCGGCTCGGCGGGCAGCGTAGCGTCGTGGTAGGACCGCGCGGTCTCCGGGTCGAGCGAGAGGTTGAACTGGTCCTCCCACCGGAACTCGAACCGCGCCTTGGAGAGCGCGTCGTCCCAGGCCTGCGCCCCCGGGTGCCCCTTCGCCAGGTCGGCCGCGTGCGCCGCGATCTTGTACGCGATCACACCGGCCTTCACGTCGTCCCGGTCCGGCAGCCCGAGGTGCTCCTTCGGGGTGACGTAACAGAGCATCGCCGTGCCGAACATGCCGATCATCGCGGCTCCGATGGCCGAGGTGATGTGGTCGTACGCGGGCGCGATATCGGTGGCCAGCGGGCCGAGCGTGTAGAAGGGGGCCTCGTGGCACCACTCCTGCTGGAGATCGACGTTCTCCTTGATCTTGTGCATCGGCACATGCCCGGGGCCCTCGATCATCACCTGCACGTCGTACTCCCAGGCGATCTTCGTCAGCTCGCCGAGGGTCCGCAGTTCCGCGAACTGCGCCTCGTCGTTGGCGTCTGCGATCGAGCCGGGACGCAGACCATCGCCGAGGGAGAACGTCACGTCGTAGCGGGCCAGGATCTCGCACAGCTCCCGGAAGTTGGTGTAGAGGAAGTTCTCCTCGTGATGCGCCAGGCACCAGGCGGCCATGATCGAGCCGCCCCGCGACACGATGCCGGTCACCCGGTCCACCGCCAACGGCACGTACGGCAGCAGCACACCGGCGTGCACCGTCATGTAGTCGACGCCCTGCTCGGCCTGTTCGACGACGGTGTCCCGGAACACCTCCCAGCTCAACTTCACCGGGTCACCGCCGACCTTCTCCAGCGCCTGGTAGATCGGCACCGTGCCGATCGGCACCGGGGAGTTACGCACGATCGCCTCGCGCGTCTCGTGGATCCGCTTGCCGGTGGACAGGTCCATCACGGTGTCCGCGCCCCACCGGGTGGCCCAGGTCAGCTTCTCCACCTCCTCGGCCACCGAGGAGGTCACCGCCGAGGTGCCGATGTTCGCGTTCACCTTGACCAGGAACGCCTTGCCGATGATCGCCGGCTCGCACTCCGGGTGGTTGACGTTGAGCGGCAACACGGCCCGCCCGGCGGCGATCTCGTCCCGGACGAACTCCGGGGCCATCCCCTCCCGGATCGCCACGAACTCCATCTCCGGCGTGACCACACCCGCTCGCGCGTACGCGAGCTGCGTCGGCCGCTTACCGTCCGATCCCGCCAGCGGCGTACCGGCACCGCGCGCCGGAGCCACGTCGCCCCGCTCGGCGATCCACGGCCCCCGCAACGGCGGCAGCCCGACCTGCGGGTCAGAGCCCGGACCGGAGGTGTCGTAGAGCCGTACCGGTGGGTTGTCCCCGGTCAGTTCCACCTCCGCGAACGGCACCTGGATGTCCGGTCGGGATCCCTCGACGTACACCTTGCGACGTGCCTGCATGACAGCCTCCCTGATCAGGCGGACCAGCCGAAGTGGTCCATCGGTCCGCGTCCCGCGCCCAGCTCCCAGTCCCGCGCGCCGGTCAGCGCCCGGGTCACGTACTTCTTCGCGGCCTCGACGGCCACCGGCACCGGATCGCCCAACGCCAGCCGCACCGTCACCGCCGCCGAGAACGAACAGCCGGTGCCGTGCGTGTGCCGGGTCGGCACCCGCGGGGCCCGCAGCACCGTCGTCCCGTCGGGGCCGTGCAGCACATCCACCGCCTCCGGACCCGCGTCCACGTCGCCGCCGGTGACGATCACCCATTCCGGTCCCCCGGCCGCCAGGGCCCGCGCCGCCGTGGTCATCTCATCCACGTCGGTCACCGGGGCCCCGGTGAGGGCTGCGGCCTCCGCGCTGTTCGGTGTCGCCACCCGGGCGTACGGCAGCAGCCGCTCCACCGCCTCCACCACGCCGAGCCGGTGCCCGCTGGTCGCCACCAGCACCGGGTCGACGACCAGTTGCGGCAGCCGACCGGCCGCCGCCGCGTCGGCGATCGCGCCCGCCACGGCCGGAGTACCCAGCATCCCGGTCTTGACCGCCTGCACCGCGAAGTCCGACAACACACTGTCGAGCTGATCGGAGACCATCTGCGGCGGCAGCGGCAGCACCGCGTCCACGCCCCGGGTGTTCTGCGCGGTGACCGCCGTGAGCACGCTCGTGCCGTACGCGCCGAGCGCCGCGAAGACCTTCAGGTCGGCCTGGATGCCAGCGCCAGCACCGGAGTCGGAACCGGCGACGGTGAGCACGGTGGTGGGGGTCATGTCACGTCCTTGCAGCGGGTTGTGGTTGCGGTGTTGGGCACAGCCACGTCCGGGTCGGGTGCCGACCGGACGTGTCGGGTGGGGACGTCAGGGGGGCGTGGTGGGGTGGGCCGCCTGCGGTGGTGTGGAAGGCGGCGGTCAGGGTGGTGGCTGTTTGGTGGGGGTCTTCGGCGCGCATGATGGTGCCGAGGACGGCCACTCCGGCGGCTCCGGCCTGGACGCAGGCGCGTACCTGGTCGGGGGTTTCGATGCCGCCGAGAGCCAGGGCCGGCACCGGGCTTTGCGCGATCAGCTCGGCCAGCCCTCCGGGGAGCAGCGGCGGGCCGTAGCCCGGCTTGGTCCGGGTGGGAAAGACCGGCGAGAGGGTGACGTAGTCCTCGGTGGTGAGGCGACCCAGCTCCGCCGCGTCATGGCAGGAGCGGCCGACCAGGTCGGCGGCGGGCGGCGGGTACGGTCCGGCGGCCGGCAGGTGCAGGGCGACCGGCGGGCGGTCCGCCCCGCCGGGATCGGCGTCCAGCAGCGGGTCCGGGCCGGCGACGATCAGGGTTCCACCAGCCTCGTCCAGGATCGACCGCAGCTCGGCGGCGAGGGCCAGGCGCTCGACGCGCGGCAGATCCTTCTCCCGCAGCACCACCCAGCGCACTCCCCCGGCCACGGCCGCCGCCACCACTCGACGCAGCCCGCCCCTTGCCACCCGCCGGTCCGTCAGCACGACGACACCGGAGATCGGCGGGATCCTGCGGGACAGTTCGGCGCCAAGCGCCACGGGATCGGTCCGCGCGGTCACAGGTCGGGACGGCCTTCGTCGGGAGTGGAGGCGAGGGCGTGGAAGCGGCGGGGAATGCGACCGGCGGCGTGGGCGAGGCGGCCGGCGGCGATCGCGTACCGCATCGCGGTGGCCATTGCCACCGGGTCGGCCGCCCGGGTCACCGCGCTGGCCAGCAGCACCGCGTCGCAGCCCAGCTCCATGGCGAGCGCAGCGTCGGAGGCGGTGCCGATACCCGCGTCCAGGATCACCGGCACGGCGACGTCCTGCCGGATGAGCCGGATGTGGTGCGGATTGTTGATCCCCAGGCCGGAGCCGATCGGCGCACCGGCCGGCATCACCGCCGCGCAACCGACGTCGGCCAGACGGCGGGCCAGCACCGGATCGTCGGAGGTGTACGGCAGTACGGTGAACCCTTCGTCGACCAGTTCCTCGGCGGCGCGCAGCAGTTCCACCCCGTCGGGCAGCAGCGTCCGCTCGTCGCCGATCACCTCCAGCTTGATCCAGTCGGTCTCGAACGCGTCCCGGGCCAGCCGGGCCACCTTCACCGCCTCACTCGCCGTGTAGCAGCCAGCGGTGTTGGGCAGCAGCCGTACGCCGCATCGATCGAGCAGGTCCAGCAGGCCGCCCGAGCCACCCGGCACACTTTCCACCCGGCGCAGCGCCAGGGTGACCAGTTCGGTGCCCGAGGCCCGGATCGCCTGCTCCAGCACGTGCAGGTTGGCCGCACCACCGGTGCCGAGGATCAGTCGGGAGTCGAACCGCACACCGCCCAGCTCGAAGCCGGTCGCCTCGTTGTCCATCCGGCTCACCCGCCCTGGGCGGCGCTGAGCACCTCGACCCGGTCCCCGCCCCGCAGCACCGTCGCCGGCCAGCCCGCGCGCGGCACCACCTCGCCGTTGACCGCCACCGCCACACCGCGCTGCTGGCCGGTGACGTCTCGGACCAGGTCGGCCACCGTCAAGCCGTCCGGCAGGCTACGCCCGGCACCGTTAACCGTCAGTTCCACGTGTCAACCTCCGTCACTGGCTGGAAGGTGCTGCTGGTAGCGGTCACGCCCACGCCGCCCGGCAGGTCGTCGAACCGGTCCGGCCGGAAGGGCGCGAGCAGTGGCTCCGGCCCGCCACCTCCGGTGACCAGATCGGTGATCAGATCCGCGGTGACCGGGGTGAGCACGATCCCGTGCCGGTGGTGACCGGCGGCGACCAGCACGCCCGGGTGCCCCGGCAACGGGCCCAGGATCGGGGCGTTGTCCGGGGTGCCCGGACGCAGCCCCGCCGTCGTCTCCACCAGGTCGTACTCGGCGATCTCGGGCAGCAGATCCACCGCAGCCCGGAGCAGCCGCAACACCGCCCCGGCGGAAACCTCCAGGTCGGAGCGTTCCTCGACGGTCGCACCGACGACCACCTCGCCGCCCTCGCGCGGCACCAGGTAGACGTGCTCGCCATCGGCGTACCCCCGGATCACGTGCCGGAAGCCCGGCGGCGCGCCGTCGGGCGCGCGCAGCCGCAGCACCTGCCCCTTCACCGGGCGGACCGGCAGGCCGGTCAACGCCGCCGCACCGCAACCCGCGGCGACCACCGTCACTCCGGCCGTGATCTCCGACAGCCGGCGCACCGGCTCGGCGACCAGCACCGCTCCCGCCCGCTCCGCCGCCAGCCGCAGCGCCGGCACCAGCCGACGCGGATCGACCTGGTGGTCGGTGGCGGCGAGCGCGCCGCCGCGCACCCGGGGCGCCAGCGCGGGCTCGCGTTCGCGCAGCTGCGACGGGCGCAGCGGCGTCACCGGCAACCCCAGGCCCTGCTGGTACGCCCAGAGTCGGCGCGCCTCCGCGAGGTCGTCGGCGGTGAGCCCGACCATCAGCGTGCCCTCGGTCCGGTAGCCGATGTCGACGCCGGTCGCCTCGGTCAGTTCGGCGGCGAACCCGGGCCAGCGGCTGGCCGACTCGGTGAGCAGGCCGGTCAGCTCCCGCTCACCGAAGTACGCCTCGGCGACCGGCGCCAGCATTCCGGCGGCCACCTGCGAGGCACCCGATCCGGGTGCCGGGTCGTGCACGACCACCCGCAGCCCACGGGTGGCGCATCGCCAGGCGATGGCCCACCCGATCGGTCCGCCCCCGACGACTGCCACATCGGGTTGTGTCGGGCCGGTGTCGACGGACTCCCCGGTCACCATGTCAGCGCCCGGACCAGCTCGACGGCGGCGCGGGCGGGGTCGGCGGCTTGCGAGAGCGCACCGACCACCGCCACCCCGTACGCGCCGGCAGCCCGCAACTCGGCCACGTGCGCCGCCGTCACCCCACCGATGGCGATCACCGGGACGTCGACCGCCTCGACCACCGCCCGCACACCTGCCACGCCGATGGGCGGTGGCAGTCCGTCCTTTGTGGCGGTGGCCCGACACGGGCCCACGCCCAGGTAGCTCGCCCCGGCGGTGACCGCCGCGAGCGCGGTTGCCGGCTCCCGCGCGGTGGCGCCGAGCACGGCAGCCGGGCCGAGCACCTCGCGGGCCGCCGCCACGGGCAGGTCGTCGGCGCCGACGTGACCGCCGGCAGCCCCGGTGGCCAGCGCCATGTGCAGCCGGTCGTTGACCAGGCAGGGCACCTCGTACGGCGTGCAGAGAGCCAGCACCTGCCGGGTCAGCTCGTACGCCTGCCGGTCGGTCGCGGTGTCCTCGACGCGGACCTGCACCACGAGGTGGTCATGGGCCACCGGCAGCACGGCGCGGAGCACGGCGAGCGGATCGCGCCCGGGTCGGGTGTCGGTGATCAGATGCAGTCGTCCCAGGGACGGCACGGCAACACTCCTCCCTGCGCCGGCATTACCCGGATCAGGTTCGACGGTCGGGGGCTCACAACCCCCCTCTCAGCCCGGTGCACCGGGCTCCCGTGGGTTCGTTGGGTGTCACCGTACGACGTTTCACCGGCTCAGCCAAGCCCGTCCCACGCCGCGGCCTGGGCCGGAGCTGCACGTTCCGTGCTGGCGCACCGCGAGCCGATGGACGGGCGCAGCGCGAGTCGATGGACAGGACAGCGCTATCCCGGCGGACCGACGAACCGCGATCCGGTACGCCGAATTTCGGGCGGACCGGAGATCCGAGTAGCCCCGATATGCAGTGACTCGCACCGATAAGCAATGCGACCGTTACCAAACCGTTACGAGCATTCGCCTTGCCCGAAACTAATTCACGAACGCAAATAGAGTGATCGGTAGGGCTTGTCGCCACCCAGACCTCACTCGACAGGTATGGGCGCTCGGACCGACGCGGAGTGACCACCCCCGTCCACTCCGACCCGTCCCACCGACAGAGGAGATCTTCGTGCCCCGACCCAGTCAGGGGCGAGCAACGCTCGCCCCGTTGACCGTGGCGCTACTCGCCCTCGTACTCGTCCTGGCCGCCGCACCGGCCCCGATCGCCGCCGCCCCGAACGCCAACCCGGTCGCCGCGGCCGAGCCGTACTCCGTCCTGGTCTTCTCCAAGACCGCCGGATTCCGGCACGACTCGATCCCCGCCGGCATCACCGCGATCCAGCAGCTCGGCGCGGCGAACGGATTCAGCGTCACCACCACCGAGGACGGTGGCGCGTTCACCGACGCCAACCTCGCCCAGTTCAAGGCGGTCATCTGGTTGTCGACCACCGGTGACGTGCTCAACTCCAGCCAGCAGGCGGCCTTCGAACGCTACATCCGCGCCGGTGGCGGATACGTCGGCATCCACGCCGCGTCCGACACCGAGTACGACTGGGCCTGGTACGGCCAACTGGTCGGCGCCTACTTCAACAGCCACCCGGCCAACCAGACGGCGACCGTGAAGGTCGAGGACTACTCGCACGAGTCCACCCGGCACCTGCCGGAGCGGTGGTCCCGGTTCGACGAGTGGTACAACTTCCGCACCAACCCCCGCGCCCGCCAGGTGCAGGTGCTCGCCTCGCTCGACGAGCGCAGCTACAGCCCGGGCAGCGGCGCGATGGGGCACGACCACCCGATCGTCTGGTGCCAGAACTTCGACGGCGGTCGGTCCTGGTACACCGGCGGCGGCCACACCCAGGAGTCGTTCAGCAACGCCGAGTTCCGGCAACACCTGCTCGGCGGCATCCAGACCGCGGCCGGGGTGGTGCACGCCGACTGCGGCGCCGGCCGGGCCGCCAGCTTCGAGAAGGTGACGCTGGACAGCAACACCAGCAACCCGATGGAGCTGGACATCGCACCCGACGGTCGGGTCTTCTACATCGAACGCGACGGCCGGGTCCAGATCATCAAGCCGGACACCGGCCAGACCGTCACCGCGCTGCGGCTGAGCGTCTTCGCGGGTAACGAGGACGGTCTGCTGGGCATCCGGCTCGACCCGAACTTCGCCAGCAACGGATGGGTCTGGCTCTACTACGCGCCGAGCGCGGGCGGTTCCCGTAACTACCTGTCCCGGTTCACCGCCACCGGTGACACGATCAACCCGTCCAGCGAGCGGGTCGTGCTGGAGGTGCCCACGCAGCGCAACACCTGCTGCCACATGGGCGGGACGATGACCTTCGACTCGGCCGGCAACCTCTACCTGGCCACCGGAGACAACACCAGCCCGTTCGAGTCCGGTGGCTACACCCCGATCGACGAGCGCTCCGGCCGCGCCGACTACGACGCGCAGCGCACCGCCGCCAACACCAACGACCTGCGCGGAAAGGTCCTCCGCATCCGGCCGCAGGCCGACGGCACGTACACCATTCCGGCCGGGAACCTCTTCCCGCCGGGAACCGCGCGCACCCGGCCGGAGATCTACGCCATGGGCCTGCGCAACCCGTTCCGGATCGGCATCGACCCGGTCACCGACGTGCTCTACGTCGCCGACTACGGGCCGGACGCCACCACCGCGAACTCCAACCGGGGCCCGGAGGGCCTGGTCGAGTGGAACATCGTCGACAAGCCCGGCAACTTCGGCTGGCCGTACTGCCACGGCAACAACCAGGCGTACAACGACTACCAGTTCCCGTCCGGCCCGAGCGGGGCTAAGTTCAACTGCTCCGCGCCGGTGAACAACTCCCCCAACAACACCGGTCTGACCAACCTGCCGGCGGCCATCCCGGCCACGGTCGACTACGGCTACAGCGGCAACAGCCGCTTCCCGGAGATCGGCGGCGGCGGAGCACCGATGGCCGGCCCCGTCTACCGGTACGACCCGAACATCTCCTCCAGCCGCCAGTGGCCTGCGTACTTCGACGGCAAGTCGATCTTCGGCGAGTGGAACCAGTCGCGGATGTACACCATGCAGGTCAGCAAGGACGGCAAGACGCTCGTCGACATCAACCGGATCCTCGACCAGATGAGCTTCGTCCGGCCGATGGACTTCGAGTTCGGCCCCGACGGCGCGCTGTACCTGATCGAGTGGGGCAGCGGCTTCGGCGGCAACAACGACAACTCCGGCGTCTACCGGATCGACTACACCGCCGGTGCCCGAGCGCCGATCGCGGTCGCCTCGGCGAACCCGAACTCCGGGGCTCCGCCGCTGACGGTCAGCTTCTCCAGCGCCGGCTCGCGCGACCCCGACGGCGGCACGCTCAGCTACGCCTGGACGTTCGGTGACGGCGGCACCTCCACCCAGGCCAACCCGACCCACACGTACACCCGGTCCGGCAGCTACACGGCGCAGTTGCGGGTGACCAACTCGGCCGGGCGCACCGCGCTGGCGAACGTGCCGATCACCGTCGGCAACACGGCACCGACGGTCACCATCGAGTTCCCGCCGGACGGTGGCTTCTTCGCCTGGGGTGACCAGGTGGCCTACACCATCAGCGTGACCGACCCGGAGGACGGCACGATCGACTGCGACGACGTCGAACTCCAGGTGCTCCTCGGCCACGACGAACACGCCCATCCGCTGGAGCGGCACACCGGCTGCACCGGCACGGTGCAGACCCAACTCGCCGACGGCCACGGGGCGGACGCCAACGTCTTCACCGTGCTGGAGGCGATCTACACCGACCGGGGTGGGTCCGACGGGGCCGAGCCGCAGACCGGCCGGGCGCTGAAGATCCTCCAGCCCAAGCGCAAGGAGGCCGAGTACTACTCGAACACCGGCCGGATCCCCGGCAGCACCGGTGGCGGCGACGCGGGCGTGGTCAAGGAGACCACCGGTGACACCGCCGGCGGTGGGCAGAACATCGGATTCATCGAGGACGGCGACTGGTGGTCGGTCGAGCCGGCCAGCCTGACCGGCGTCACCTCGATCCGATTCCGGGTCGCCTCGGCCACCTCCGGCGGCCGGATCGAGGTCCGCGCCGGAGCCGCCGACGGGCCGCTGATCACCTCGGCCACGGTGGCCGGCACCGGGGGCTGGCAGACGTACACCGACGTCACCGCCCAGGTCCCCAACGGTGCCGCGGCGGAGGGCGCGCTGTACTTCGTCGCCCGGGATCCGGGCGGCGGCTCCGGAACCCTGTTCAACGTCAACTGGATGGACTTCGTCGGCCCCGGGGTGAGCGGCAACGCGCCACCGGCGGTCACCGCCACGGCCACCCCGACCAGCGGGACGGCACCGCTGGAGGTGTCCTTCACCGGCACGGCGACCGATCCGGACGGGGACACTCCCCTGACGTACGCCTGGAACTTCGGTGACGGTGGCTCCGCGACCACGCTCGCCGCCACCCACACGTACACCACCCCCGGCAACTACACCGCCACCCTGACGGTCACCGACAGCCGGGGCGCGCGGGGACAGGCCAGCGTGCAGATCCGGGTCGACGGGGAGGACGTTCCCTGCCAGACCGAGCAGGGCCCACTGCGGTCCGACGAGTTCACCGGCACCTCGCTGGATCGCGGGCGGTGGACGAGCGTGGTGCGGGAGGACCAGTCGTACTCGGTCTCCGACGGTTCGCTGCGCCTGCCCACCTCGGCGGGTGACCTGTACGGCACCCGCAACGACGCCACCAACCTGGTGCTCCAGCCCGCGCCCAGCGGGGCATGGCAGGCGACCACCCGGGTCACGCTGGCGGCCCAGGCCGACTACCAGCAGGCCGGCCTGCTGGTGTACGGCGACGACGACAACTACGCCAAGCTGGACCTGCTCTACGGCGGCGGCCGCCGGGTCGAGTTCATCAGGGAGAGCGCCGGGACGCCGCGCAACGAGAGCTCGGACTCGACCTCGGCTCCCACCGGTGACACCATCCATCTGCGACTGACCAGCGACGGGACGAACCTGACCGCCGCCTACTCGACCGACGGACAGACCTTCACCTCGGTCGGCCGGTCGGCCGCCCTGGCCGGGATCACCAACCCCCGGATCGGGCTCTTCGCCCTCAACGGCGGCACCACCGCCCCGGTGCTGACCGCGACGTTCGACTGGTTCCGGATCACCCCGGAGAACAGCACCACCGCGGTCTCTCCGTCGGACGAGTTCACCGGGAGCAGCCTGGAGATCTGCCGGTGGAACGCGATCGTCCGGGAGGACGCCACCGGCTACCGGGTGACCGACGGCGCGCTGCGCATCGACGTGCCGAACGGTGACATCTACGGCACCACCAACACCGGGCCGACCAACTTCATCCTCCAGAACGCCCCGGCCGGAAACTGGACGATACAGACCCGGGTCGACGGCAGCCTGCTCAACGAGCAGTACCAGCAGGCGGGTCTGCTGGTGTACGCCGACGACGACAACTACCTCAAGTTCGACTACGTCACGGACAACGCGGCGGGCCAGACGATCTCGCGGCGGATCGAGTTCCGCAGCGAGGTCGGCGGGGTCGTGCAGAGTACGCAGCCGCAGGCGACCGGCCTGACCCAGGGCATCTGGCACCTACGGCTGTCGCGCAGCGGCAACAGCTACGCCG
Source organism: Micromonospora sp. DT48 (assembly GCF_049844495.1). Classification (NCBI taxonomy): domain Bacteria; kingdom Bacillati; phylum Actinomycetota; class Actinomycetes; order Micromonosporales; family Micromonosporaceae; genus Micromonospora; species Micromonospora sp. DT48. The sequence goes on from NZ_JBNCLE010000004.1 coordinate 80,388, forward strand.
CCGCGTACTCGGCCGACGGCACGACCTGGACGACCTTGGGGACGTTGACCAGCACCGCGGTCGGCTCGACTCCGAAGGTGGGCCTGTTCACTCTCGGTGCCAACCAGACCGTGTCGAAGACAGCTGCGTTCGACTACTTCCGGCTGACCCCGGGATAGTCGGCGACACCGACCCATCGATGCCGGCCCGTACCTTCCACCCGGAGGTGCGGGCCGGCGCTCGTAGTGGTTTGCACGGACTGTGCAGAAATGTCGCCCGCATTTACCGAAACGTTATCTATCGAAGTCTTGCCATAAATCGTTTCGACAGAATTAATTTGTTCAGCGACTCGACATAATGCTGGATCGGACGCCCTTCGGCAAGGCGGTCCGGACCAGCTCCACCCGGGACGGTCTTCGGCGAGCCGGCCCCCGCGACTCACGTCGAGTAAGGACAGAGGAGACCGGAGTGCCCCGACCACGCCGTGCCCGCGTACCCATCACCGCCACACTTCTCACCCTCGGCCTCGCCGCGACCGGCCTCGTCGGCGTTCCCGCCGCACAGGCCGCGCCGAGCGTCGAGGCGGTCGCGCAACGCGCGCCCGCCCAGCAGGCCGAGCCCGCAGCCGCAGCCGACGACTTCTCGGTCTTGGTCTTCTCCAAGACCGCCGGCTTCCGCCACGACTCCATTCCCACCGGCATCGCCACCATCCAGGAACTCGGTGCCGAGCACGGTTTCACCGTCGACACCACCGAGGACGGTGACGCATTCACCGACGCGAACCTCGCCCAGTACCAGGCGGTCATCTGGCTCTCCACCACCGGTGACGTGCTCAACGCCGACCAGCAGGCCGCGTTCGAGCGCTACATCCAGGCCGGTGGCGGCTACGCCGGCATCCACGCCGCCTCCGACACCGAGTACAGCTGGTCCTGGTACGGCGAACTGGTGGGCGCGTACTTCAACAGCCACCCGGCGAACCAGACCGCCACGGTCAAGGTCGAAGACCCGGCCCACCCCTCCACGGCGCACCTGCCGGACCAGTGGTCCCGGTACGACGAGTGGTACAACTACCGCACCAACCCGCGCGGCACGGTGCACGTGCTGGCCACCCTCGACGAGAACAGCTACAACCCCGGATCCGGCGCGATGGGGCACGACCACCCGATCGCCTGGTGCCAGGACTACGACGGCGGCCGGGCCTGGTACACCGGCGGCGGCCACACCCAGGAGTCCTTCGCTGATCCGGACTTCCGCGCCCACCTGCTCGGCGGCATCCGCACCGCCGCCGGGGTCGAGGACGCCGACTGCGGGGCGTCGCTGACCGCCAGCTTCGAGAAGGTGACGCTGGACAGCAACACCAGCAACCCGATGGAGCTGGACATCGCACCCGACGGCCGGGTCTTCTACATCGAACGCGACGGCCGGGTCCAGATCATCAAGCCGGACACCGGCCAGACCGTCACCGCCCTCAGCCTCGACGTCTTCACCGGCAACGAGGACGGTCTGCTGGGCATCCGGCTCGACCCGAACTTCGCCAGCAACGGGTGGGTCTACCTCTACTACGCCCCGAACGACGGGATCGCGCGCAACCTGCTGTCCCGGTTCACCGTCACCGGCGACTCGATCGACCCGGCCAGCGAGCAGGAGGTGCTGCGGGTCGACACGCAGCGCAACACCTGCTGCCACGCGGGCGGCTCGTTGGTCTTCGACTCGGCCGGCAACCTCTACCTGGCCACCGGAGACAACACCAACCCGTTCTCGTCGGACGCGTACACCCCGATCGACGAGCGGCCCGGTCGCGCCGACTACGACGCGCAGCGCAGCTCCGGCAACACCAACGACCTGCGCGGCAAGGTGATCCGGATCCACCCGGAGGACGACGGGACGTACACCATCCCGGAGGGCAACCTGTTCCCGCCGGGCACCGAGAAGACCCGTCCCGAGATCTACGCGATGGGCTTCCGTAACCCGTTCCGGATCGGTATCGACCTCGCCACGGACGTGCTCTACGTGGCCGACTACGGGCCGGACGCGAACTCCGCCAACCCGAACCGGGGCCCGGAGGGCCTGGTCGAGTGGAACATCGTCGACAAGCCCGGCAACTTCGGCTGGCCGTACTGCCACGGCAACAACCGGGCGTACAACGACTACCAGTTCCCGTCCGGGCCGAGTGGGGCCCCGTTCGACTGCGCGAACCTGGTCAACGACTCGCCGAACAACACCGGTCTGACCAACCTGCCGCCCGCCATCGCGGCCACCGTCGACTACGGCTACGCCGCGAACCCGCGGTTCCCCGAGATCGGCGGCGGTGGCGCGCCGATGGGCGGCCCGGTCTACCGGTACGACGCCGACCTCGTCTCCGACCGCAAGTGGCCGGCGTACTACGACGGCAAGGCGCTGCTCGGTGAGTGGAACCAGTCGCGGATGTACACCATGCAGGTCAGCCAGGACGGCAAGTCCCTGGTGGACATCAACCGTCTGCTGGACGGCATGAGCTTCATCCGGCCGATGGACTTCGAGTTCGGCCCCGACGGCGCGCTGTACCTGATCGAGTGGGGCAGCGGCTTCGGCGGCAACAACGACAACTCCGGCGTCTACCGGATCGACTACATCGCCGGTGACCGGGCTCCGATCGCCGTGGCCAGCGCCGATCCCACCTCCGGTCCGGCACCGCTGACCGTGAACTTCTCCAGCGCCGGGTCCCGCGACCCGGACGGCGGCGATCTCACCTACGCCTGGACGTTCGGTGACGGGAACACCTCCGACGAGGCCAACCCGACCCACACGTACGCCTCGGCGGGCAACTACAACGCCCAGCTCACCGTGACCAACCCGAAGGGCCGCACCGCGGTGGCGAACGTGCCGGTCACGGTCGGCAACACCGCACCGACGGTCACCATCGAGTTCCCGCCGGACGGTGGCTTCTTCGACTGGGGTGACCAGGTCAAGTACACCATCAAGGTGACCGACCCCGAGGACGGCGAGATCGACTGCGCCGACGTGGAACTCCAGGTCCTCCTCGGCCACGACGAGCACGCCCACCCGCTGGAGCAGCACACCGGCTGCGAGGGCGTGGTGCAGACCCAGCTCGCCGCCGGACACGGTGCCGAGGCGAACGTCTTCACCGTGCTGGAGGCGACCTACACCGACAAGGGCGGCTCCGGTGGGGCCAACCCGCTCACCGGTCGGGCCCTGGAGATCCTCCAGCCCAAGCGCAAGCAGGCCGAGTACTACTCCAACACCGGCCGGATCCCCGGCAGCACCGGCGGCGGCGACGCGGGTGTGGTCAAGGAGACCTCAAGTGACACCGCCGGCGGTGGACAGAACATCGGATTCATCGAGGACGGCGACTGGTGGTCGTTCGAGCCGGCGGACCTGACCGGCATCGAGTCGATCCGGTTCCGGGCGGCTTCGGCCGGCTCCGGCGGACGGATCGAGGTCCGCGCCGGTGCGCCCGACGGTCCGCTGGTCACCTCCGTCGACGTACCGGGCACCGGAGACTGGCAGACGTACACCGACGTCACCGCAGAGGTGCCGGCGGACGCCGACTCGAACGGCAAGCTGTTCTTCGTCGCCCGTGACCCGGAAGGCGGCACGGCGAGCCTGTTCAACGTCAACTGGGTCGACTTCGTCGGCAAGGGCGTCACCGACAACGCCCCGCCGGTCGTCACCGCCACCGCCACGCCGACCAGCGGCACCGCGCCGCTCACCGTCGCGTTCAGCGGTACCGCCACCGACCCCGAGGGCGACACCCCGCTGACGTACGAGTGGGACTTCGGTGACGGTGGTACGGCCGACACGCTCCAGGCCGAGCACACGTACGCCGCGCCCGGCAACTTCACCGCCACCCTGACGGTGACCGACAGCCGGGGTGCCCGGGCGTACGCCGCCGTGTCGGTCCGGGTCGAATCGCCGAACACCTCCTGCCTCGGGGCACGTTCGGACGACTTCGACGGCGACACGCTCAACCGGGACCGCTGGACCAATGTGGTGCGGGAGAACCAGCTCCTCTCCGTCTCCGACGGTGCGCTGCGACTCCCCACCGGGGTCGGTGACCTCTACGGCAGCCGCAACGACGCCACCAACCTGGTGCTCCAGCCCGCACCGTCGGGTGCCTGGCAGGTGACCACGAAGGTGACCGTCCCGGTGACGGCGACCTACCAGCAGGCCGGTCTGATCGTCTACGGCGACGACGACAACTACGCCAAGGTCGATCTGCTCTACAACGGCAGCCGGCGGGTGGAGTTCCTCCGGGAGACTGCCGGCACGCCGCGCAACGACAGTGCCGACAGTGTGGCCGCACCGGACGGTGACACCGTCTACCTGCGGATCAGCAGCGACGGCACCAACCTGACCGCGGAGATGTCGGCTGACGGGCAGACCTACAGCCCGGTCGGGCGGTCCGCCGAGCTGGACGGCATCGAGAACCCGCAGATCGGCCTGTTCGCGCTCAACGGCGGCACCGACGCGCCGGTGGTGGAGGCCGCGTTCGACTGGTTCCAGGTGATCCCGGACGAGCCGGCCGGGCCGGTCGACCCGTCCGACGAGTTCGACGGCATCTCGCTGGACAAGTGCCGGTGGAACGCGATCCTGCGGGAGGACCTGAGCGCCTACCGGGTCAGCGGCGGGAAGCTGCACATCGACGTGCCCAACGGTGACATCTACGGCACCAACAACACCGATCCGACGAACTTCATCCTGCAGAACGCCCCTGAGGGCGACTGGACCATGGAGACGAAGATCGACGGAAGTCTGCTGGACGAGCAGTACCAGCAGGCGGGCCTGATCGTGTACGGCGACGACGACAACTACATCAAGTTCGACTTCGTCGTCGACAACCAGGTCGGCCAGCCGGTGTCCCGCCGGATCGAGCTGCGTAGCGAGATCGACGGGACGATCCAGGATCCACAGCCGGGTGCGGAGAACCTGACCTCGGCCGAGTGGTACCTGCGGCTGGCGCGCACCGGTGACACGTTCACCGGGTCGTACTCGGCCGACGGCGAGACCTGGACCGCGTTGACCGAGCTGACCAACGCGGCCGTCGGGGCCACCCCGAAGGTGGGCGTGTTCACCCTCAGCGGCAACCAGACCGAATCGAAGCCGGCCTCGTTCGAGTACTTCCGGTTCTCCGCGGAGGACGGACCGAGCGACACCGTGCCCCCGGTGACCACCGCTGAGGTCTCCGGTACGCCGGTCGACGGCTGGCACACCGGGCCGGTGACCGTGACGCTCTCCGCCACCGACTCCGACGGCGGCAGCGGGGTGGCCCGCACCGAGTACCAGGTCGGTGAGGCCACCGAGTGGACCACCTACACCGAGCCGGTGCAGGTGGTCGGGGACGGCGATCACGAGGTGCGGTTCCGGTCGGTGGACGAGGCCGGCAACGTGGAGGAGACGAAGACGGTCACCGTCCGGATCGACACCACGGCACCGGTCAGCACCGCCTCGTTCGCTCCGGCGAACGACGAGGGCTGGCACGACGGCACCATTCCGGTGGTGCTCACCTCGACCGACGCCGGTGCCGGGGTGGAGCTGCTGGAGTGGTCGCTCGACGACGGCGACTGGACGCCGTACACCGAGCCGGTGGAGATCAGCGGTGACGGCATCCACGAGCTGCTGTACCGGGCCACCGACAAGCTCGGCCACGTCGAGACGTTGAAGTCGGCGGTGGTCCGCATCGACGGCACGAAGCCGACCCTGCTGGTCTCCGGCCTCGCCGACGGCCAGCTCTACGGTGACAGCCAGGACGTACGCGTGTCCTGGCAGGCGGTCGACCCGACCTCCGGTATCGCCACCGTGGTCGGCACGCTCAACGACCGCCCGTACGCCAGCGGCACCCTCCAGGCGATGTACGAGCTGCCGTTGGGTCTGCACGAGTTGACAGTGGTCGCGACCGACAAGGCGGGTAACGCCACCACCGCGTCGGTCCGGTTCTTCGTCACCACCTCGTTCCGGGACATGCAGAACCTGCTGGACCGGTTCAAGGCCACGGGACGCCTGTCGAACAAGGCGTACGACCAGTTGTCGAAGCAGTTGGAGAAGGTCCGCAAGGAGGAGGCCAAGGGCAACGACGACAAGGCCATCAAGGAACTGCGCAAGTTCCGCGACCTTGCCGGCGACGCCACTCAGATCGGCGAGGCGGAGATCCGGGAGGTGCTTATCCGGGACGCCGACGCGATGATCGTCCGGCTCGGCGGCACCGCCAGCACGGCTGGGGTCAAGGCCAACGACGGCAAGTCCGTCAAGGGGGCCGGTCGCCTCGGTGCGGATCCCACCCGGCTCGCGCCCGGTCGTCACCTGTGATCCATGGGCCCCGTCCGGTCTCGACCGGGCGGGGCCCCTGCACGACGAAGTGAGGAGGCACCGTGACGCGGGTCCGTACGGTGACCACCAGCCTGCTCGCCGCGCTGCTCCTGGCGGTCCTCGCCGGGAGCCCGGCGGCGGCGCACGGCAACAAGCTCACCGTGACCGTGGCGGGTGACGGTGCGAGCGGGGTGACCATCCAGGCGACCTACGCCGACGGGCACTACCTGGACGAGGTCGTCCGGCTGGTCGTCACCGCCACCGGCGAGCAGGGTCGCACGGTCGGCCCGGTGCAGCTGGACCCCTCCGCCGAGGGGCAGGGCTTCTACACCACCGGCCCGATCCTCTCCCCCGGCACCTGGCAGGTGCGGGTGCAGGCGTCCGGCCCGTACTCCGGCACCGGCACCGCCACGGTGCAGGCACGGGTGCCGCAGACTCCGTCGTTGGCCCCCGTGTCGGAGCACCGGTCCGGCGGATCGGCGCAGGGCCGCTCGACCGCCGACGGCGCGGCGCCCGGTTGGTGGTGGGCGGTCGGGATCGGTGTCGCCACGCTCGTGGTGGTGGCGCTGGTCGCACCGCTGCTGAGCCGGCGTCGCGAGCGACCCTAGGACGTGGGTGCGAAGCGGCCCGGCACGCGTCGCGTGCCGGGCCGCTTCGTGTGGGGCCGCGACTATCGGCGGTCGAGCACCTCGCGCAGCGCCTTGAGGTCGGCGTCGCTGGGCTGCCAGGAACCGGCCTCCGCGTTGGCGCGCACCTGCTCGGGCGTGGTCGCTCCGGCGATCACCGAGGTCACCGCCGGCTGGGCCGCCAGCCCACCGATGGCCACCTGCAACATGGTCACGTCGCGCTCGGCGGCGTACGCCTCGATGGCCTCGATGGTGTCCCAGTCCGCCGCGGCGAGGCGCTGGGCGTACCGACCACCACCGGCCAGGCGGCTGCCGGCCGGCGGTGCCTCACCCCGCTTGTACTTGCCGGTCAGCAACCCGTTCGCCAACGGGAAGAACGGCAGCATGCCCAGCCCGAACCGGTCGCAGGCCGGCAGCACCTCGATCTCGGCGTCCCGGTTGAGCAGGCTGTAGTGGTTCTGCGCGCTGACGAACCTGGTGAAGCCCCGGTCCTTCGCCGTCCAGTCGGCGTCGGCGATCTGCCAACCGGCGAAGTTGGAGTTGCCGAGATAGCGCACCTTGCCGGCGTGGACCAGATCGTCGAGGACGGAGAGCGTCTCGTCGATCGGGGTGCCGGGGTCCGGCTCGTGGAACTGGTACAGGTCGATGTAGTCGGTGTCCAGCCGCCGCAGCGACGCCTCGACCGCCCGGATCACGTACCGCCGCGAGCCGCGTACCCCGAAGTCGCGTCCGTTGCCACCGGCCATCGACATGCCGAACTTGGTCGCCAGCACCACCTCGTCCCGACGGCCCTTGAGGGCCGCCCCGAGCTGTTCCTCCGACGCACCGTGCGGCTCTCCGTAGATGTCGGCGGTGTCGAAGAAGTTGATCCCGACGTCGAGGGCCGCGTCGACCACCGCGCGGGTGCCGTCGGCGTCGAGTTTGCGGCCGAAGTTGTTGCAGCCGATGCCCACGACGGACACCACGAGCCCGGAGTCGCCCAACCGGCGATAGGTCATCTCACTCACGAGATCACCATATGTCGCCTCGCCGGGTGGTCGCAGGGACGCACGGCAGGAGCCGATGCGGTGGTCAAGCCACGTCCCAGACCGGCTCGTCGGTCTCGACCACCTCGCCGTCGCCACGGAACAGCAGGAACCGGTCGAAGGTGCGGGTGAACCAACGGTCGTGGGTGACCGCCACCACCGTGCCGGCGAAGGCGGCGAGCCCGGCTTCCAGCGCCTCGGCCGAGGCCAGGTCGAGGTTGTCGGTGGGCTCGTCGAGCAGCAGCAGGGTCGCGCCCGACAACTCCAGCAGCAGCACCAGGAAGCGGGCCTGCTGTCCACCGGAGAGGGTGCCGAAGCGCTGGTCGCCCTGTCCGGCCAACTCGTACCGGTTGAGTGCCGCCATGGCCGTGTGCCGGTCCATCCCGTCCCGATGCTCGTCACCCCGCCAGAGGATCTCGGCAAGGGTCTTCGCCATCAGCTCGGGCCGGTCGTGGGTCTGCGAGAAGTGCCCGGGACGCACGCGCGCACCGAGCCGCGCCACCCCGTCATGCGCCACGGGCGTCAGCGCTGCCCCGTTGTCTACCGGACCGTTCGCCGGGTCCGGGTCCGTCCCTCCCCGGGCCAGCAGGCGCAGGAAATGGGACTTGCCGGTGCCGTTGGCACCGAGCACGGCCAGGCGGTCGCCGTACCACAGCTCCAGATCGAAGGGGTAGGTCAGGCCGTCCAGCTCCAGCTGCTCGCAGACCACCGCACGCTTGCCGGTCCGGCCACCGGCCAGGCGCATCCGGATGTCCTGCTCCTTCGGCGGTACGGGCGGCGGCCCGGCCTCCTCGAACTTACGCAGCTTGGTCTGCGCCGACTGGTAGCGCGAGGCCATGTCGGAGTTGTACGCGGCCTTCTGCTTGTACATCAGCATCTGCTCGCGCAGCTTCTGGTGCTCCTCGTCCCACCGCTTGCGCAGCTCGTCGAGGCGCGCGTGCCGGGCCACCCGCGCCTCGTGCCAGCTCGCGAAGCCACCCGGATGCACCCAGGCGCTGCCGCCCTCCACGGCGACCACCCGGTCGGCGGTGTGCGACAACAACTCCCGGTCGTGGGAGACGTAGAGCACCGACTTGCCGGATTCGCGCAGCCGCGCCTCCAGCCACCGTTTGCCGGGCACGTCGAGGAAGTTGTCCGGCTCGTCGAGCAGCAGCACCTCGTCGGGGCCGCGCAGCAGCAACTCCAGGGCGAAACGCTTCTGCTGACCGCCGGAGAGGGTGCGTACGGGTCGCTGCCGGGCAGTCTCCCAGGGCAGGTCGAGGACGATGGTGGCGACGGTGTCGAAAAGCACCTCCGCGTCGTATCCGCCGGTCTCGCCCCAGGCGGCCAACGCGTCGGCGTACGCCAGCTGGGCCTTTCCGGCGGCGGTGCTGTACTTGCCGCGCAGCTCGGCCGCACGCATGGCCGCCTCGGTCTCGGCGAGTCGGCGACCGGCCTCGCGCAGGGGCGGTGGGGCGAGCGACAGGGCCAGGTCGGCGAGGGTCGACTCGTCGCCGATCATGCCGATGAACTGGCGCATGACACCCAACCCGCCGGTACGCGCGATGGTGCCGGTGCGCACCGGCAGGTCCCCGGCGACCATCCGTAGCAACGTCGTCTTGCCCGCACCGTTCGGCCCGACCAGGGCCACCTTGGCGCCTTCACCGACCCGGAACGACACATCGGCGAAGAGTTCCCGGCCGTCGGGCAGGACATGCCCGACCGCCGCCACGTCCACGTATCCCACGCCGGCATCCTGCCGGAGCCGGAATCGACAGGCCAACCGATTACCCGGTCAGCGGGTGACGCGCAACACCCGGAATCCCTTCTGGCTGGCCTGGCGAGCGACCTGCCACCCCTGCTCGACCAACCAGTTCTGCAACGAGTCACCGCCGAGGTGGCGGGCCACCACGAGCCAGGCGACGCCGTCCGCGGCCAGCCGGGGCAACCAGTGCAGCAGCATCCGGTGCAGTTCGTCCTTGCCGATCCGGATCGGTGGGTTGGACCAGATCTGCGCGAAGCGGAGGTCGGCGGGCACTTCCTCGGGCGCAGCCACCCGCAGCCGGTCGGAGAGTCCGAGCCGGGCGGCGTTGCCGGCCGTGAGGCTTCGAGCCCGCTCGTTCACGTCCACCGCCCAGGTGGTGGCGGCGGGGGCGACGGTGGCGAGCACACAGGCGATCGGGCCGAACCCGCAGCCGAGGTCGAGCAGGTCGCCGGTGGTCGTGGCGTCGGGCAACTCCGCCTTGCGCAGCAGCACCGCGGTGCCGGGGTCAAGGCGGCTGGCGGAGAAGACCCCGGAGGCCGAGGCCAGGGTGTAGTCCCGCCCCGCGACGGCGAACTGCACCTCGCGCGCCTGGGCGGGCGCGTTCGGCTCGGTGGTGAAGTAGTGGTCCCCGGTCACGCGGGCCATTCTCGCACCGGCCCGGAGGTACACCCAGCGGCGGCAGCCGCAGTCGACCCGACACGTCCGTACGCCGCGTTTTTCCAAAATACCTACTAAAGGGATAAACATCCCTACTCTGGACGACATGGTGTATCGGTACGACTCCGATGAGGACGCACACGTCCCGTACCGGGACGACGAGCCCGAGGGCATCGCGCCCCCGCCCGGCCCGCCGCCGCCGGCGGGTCCGTCCCCGTCGCGCTTCCCCGCCCCGTCCCTGACCCGGCCGAACCAGATCATGCTGCCGTCGTCGACGCCGCCGACCGGGGCGTACTCCACCGCGCGGCAGGAGCCGGCACCACGGTACGACCCGGCACCGGCCACCCTCGACGAACCGCTGTCGGTCGGCGTGGCGGAGGCACCGGTCGATGGCGGCACCACCACGGTCGTGCCGCCGCCCCGGCGTGGTGGCGGTCGGGCCTGGCAGGTGCTGATCGGCGGCGCCGCGGCGCTGGTGCTGCTCGCTCTCTGCGGACTCACCGCCGCCACCCTGATGGACGGTCGGACCCTGATCGGTCAACAGGCCGCCCCCAGCGACCCGGCGGACACCGCCCGCGATACCCCGCCCACCACGGCGAGCGACCTCGACTCCCGGGACACCGACCAGGCACCGCTCACCGCCCGCGAGGTCTTCCCCGCCAGCACGATCGCCGTCGGTGACGGCGAGAACGGCTACGAGGTGCTGCGCACCCAGTCCAGCGCCAGTTGCGCCGTGGCCGCCACCGGAGAGGTCGGGGAACTGCTGGTGCGGCTCGGCTGCAACCAGGTCGTCCGCGCCACCCTCCGCACACCCGACGGCGACCACCTGGTCACCACGGGCCTGTTCAACCTCACCGACCGGTCCAGCGCCGAACGCGCCCGAGACCGGATCCGCCAACTGCTCGACGAGCGGCAGGGGCGCTTCCGGGGCATGTCGGCGGGAGACGACACCGAGGTCGTCGCCACTGCCCCGGCTCGCGTCGGCTGGCAGGTACGCGGCCACTACATCGCCTACGCGGTGGTCGTCCGCACCGACGGCGCGACCATCCGCTCCGGCGACACCACCGTCCGCGAGATCCTCTTCGACATGCTCGAACAGCACCTCAGTCAGGGTGTGTTGGAGCGGCGCGCCGACGGCGGGACGGCGAGTCAACCGACCGAAGAGCCCTCCGACGGCACCGGTGACCAGGGCGGGTCCGACGAGGACTGACCGCCGAGGCTACGTCGCCACCCGCAGCCGCCGGGTCGCCTCGGCCCGGCGCGCGTACTCGGCAGGGTCGTCCGGGTAACCCACCGCCACCAGGGTCAGCCCGTGCGCGGGTGCCACGGTCACCTCGCTGGCCCGCTCCCGGCGGGTCAGCAGGTCGGCCGGCCAGTCCACCGGTCGACGACCGTCACCGGCGACCAGCATGGCACCGACCAGGCTGCGGACCATCGCCTGGCAGAACGCGTCGGCCTGCACGGTCGCGACGAGAGTGCCGTCGGCGTCGCGCCGCCAGTCCAGCCTGGTCACCTCCCGCAGCGTGGTGGCGTTCTCCTTGCGTCGGCAGTACGCGGCGAAGTCGTGCTCCCCCACCAGCCCGGCCGCCGCAGCGTTGAGCCGGTCGAGGTCGAGTTCGCGGGGCCAGGCCAGGATCACGTGCCGACGCAGCGGGTCGCATCCCCACGCGGCATCGGTCACCCGGTACTCGTAGCGGCGGAAGGTCGCCGAGAACCGGGCGTCGAAGGTGGCCGGCACCGCATTGATCGCTCGCACCCGCACATCGGTCGGGAGCAGGCGGGCCAGCCGACGCAGCAACCGTCCCTCGTGCGCCTTCCAGACGTCGGTGAGCATGTCCAGGTGACAGACCTGCCCGGTGGCGTGCACCCCCGCGTCGGTGCGCCCGGCGACGGTCAGTCCCGTCGCGGCACCCTCGCCGAGCACCAGGTCCAGCGTCTCGACCAGCACCCCCGCGACCGTCCGCCGGTCCGGCTGGGCGGCCCATCCGGAGAAGGCCGTCCCGTCGTACGCGACGTCCAGCCGCAACCGGGTCCGCTCGTCCACCTCGTACCTCCTGGTTGGTCTGCGCCGATCCCCCCGGCGCGACCGAGGATCTCACCATCGCCCCTGAACGGGGTCGGGCCCGGCACCCCTGAGGGTGCCGGGCCCGACGACAGCCTGGATCAGGCCTTGCCTTCCTCGGTGGCCAGGTCGCTGTCCTTGCGGGCAGCGGCGGTGTCACCGGAGGCCGACTGCGGCGCCTCGGCGTCCTGGTCGGCCGACCGCGGGGCCTCCTCGGCCGGGGCCAGCGCCTCGACCTTGTCCTGCTGGGCGGCCTTGCGACCGGCGGTCTTCTTGTTCGCCTTCGGCTCGGCGACCTGAAGCTCCTCGACCAGCTCGATGATCGCCATCGGAGCGGCGTCACCCTTACGCGGACCGGTCTTCACGATCCGGGTGTAGCCGCCGTTGCGGTTGGCGTACCGCGGCGCGATCTGGTCGAACAGGGCGTAGACCACGTCCTTGTCCTTGACCACGGTCAGCACGCGCCGACGCGACGCGAGGTCGCCCCGCTTGGCCTTGGTGATCAGCTGCTCGGCGAGCGGACGCAGCCGCCGGGCCTTGGTCTCGGTGGTCTTGATCTTGCCGTGCTGGAACAGCGAGGTGGCCAGGTTGGCCAGCATCAGCCGCTCGTGCGCGGGGCTGCCGCCGAGGCGGGGGCCCTTGGTGGGCGTGGGCATGCTTGGTGCTCCTCAGGTGTGGCGGCAGCGCGGACTAGAGCTGCTCGGTCTCGCGGTAGTCGTCGGTGTCGTAGTCAGCCTCGCCGAAGGTGTCCACGACGTGCGCCGGGTCGAAGTTCGGGGCCGAGTCCTTCAGCCCGAGACCCATCCCGGCGAGCTTCATCTTGACCTCGTCGATCGACTTCTGGCCGAAGTTGCGGATGTCGAGGAGGTCGGCCTCGGTACGCCCGATCAGCTCACCAACGGAGTTGATGCCCTCGCGCTTGAGGCAGTTGTAGGAGCGAACGGTCAGGTCCAGCTCCTCGATCGGCAGGGCCAGGTCCGCAGCCAGCTGCGCGTCCTGCGGCGACGGGCCGATGTCGATGCCCTCGGCGGTCTCGTCCAGCTCACGGGCCAGCCCGAACAGCTCCACCAGCGTCGAACCGGCCGAGGCCAGGGCGGTACGCGGCCCCATCGACGGCTTGGTCTCGACGTCGATGATCAGCCGGTCGAAGTCCGTCCGCTGCTCGACACGGGTCGCCTCGACCCGGTAGGTCACCTTGAGCACGGGCGAGTAGATCGAGTCGACCGGGATCCGGCCGATCTCCGCGCCCGCCTGCTTGTTCTGCGCCGCCGTGACGTAGCCGCGCCCCCGCTCGACGGTCAGCTCCATGTCGAGCCGACCCTTGCCGTTGAGGGTGGCGAGCTTCAGGTCCGGGTTGTGCACCGAGACCCCGGCCGGAGGCTGGATGTCACCGGCGGTCACATCGCCCGGGCCCTGCTTGCGCAGGTACATGCTGACCGGCTCGTCGTGCTCGGAGCTGACGCAGAGCTCCTTGATGTTCATGACGAGCTCGACCACGTCCTCCTTGACCCCGGGGATCGTGGTGAACTCGTGCAGCACACCGTCGATCTTGATCGAGGTGACCGCCGCACCCGGGATGGACGACAGCAGCGTACGCCGCAGCGAGTTGCCCAGGGTGTAGCCGAAGCCCGGCTCCAGCGGCTCGATGGTGAACCGGGACCGCGTCTCGTTGAGCGACTCCTCCGACAGAGTCGGTCGCTGGCTGATGAGCATGTCTTCTCTTCTCTTCCGGGACGCCCGCTATATGACGCCCACGACACAAACTGTTCCGGTGGCCCGCCCCGAGCGGGGCGGGCCACCGCAACGAGCCCTTACTTGGAGTAGAGCTCGACGATCAGCTGCTCCTGGACCTGGGTGTCGATCACCTGTCGGGCCGGGAGCGAGTGCACCAGGATCTTCATCTGGCTGGGGATGGCCTCCAGCCACGCCGGAACGGTCTTGGAGCCGGCCTCGGCCTGAGCCACGATGAACGGGGTGAGCTCCTTGCTCTTGCCCCGGACCTCGATGATGTCGTGCTCCTTGACGCGGAACGACGGGATGTCGACCTTCTTGCCGTTCACCGTGAAGTGACCGTGCTTGACCAGCTGACGGGCCATGTCCCGGGACTTGGCGTAGCCAGCCCGGTAGACCACGTTGTCCAGCCGCGACTCGAGGATCTGCAGCAGCACCTCGCCGGTCTTGGCCTTCTTGCTGACGGCTTCCTCGTAGTAGCCGCGGAACTGCTTCTCCAGCACGCCGTAGACGCGGCGGGCCTTCTGCTTCTCACGGAGCTGGAGCAGGTACTCCGTCTCCTTCGTGCGGCCGCGGCCGTGCTGCCCGGGCGGGAACGGCCGGGACTCGAACGGGCACTTCGGACCATCGCACTTGCTGCCCTTGAGGAACAGCTTCATCTTCTCCCGCCGGCAGCGGCGGCAGTCGGCACCGGTGTAACGAGCCATCTCTCTCTACCTCTCAGACCCGACGACGCTTCGGCGGACGGCACCCGTTGTGCGGCTGCGGGGTGACGTCGGAGATCTGCCCGACCTCAAGGCCCACGGCCTGCAGCGAACGGATGGCGGTCTCCCGGCCGGAGCCGGGGCCCTTGACGAACACGTCGACCTTGCGCATGCCGTGCTCCATGGCCCGACGCGCGGCGGCCTCGGCGGCCAGCTGCGCGGCGAACGGAGTCGACTTGCGGGAGCCCTTGAAGCCAACCTGGCCGGACGAGGCCCAGGAGATGACGGCACCAGTCGGATCGGTGATCGAGACGATGGTGTTGTTGAAGGTGCTCTTGATGTGCGCCTGCCCGTGGGCGACGTTCTTACGTTCCTTGCGCCGGACCTTCTTGACAGCGGCTCCGGCACGAGCCTTCGGTGGCATAAGTCTTGTGCGCTCCTGTTTCGGTTCTCGATCGGGTCCTGGCCCGTCGCCTGTTGAATCGGTAGGCACCGGTTCCGGTTGGAACCCGGCCTACCACGGCGGAGAACGACCAGAATTCCGGTTGAGGAACTACTACTTCTTGCCGGGCTTCTTCTTGCCGGCGACGGTCCGCTTCGGGCCCTTGCGGGTCCGGGCGTTGGTCTTGGTCCGCTGGCCTCGCACGGGCAGACCCCGACGGTGCCGGATGCCGGCGTAGCAGCCGATCTCGACCTTGCGGCGGATATCAGCGGCGACCTCGCGGCGCAGGTCACCTTCAACCTTGTAGTTGGCCTCGATGTGGTTCCGGAGCTGGACCAGCTCCTCGTCCGTGAGGTCCCGGACGCGCTTGTCCGGCGAGATGCCGGTGGCGCTGAGCGTCTCCAGGGCGCGGGTGCGACCCACGCCGAAGATGTAGGTGAGCGCGATCTCCATCCGCTTTTCGCGGGGGAGGTCGACGCCGACTAGACGTGCCATGTGCGGGCGTACTCCTCGTGGTGTGCTGGCGAAGGTGTGGACCCGTCCCACCCCGCTACCGGCCGTCCCTGTCCTTCCGACGCCGATGACGCCGGCGACCGGGATCGGTCGCTGCCCGAGCGGGCCCCGGCCTTCGACCGGGGGTCAACCACGATTGGAGTACGCGCTGCGCACCGCTCGCGGCTGGGACGAGCATGTGTGTTGTGTGGGCTGGTTCAGCCCTGGCGCTGCTTGTGGCGCGGGTCGACGCAGATGACGATGACCCGGCCGTGCCGGCGGATCACCTGGCACTTGTTGCAGATCCGCTTGACGCTCGGCTTGACCTTCACGGTTGCCTTACTTCCCATCTGGCCCGAGGTCGCATGGCGCGACACCGGACATCGAAGACGGACACGGGACGTTCCCGGCCGTCGTCAGGCTTACTTGTAGCGGTAGACGATGCGCCCGCGGGTCAGGTCGTACGGCGAAAGCTCGACGACGACTCGATCCTCCGGCAGGATGCGGATGTAGTGCTGCCGCATCTTGCCGCTGATGTGAGCCAGCACCTTGTGGCCGTTGGCGAGCTCCACCCGGAACATAGCGTTCGGCAGGGGCTCGATGACCCGACCTTCGATCTCGATGGCTCCGTCTTTTTTCGGCATGTCCTCCGCTGTCCTGACGTCGGTTGCTCCGGACGGCCCACAACGTCTTACACGGGATGCTTGACCAAGATCAGACTTCCCGCGCCAGCCGCGGCTCCGCGTCCCACCGAAGCGCTGGTGGGCATGGCGGAGTGGACGCTGTGCGCCGATCAGAAAGTGTACGCCCGCCTGCATGCCGTCGCCAAACCGACCGGCCAGCCCGACCCGGACCGGCTGCGGAAACGGGACGATCAGCCCACATCACCCCGGTCGGAGCGGCGCGCCTCGCCCGCCGGAGCCCCGGCCACCTCGCCGGTCCCGGTGCCGTCCGCCGTGTCGTCGCCGGTGGCGGCATCGGTTGCCGGACGCCCGTCCCCGCAGACGCCGTCGCTCACCGCCAGCGCGGCACGTTCGCCGGCCGCTGCCCCACCGGAGCCGGCGGCATCGGGCTGCCGCTGACTCAGCATCCTGCGCTCCCGCTTGAGCGCCCGCTTCTGCGCCCGCCGCTGGCGGCGACGCTCCCGCTGTGCGGCCCACCGTTCCGGCTCGCCGCTGGCCAGCCCGGTGACGGTACGCACCAGCAGCACCGCACCCCACGGACCCGCCACCCAGCCCGGCCAGAAGTAGAGCGCCACACCGGCGGCCATCGAGGTGACGGCCCACACCGTCACCACGATCCCGACCGCTTGCAGCCAGGGCCCCCAGATCATGGCCAGCCACTGTGCGGTCGGCCCCCGTCCGGCCCGGGTCGGCACCGGCGCGTCCGGTACTGCGGGCGTCGGCGCCACCGACGTCGGCGCCACCGCACCTGCGGGCGCCGGCAGATCGCTGACGAGGGTGTCCAGTTCGGCGTAGGTGCGAGCGGCGTAGGCCCGCTGCAACCGCTCGTCGTACTCGTGCAGGTCTAGTCGGCCCTCGTCGAGAGCCACCCGGAGACGTTCGGCGACCGTCTGCCGGTCGGAGTCCGCTGCCCGCATGGCGCCCTGCTCGTCCATGTCGGCAAGCATGCCACCGCGTTGCCAGTGCCGCGATCGGCCGGGTCGCGGAGTGAGCCGCTACGCGGTCGGCGTGCCGCTCGGCTGGCGGGCGGTGACCAGGTCACCCAGGCGGGCGCGGCCACCGTCGTGGGCGGTCAGCACCCACACCCCGTCCGGCAGCAGGGCCATGGTGTGCTCGACGTGGGCGGCCCGCGAGCCGTCGCGGGTGACGACCGTCCAACCGTCGGCGAGTTCCGCCGTACGCGGCGAACCCATGGTGATCATCGGCTCGATGGCCAGCGCCATCCCGGGCACCAGTCGGGGCCCCTTGCCCGGCCGTCCGTGGTTGAGCACGTGCGGGTCCTGATGCATCTCGGTGCCGATGCCGTGGCCGCCGTAGCCGTCCACGATGCCGTACCGCCCCGCCTTGCGTACCGCGCGCTCGACCGCGTGCGAGATGTCGGTCAGCCGACCCCTACCGTTGGCCGCGCCGCGAGCTGCTGCGGCGATCCCAGCCCACATCGCGTCCTCGGCCACCTCGGCCATCCGCAGCAACGCCGGATCGACCTCGCCCACGCCGACCGTGATCGCCGCGTCGCCGTGCCATCCGTCCAGCACCGCGCCGCAGTCGATCGAGATCAGGTCTCCCTCAGCGAGAACCTGCTTCGGCGACGGGATGGCGTGCACGATCTGCTCGTTGACCGAGGAGCAGATCGACGCGGGAAACCCGTGGTAGCCCTTGAAGGACGGGACCGCTCCCGCGTCCCGGATCGTCGACTCGGCGATCTCGTCCAGATCGGCGGTGCTCACCCCGGGGGCCACCGCCTCCCGCATCCGGCGAAGCGCCTCCGCGACCACGAGGCCAGCGGCACGCATCTTCTCGATCTGCTCAGGAGTCTTCAGCTGGATGTCCAGCTGGGGACGACGCATGGAGGCGCTACCTTTCGTTGCCGAAACAGCGGGGTACGACCGGCGTACCCCGCTGTCAGGACTCTATCCGGCTGGCAGCCGGGCGACCTCAGGCCCCGTACGACCGCAGGGCGTCGATGGCGCGGACCGTGACGTCCTCCACCGGACCCGTGGCGTCGATGCCGACCAGCTTGCCCTGCGCGCCGTAGTAGTCGACCAGCGGCGCGGTCTTCTCGGCGTACTCCCGCAGTCGGGCGGCGATGGTCTCCGGCTTGTCGTCGTCGCGCTGGAACAGCTCCGCGCCACAGCGGTCGCAGATGCCTTCCCGGCTGGTCGGGTCGAACTCGACGTGCCAGATCTTGCCGCAGCCCCGGCAGGTACGCCGACCGGAGAGCCGCCGGATCACCTCGTCGTCGTCGACCACCAGTTCGAGGACGACGTCCAACGAGGTCCCCAGGTCCGCGAGGAGCTTGTCCAGCGCGGCGGCCTGCGGGGTGGTACGCGGGAACCCGTCGAGGAGGAACCCTTCGGCGGCGTCCGGCTCCGCGAGCCGGTCCCGCACCATGTTGATGGTGACCTCATCCGGCACGAGCTTGCCGGCATCCATGTAGCGCTTGGCCTCGACGCCGAGCGGCGTGCCCTGAGACACGTTGGCTCGGAAGATGTCGCCAGTCGAGATCTTCGGCACGGACAGATGCGCGGCGATGAACTCAGCCTGTGTGCCTTTGCCCGCACCCGGCGGGCCAACCAGAACCAGTCTCATCTACCGCAGGAACCCTTCGTAGTTCCGCTGCATCAGCTGGCTCTCGATCTGCTTGCTCGTCTCCAGAGCCACGCCGACCATGATCAGCACAGCGGTACCACCGAACGGGAAGTTGAGGTACTGCTGACGGTCCAGCCAGATGAAGAAGAAGTTCGGCAGGATCGAGATGGTCGCGAGGTACAGCGCGCCCGGCAGGGTGATGCGGCTGAGGATGAAGTCCAGGTAGTCGGCGGTCGGCTTACCGGGGCGGATACCCGGCACGAAGCCGCCGTACTTCTTCATGTTGTCTGCGACCTCGGTCGGGTTGAACGTGATCGAGACGTAGAAGTAGGTGAAGAAGATGATCAGCAGGAAGTAGACCGTGATGTAGATCGGGCTGGTCGGGTCGACCAGGTTGTTCTGGATCCACGTCTGGGTCTTGCCCGGGTCGTTCTGGTCGAAGAACTGCAACGCCAGCTGCGGCAGGTAGAGCAGTGACGAACCGAAGATGACCGGGATCACACCAGCCTGGTTGACCTTCAGCGGGATGTAGGTCGACGTGCCGCCGTACATCCGCCGGCCGATCATGCGCTTGGCGTACTGCACCGGGATCCGGCGCTGTGACTGCTCGATGAAGGTGACCGCGGTGATGACCACCAGGACCAACGCGATGACGAGCAGGAACTTCCACCAGCCCTGGCTCTCCTTGATCCGCCAGCCCTCGCTGGGCAGGCGGGCCGCGATGGAGGTGAAGATCAGGACCGACATGCCGTTACCGACGCCCCGGTCGGTGATCAGCTCACCGAGCCACATGACCATGCCGGTGCCGGCGGTCATCGTCATCACCAGGATGGACAGGGTCAGCCAGTCCGGAACACCGGTGCCGGTCGGGATGATCTCCTCGTTGCACTGGTTGTTGAACAGCTGCCCGGAGCGGGCCAGCGCCACGAAGGCCGAGGCCTGCAGGATACCCAGCCCCAGCGTCAGGTAGCGGGTGTACTGGGTGATCTTCGCCTGACCGGCCTGGCCCTCCTTGCGGAGCTGCTCAAGCCGGGGGATCACCACTGTCAGCAGCTGCAGGATGATCGACGCGGTGATGTAGGGCATGATGCCCAGCGCGAAGACCGACAGCTGGAGCAGCGCGCCGCCGGAGAAGAGGTCGAGCAGGTTCAGTACGCCGGTCGAGCCCTCGATGGCTTCCAGGCACTTCTGAACGTTGCCGTACGAGACACCTGGGCTGGGCACCGTGGCGCCGAGCCGATAGATCGCGACGATGCCGACTGTGAACAGCAGCTTCTTGCGCAGGTCAGGCGTACGGAACGCACTGAGAAAGGCGGACAGCAACTTCTTCCTCCTGCGCGAGGCGGGCCGCCGGTCGTCCCTGGCGGTTCGGGGTGGGCTCCGGGCAAGTGCCCGATTCCATGGCTGGGAAGGGACTCTAACAGCCCGATCCCGGTACGGGCAGATCTGCCCGGCTACATAAACCAGATCCGATATTACCGGGCGCACAGTGCCCGTTGTAGACCACGGCGCCCGCCAGCTGAGATCAACTGGCGGGCGCCATGAAAAACAGCACTACAGCTCGGTGACCGAGCCGCCGGCGGCCGTGATCTTCTCCTTGGCCGAGGCGCTGAACGCGTGCGCCGACAGCTGGAGAGCCACCCCGCCGAGGTCCCCGGTGCCGAGAACCTTCACCGGCTGTCCCTTGCGGACCGCGCCGGCCTCGACCAGTTCGGTCGGGCCGACCTGGCCACCGTTGGGGAACAGCTCGGCCAGGCGGTCCAGGTTGACAACCTGGTACACCACCTTGAACTTGTTCTTGAAGCCCTTCAGCTTCGGCAGGCGCATGTGGATGGGCATCTGCCCACCCTCGAACGCCGCCGAGATGTTCTTCCGGGCCTTCGAACCCTTGGTACCGCGACCGGCGGTCTTGCCCTTGGAGCCCTCACCGCGACCCACGCGGGTCTTCGCGGTCTTGGCACCCGGCGCCGGACGCAGGTGATGGACCTTGATCGTCATTACTCGACCTCCTCGACCTTCACGAGGTGGTTGACCGTGAAGATCATGCCGCGAATCTCGGGCCGGTCCTCCTTGACCACCACGTCATTGATCCGCTTGAGACCGAGCGAACGCAGCGACTCGCGCTGGTTGCGCTTGGTCCCGATCTCGGAACGGACCTGGGTGACCTTGAGACGTGCCATCAGGACGCCACCTCCGCCCGCGAGGCCAGCATGGCCGCCGGAGCGACGTCCTCCACTGGCAGGCCCCGCCGCGATGCCACGGCCTCCGGGGACTCCAGCCCCTTCAGCGCGGCCACGGTGGCGTGCACGATGTTGATCGGGTTCGACGAGCCCAGGCTCTTGGAGAGCACGTCGTGGATGCCCGCGCACTCCAGCACGGCACGGACCGGACCACCGGCGATGACACCCGTACCGGCCGAGGCCGGCTTGAGCAGCACCACACCGGCGGCTTCCTCGCCCATGACCGGGTGCGGGATCGAGGAACCGATCCGCGGCACCTTGAAGAAGTGCTTCTTGGCCTCCTCGACGCCCTTGGCGATCGCCGCGGGCACCTCCTTGGCCTTTCCGTAGCCCACGCCCACGGTGCCGTCGCCGTCGCCCACGACCACCAGGGCGGTGAAGCTGAAGCGACGACCGCCCTTCACGACCTTGGCGACACGGTTGATCTCGACGACCCGCTCGAGGTGCGGGGTCTTCTCGGCGGGCGCGTTTCCGCGGCCGCCCTCACGGCGGTTGTCGCGGCGACCACCCTCGTTGCCACCGGACCCGCCGCCACGGCGCTGTTGACCTGGCATCAGCAGCCTTCCTTCTCTCTCGTGACGGGGATTGTCAGAACTCGAGCCCGGCTTCGCGGGCGGCGTCGGCAAGCGCGGCGACCCGCCCCGCGTACCGGTTGCCACCGCGGTCGAAGACGACCTTGGAGATGCCAGCGGCCTTGGCCCGCTCGGCCAGCAGGGCGCCGACCTTGCCGGCGAGGGCGCTCTTGTCGCCCTCCGTGCCGCGCAGCGAGGCGTCCAGGGTCGAGGCCGACGCCAGGGTGTGACCCTTGGTGTCGTCCACGATCTGGGCGACGATGTGCCGCAGCGAACGGGTCACGACCAGGCGCGGACGCTCGGCGGTGCCGCTGACGTTCTTGCGCACTCGGAAGTGCCGCCGCGCCCGCCCGACGGCACGCTTGGCGGCGACGCCGCGGCGGCGCTTGAGCAGCGTGGCGCTCACTTCTTACCTGCCTTTCTCACAGCCTCACGGCCGGCGGAGGACCTCGCCTCAGTGCTGATGCGCGCGGTCACTTCTTGCCCGCCTTTCCGGCCTTGCGTCGGATGACCTCGCCCTGGTACTTCACGCCCTTGCCCTTGTAGGGCTCCGGCGGGCGAATCTTCCGGATGTTGGCGGCGACCTCACCGACGAGCTGCTTGTCGATGCCGGCCACGTGGAACAGCGTGGGCCGCTCCACCGTGAAGGTGATGCCGTCCGGGGCCTGCACCAGCACCGGGTGCGAGAACCCGAGCGCGAACTCCAGGTCCTTGCCCTTGGCGGTGACCCGATAACCGGTGCCGGCGATCTCCAGGCTCTTGCGGTAGCCCTCGGTGACCCCGACGATCATGTTGGCGACCAGGGTACGGCTCAGGCCGTGCAGCTCCTTGGCCTTGCGCTCGTCGTTCGGGCGGTTGACGTTCAGTTGCCCGTCCTCGGCCCGCTCGATGGTGATCGGCTCGGCCAGGGTGTGCGACAGCTCGCCCTTGGGGCCCTTGACCTTGATGGTCCGGCCGTCGATCGTCACGTCGACTCCGGATGGCACCGGGATCGACTTACGTCCAATACGCGACATTTCTACCTGTCTCCCGTTACCAGACGAAGGCGAGGACTTCCCCGCCAACGCTCCGCTTGCGGGCCTGCCGGTCGGTGAGCAGTCCCTGGGACGTCGAAATGATCGCCACGCCCAGCCCGCCGAGCACCCTGGGGAGCCCGTCCGACTTGGCGTACACCCGCAGACCGGGCTTGGAGACGCGCTTGATACCGGCCAGGCTCCGCTCCCGGTTCTGGCCGTACTTCAGCTCGACGACCAGTCGCTTGCCGACGGCACCCTCCTCGGGCTCCTCGACCGACCAGGTGGCGATGTAACCCTCGGACTTGAGGACCTCGGCGATGTTCGCCTTGATCTTCGAGTACGGCATCGTCACCCGGTCGTGGTACGCCTGGTTGGCGTTACGCAGACGCGTGAGCATGTCTGCGATCGGGTCGGTCATCGTCATGAAAACTCGTCAACCTTTCTCGCCGGGGTTCCCGCGACACGCGCAGGCCTACGGCGAAGAGACAGTCCAGCTGACGCGCCGGAGCGCGTCGGGCTATTACCAGGAAGCCTTGGACACGCCGGGCAGCTCACCGCGGTGGGCCATCTCCCGGATGCACACCCGGCAGAGCCCGAACTTGCGGTAGACCGCCTTGGGACGCCCGCACCGCTGGCAGCGGGTGTACGCGCGAACCGAGAACTTCGGCTTCGCGGCCGCCTTCAGGATCAGCGCCTTCTTGGCCATCTCAGTTCTCCTTGAACGGGAAGCCCAGGAGCTTCAGCAGCGCCCGGCCCTCGTCGTCGGTCGTGGCGGTCGTGACCACCGTGATGTCCATGCCCCGCTGGCGGTCGATCTTGTCCTGATCGATCTCGTGGAACACCGACTGCTCGGTCAGACCGAACGTGTAGTTGCCGTGCCCGTCGAGCTTGCGCCCGTCGAGGCCGCGGAAGTCACGGATACGCGGCAGCGCGATGGACAGCAGCCGGTCCAGGAACTCCCACATCCGGTCGCCGCGCAGGGTCACCTTCGCGCCGATCGGCATGCCCTCCCGCAGCTTGAACTGCGCGATGGACTTCGTCGCCCGCCGGACCTGCGGCTTCTGGCCGGTGATGGTGGCCAGGTCGCGGACCGCACCGTCGATGAGCTTGGCGTCCCGGGCGGCCTCGCCCACACCCATGTTCACGACGATCTTGACCAGTCGCGGCACCTGCATGGGGTTGCCGTACTGGTACTGCTCCCGCAGCTGAGCGATGATCTCGTTGCGGTACCGCTCCTTGAGGCGCGGCATCGTCTTGGTTTCGGTAGCCGTGGTCATCACAGGTCCTTACCGGTGCTACGCGCGATGCGAACCTTCTGGCCGTTCTCGTCGATCCGGTAACCGACACGGGTCGGCTTGCCGTCGGAGTCCACGACCATCACGTTCGAGACGTGGATCGGGGCTTCCTGGGTGACGATGCCACCGGTCTTGGCGCCACGCTGGGTGGTGCTGATGCGGGTGTGCTTCTTGATCCGGTTCACGCCCTCGACCAGGACCTTGTCCTGCCGCGGGTAGGCCGCGATGACCTTGCCCTTGGCACCCTTGTCCTTGCCGGCGATGACGACGACCGTGTCGCCCTTCTTGACCTTCACGGTCACAACACCTCCGGCGCGAGAGAGATGATCTTCATGAACCGCTTGTCCCGCAGCTCGCGACCAACCGGGCCGAAGATACGGGTACCGCGCGGGTCCCCACCGTCCTTGATGATGACGGCGGCGTTCTCGTCGAAGCGGATGTACGAGCCGTCCGGACGCCGCTTCTCCTTGGCGGTGCGGACGATGACGGCCTTGACCACGTCGCCCTTCTTCACACCGGCACCCGGGATCGCGTCCTTGACGGTGGCCACGATGACGTCGCCGATGCTCGCGTAGCGCCGACCGGAGCCGCCGAGCACCCGGATGCACAGGATCTCCCGGGCACCCGTGTTGTCGGCGACGCGCAGTCGCGACTCCTGCTGAATCACGTCTATCTCCTATGTCTGCCGGTTCTCCGGCCGCCGGAGCGGCCGGAGCCTGGCGGAACCTGCGCCCGACCATCTGGGCCGAGCTCGAGCCTTCGCTACTTGGCCTTCTCGAGGATCTCCACGAGCCGCCACCGCTTGGTGGCGGAGAGCGGCCGGGTCTCCATGATCAGGACGCGGTCGCCGATGCCGGCAGAGTTCTGCTCGTCGTGGACCTTGAGCTTGCTGGTCCGGCGCATGATCTTGCCGTACAGCGCGTGCTTCACCCGGTCCTCGACCTCGACCACGATGGTCTTTTCCATCTTGTCGCTGACCACGAGGCCCTCACGGACCTTGCGCCGGCCCCGTGGCTTGGTGGCGGTCGTGTTCTCGCTCATCCTGCAGTCACCTCAGTCGGCGCGGCCGAGAGCCCCAGCTCACGCTCACGCATGATCGTGTAGATCCGGGCGATCTCCCGACGGATGACCTGCAGCCGCCGGTTGTTGTCCAGCTGCCCGGTTGCGGCCTGCACGCGGAGGTTGAACAGCTCCGCCTTGGCCTCGCGCAGCTTCGTGACCAGCTCCTCCTCGGAGAGCTCACGCAGCTCGGAGGCCTTAACGCCCGCTGCCATCAGGATTCACCCACTTCGCGCGTAACAATGCGGCACTTCATCGGGAGCTTGTGGATCGCGCGACGCATCGCCTCTCGCGCGATCTGCTCGTTCGGGAAGGACATCTCGAAGAGAACCCGCCCGGGCTTGACGTTGGCGACCCACCACTCGGGCGAGCCCTTACCGGAGCCCATCCGGGTTTCGGCCGGCTTCTTGGTGAGGGCCTGGTCCGGGAAAATAGTGATCCAGACCTTGCCGCCACGCTTGATGTGGCGGGTCATCGCGATACGCGCCGACTCGATCTGCCGGTTGGTCACGTACGCCGGCTCCAGAGCCTGGATCCCGAACTCGCCGAACACCACCCGGTTGCCGCCCTTGGACGCGCCGCTGCGGTCCGGGTGGTGCGGCTTGCGGAAGCCCTTCGGGGGCTTGCGCGGCATCAGCATCTGTCAGCCCTCCTGCTGCGTTTCTGCCGGAGCCGAGGCAGCAGCCGCGACAGCGGAGCTGTCGACCGGCTCGCCACTCGGCGTCTCGGCCTGCTGCGCGACGGTCGTCGCGGCAGCCCGGCCGGCCTCGGTGCCACCGGAGGTCGTGCCGGACGAACCCGACCGACCACGGCGCGGCCGCTCAGGCCGGTCACCGCGCTCCCGGCGCGGGCGCGACGGAGCCTCGGTCGGGGTCTCCCGACCCGGCACCGCGTCACCCTTGTAGATCCAGACCTTCACGCCGATGCGGCCGAAGGTGGTACGGGCCTCGAAGAAGCCGTACTCGATGTTCGCGCGCAGCGTGTGCAGCGGAACCCGACCCTCGCGGTAGAACTCCGTGCGGCTCATCTCGGCGCCGCCGAGGCGACCCGAGACCTGCACCCGGATGCCCTTGCACATCGGGTTCTTCATCGCCGACTGCATCGCCTTGCGCATCGCGCGACGGAAGCTGACCCGGCTGGAGAGCTGCTCGGCGACGCCCTGGGCGACCAGCTGCGCATCCGACTCGGGGTTCTTCACCTCGATGATGTTCAGCTGCACCTGCTTGCCGGTGAGCTTCTCCAGCTCGCCGCGGATCCGGTCGGCCTCCGCACCCTTACGGCCGATGACGATGCCCGGCCGGGCGGTGTGGATGTCGACGCGGACCCGGTCGCGGGTGCGCTCGATGTCGACCTTGGAAATGCCGGCGCGCTCCAGGCCCTTGGACATCATCCGGCGGATCTTGACGTCCTCGCCGATGTAGTCCTTGTAGAGCTTGTCCGCGAACCAGCGGGACTTCCAGTCGGTCGAGATGCCGAGCCGGAACCCGTGCGGGTGGACCTTCTGACCCATTACTCGGCACCCTCCGTGTTGCTCTGCGTCTCAGCCGGCGCGGTCTGCTTCGCCGGAGCCGCCTTGTTCGCCGACTTCTTCGGCGCGGCCGGCGCGACCGCCTCGACCGCCACGGTGATGTGGCAGGTGCGCTTACGGATCCGGTACGCCCGGCCCTGCGCCCGTGGCTGGAACCGCTTCATCGTCGGGCCCTCGTCCACGAACGCCTCGCTGACGAGCAGCGCGTCGGGGTCCAGCCGCTCGTTGTTCTCCGCGTTGGCGATCGCGCTCGCGAGCACCTTGTACACCTGCTCGCTCGCAGCCTGCGGCGCGAACTGCAGCACCGTGAGCGCCTCCTTCGCGGGCAGGCCGCGGACGAGGTTGACCACCCGGCGCGCCTTCATCGGCGAGATGCGCACGTACCGCGCAACCGCCCGCGCGCCCGGAAGCACCGGAGCGTCGCCCTTTCCTGGCATCGCTGTAACCCCTTGATCCTCTATCCGTATGCCCGCGGCGTCAGCGCCGGCGGCTCTTCCGGTCGTCCTTCTCGTGACCCTTGAACGTGCGGGTCAGCGCGAACTCGCCGAGCTTGTGCCCGACCATCGCCTCGGTCACGAACACCGGGACGTGCTTGCGTCCGTCGTGCACGGCGATCGTGTGCCCGAGCATCTCCGGGATGATCGTCGAGCGCCGCGACCAGGTCTTGATGACGTTCTTGGTGCCCTTCTCGTTCTGCGTCTCCACCTTCTTGAGCAGGTGGTCGTCGACGAACGGGCCCTTCTTCAGGCTGCGAGGCATGTCTTATCTCCCTCAGCCGCGCTTACGCGTGGCGTAGCGGCGGCGGACGATCAGCCGGTCACTCGGCTGGCCCTTACGACGGGTACGGCCCTCGGGCTTACCCTTCGGGTTCACCGGGTGGCGACCACCGGAGGTCTTGCCCTCACCACCACCGTGCGGGTGGTCGACCGGGTTCATGGCGACACCACGGACGGTCGGGCGCTTGCCCTTCCACCGCATCCGGCCGGCCTTACCCCAGTTGATGTTCGACTGGTCGGCGTTGCCGATCTCACCGATGCTGGCCCGGCAGCGCACGTCCACCCGCCGGATCTCACCGGACGGCATACGCAGGGTCGCGTACGCGCCCTCCCGGCCGAGCAGCTGGATGCCGACGCCGGCCGAGCGGGCCAGCTTGGCGCCGCCACCCGGACGCAGCTCCACGTTGTGGATGGTGATACCGACCGGGATGTTGCGCAGCGGCAGGTTGTTGCCCGGCTTGATGTCGGCGCTCGGACCGGACTCGACCCGGTCGCCCTGCTTCAGGTCCTTCGGCGCGATGATGTAACGCTTCTCGCCGTCGGCGTAGTGCAGCAGCGCGATCCGCGCGGTGCGGTTCGGGTCGTACTCGATGTGCGCTACCTTGGCCGGCACACCGTCCTTGTCGACCCGCTTGAAGTCGATGATCCGGTACTGACGCTTGTGACCGCCGCCGTGGTGCCGGGCGGTGATCCGGCCGTGCACGTTCCGGCCGCCCTTCTTGGGCAGCGGAGCCAGCAGCGACTTCTCGGGCGTCGACCGGGTGATCTCGGCGAAGTCGGCGACACTCGAGCCACGCCGGCCCGGCGTCGTCGGCTTGTACTTACGGATAGCCATTGTCTACACCCCTCAGCTGACCGGGCCGCCGAAGGCCTCGATGCGGTCGCCCTCAGCCAGCTTCACCATCGCCCGCTTGGTGTCCTTGCGCTTGCCGAACCCGGTACGGGTCCGCTTGCGCTTGCCCTCGCGGTTGAGCGTGTTGACCGTCAGGACACGGACGTTGAAGATCTGCTCGATAGCGATCTTGATCGCGGTCTTGTTCGCGTCCGGGTGCACCAGGAAGGTGTACCAGTTGCGGTTCAGCTCGCTGTAGCTCTTCTCCGAGACGACCGGCGCGATGATGATGTCGCGCGGATCGGCGATCGTGCTCACTTGCCACCCTCCTCGGTGGTCTCGGCCGGCACGCCCAGGAACTCGTCCAGGGCCTCCTTGGTGAAGACCACGTCGTCGGCCACCAGCACGTCGTACGTGTTGAGCTGGCCGGCCTCGATCAGGTGCACCCGCGGCTCGTTGCGCAGCGACACCCAGTTCAGCTCGTCGGTGCTGCTCAGCACGACCAGGACCCGGCGGGCGGTGGTCAGCTTCGCGAGCGTGGCCAGGGCCGCCTTGGTCGACGGCTTCTCGCCGGTGACGAACGCCTCGACGACGTGCACCTGCCCGGCGCGCGCCCGGTCCGACAGGGCACCGCGCAGCGCGGCGGCCTTCATCTTCTTCGGGGTGCGCTGGCTGTAGTCGCGCGGCACCGGGCCGTGGACCACGCCACCGCCGGCGAACTGCGGCGCGCGGATCGAGCCCTGCCGGGCACGACCGGTGCCCTTCTGCTTGTACGGCTTCTTGCCGCCGCCGGAGACCTCGCCACGGGTCTTGGTCTTGTGGGTGCCCTGCCGAGCAGCGGCGAGCTGCGCCACGACGACCTGGTGCATCAGCGCGATGTTGGCCTGCGCGTCGAAGATGTCGGCGGGCAGCTCGACCGAGCCGGTCTTGGTGCCCTCTGGGTTGAGGACGTCAACGGTGGTCACTTGCCCACACCGCCCTTCTTCGCCTTGGCCTTGGCCGCGGTGCGGACCAGGACCAGCGCGCCCTTGGGGCCAGGGATGGCGCCACGGACGAGCAGGAGGTTGTTCTCGGTGTCGACCGCCTGGACGGTCAGGTTCTGCACGGTGTAGCGCACGCCGCCCATGCGGCCGGCCATCCGGGTGCCCTTGAAGACACGACCCGGGGTGGCGCAGGCGCCGATGGAGCCCGGCGAGCGGTGCTTGCGCTCGACACCGTGGCTGGCGCGCAGACCGTGGAAGCCGTGCCGCTTCATCGGGCCGGCGTAGCCCTTGCCCTTGGTCTTGCCGGTCACGTCGATCGAGACACCGGCCGGGAACTCCTCGACCGTGATCTCCTGACCGAGCGAGTAGTCCGCGGCGTCGGTGGTGCGCAGCTCGACGATGTGCCGGCGCGGCGCCACATCGGCCTTGGCGTAGTGCCCGCGCAGCGGCTTCTTGGCCTTCCGCGGGTCGATCGTGCCGTACGCCAGCTGGACCGCGGAGTAACCGTCCTTGTCGGCGTCACGAACCTGGGTGATGACGCACGGGCCGGCCTGAACCACGGTCACCGGAACAACGCGGTTGTTGTCCCAGACCTGGGTCATGCCGAGCTTCGCGCCCAGGATCCCCTTAACTTGCCTGTCCATGTGTCCGGTCCCTACAGCTTGATCTCGATGTCGACGCCAGCCGGCAGGTCGAGGCGCATGAGCGAGTCGACCGTCTTCGGGGTCGGGTCGATGATGTCGATCAGCCGCTTGTGCGTACGCATCTCGAAGTGCTCGCGCGAGTCCTTGTACTTGTGCGGCGAGCGGATGACGCAGAAACGGTTGATCTCCGTGGGCAGCGGCACCGGGCCCGCGACCTGCGCCCCGGTACGCGTCACCGTCTCGACGATCTTCCGAGCCGAGGAGTCGACGACCTCGTGGTCATAGGCCTTGAGCCGGATGCGGATCTTCTGTCCCGCCATGGTGGCTTCTGTTCCTTCTCTCGATGCCGCTGTGTTGCGGGTGCCTGTACCGGCTGGCACAGGCCCTCTTCGCCCACCCCCGCGGTCGGGCGTGTCGCGCCCTGGGGCCAGGCTCCGCCCCGGGATACCGGAGCGATCCTGACCGCGGTGGGTCCAGACGCCGATCGCACTGAGGCGATCGGAACGCCGTGCGAGGGTGGTTGGCGGGCTGACCGCCAACCACCCCACGCCCGACTGCTCTGCCTACCCGGAGGTTCGGCGGAAGCCGAACACGGGCGGCGAACTGTCGTTACGCAACCTGACTAGTATGCCGCACGACCGGCGGCGGGTCTAATCGGGGTTACCCAGCTCACTTGATGATCTTGGTGACGCGACCAGCGCCGACCGTACGGCCACCCTCCCGGATCGCGAACTTGAGGTTGTCCTCCATCGCGATGGGCTGGATCAGCTTCACGGTCATCGTGGTGTTGTCGCCCGGCATGACCATCTCGGTGCCCTCGGGGAGGGTGACGACACCGGTGACGTCCGTGGTCCGGAAGTAGAACTGCGGACGGTAGTTCTGGAAGAACGGGGTGTGCCGGCCGCCCTCCTCCTTGGAGAGGATGTAGACCGTCGCCTCGAACTCCGTGTGCGGGGTCGTGGTGCCCGGCTTGACGACCACCATGCCGCGCTCGACGTCCTCGCGCTTGATGCCGCGCAGCAGCAGACCGACGTTCTCACCCGCACGGGCCTCGTCGAGCAGCTTGCGGAACATCTCGATGCCGGTGCAGACCGTCTTCTGCGACTTCTCGCGGATACCGACGATCTCCACCTCCTCGTTCGGCTTGAGCACGCCACGCTCGGCGCGGCCGGTGACGACGGTGCCACGACCGGTGATCGTGAAGACGTCCTCGATCGGCATCAGGAACGGCTTCTCGATCTCGCGCTCCGGCTGCGGGATCGCGGTGTCGACGGCGTTCATGAGCTCCATCAGGCGACCGGTCCACTCCGGGTCACCCTCAAGGGCCTTCAGCGCCGAGACGCGCACGACCGGCAGGTCGTCGCCCGGGTACTCCTGCGACGAGAGCAGCTCGCGGACCTCAAGCTCGACGAGCTCCAGCAGCTCCTCGTCGTCGACCATGTCGCTCTTGTTCAGCGCCACGACGATGTACGGCACGCCGACCTGGCGGGCCAGCAGCACGTGCTCGCGGGTCTGCGGCATCGGGCCGTCGGTCGCGGCGACCACCAGGATCGCGCCGTCCATCTGGGCGGCACCGGTGATCATGTTCTTGATGTAGTCGGCGTGACCGGGGCAGTCGACGTGCGCGTAGTGCCGCGCCTCGGTCTGGTACTCGACGTGCGCGATCGAGATCGTGATGCCGCGGGCCTTCTCCTCCGGCGCCTTGTCGATCTCGTCGAACGGCGTGTACGGGTTCAGGTCCGGGTACTGGTCGTGCAGGACCTTGGTGATGGCCGCCGTCAGCGTCGTCTTACCGTGGTCGATGTGACCAATGGTGCCGATGTTGACGTGCGGCTTAGTCCGCTCGAACTTCGCCTTCGCCACTGGTGTCCTCCTGTGGACTTCTTGGTTCGTTCGCCCCGGCGCGCCAAGTCGGCGCTTAGGACTCTGTCGACAGCCTTTCCGGCCTGACGGCCGGGAAGCTTTTGTGGGTTCTGCGGCGATGAAGCCTACAGGCCCGGAATTCACCCAATCCGACCGAGGTGGTCGCGGTCGGGAAAACCTCCCGCGACCACCCTCGGATCATCCGATCACGTCAGGTGAGAGTCACTCACCCGTCGCCTTGGCGATGATCTCCTTCGCGACCGAGGCCGGAACCTCCGCGTAGGAGTCGAACTGCATGCTGTAGCTAGCCCGGCCCTGGGTCTTCGACCGCAGGTCGCCGACGTAGCCGAACATCTCCGACAGCGGCACCAGAGCGCGGACGACGCGGGCGCCGCTGCGCTCCTCCATCGCCTGGATGATGCCACGGCGGGAGTTGAGGTCGCCGATGACGTCACCCATGTTCTCCTCAGGAGTGGTGACCTCAACGGCCATCATCGGCTCGAGCAGTGCCGGGTCGGCCTTGCGGGCCGCCTCCTTCATTGCCATCGAGCCGGCGATCTTGAATGCCATTTCCGACGAGTCGACCTCGTGGTACTGGCCGTCCACCAGGGTGAGCTTGATGCCCACCAGCGGGAAGCCGGCGAGGATGCCGTACTGCATGGCGTCCTGCGCGCCCGCGTCCACCGAGGGGATGAACTCCCGAGGGACACGGCCACCGGTGACGGCGTTGGCGAACTCGTAGGTCGGGGCGTCGTTGCCGAGCGGCAGCGGCTCCAGGCTGATGATGACCCGGGCGTACTGGCCGGAACCACCGGTCTGCTTCTTGTGCGTGTACTCGACCTTCTCCACCGCGCGGCGGATGGTCTCGCGGTACGCCACCTGCGGCTTACCGATGTTCGCCTCGACGTTGAACTCGCGGCGCATCCGGTCGACCAGGATGTCCAGGTGCAGCTCGCCCATGCCGGAGATGACCGTCTGGCCGGTCTGGTCGTCCAGCTTGACGCGGAAGGTCGGGTCCTCCTCGGCCAGCCGCTGGATGGCGGTGCTGAGCTTCTCCTGGTCGGCCTTGGTCTTCGGCTCGATGGCCACCTCGATGACCGGCTCCGGGAAGGTCATCGACTCCAGGATGACCGGGTTCGCCGGGTCGGCGAGCGTGTCACCCGTGGTGGTCTGCTTCAGACCCTGCACCGCGATGATGTCGCCAGCCTGGGCCGAGCTGCGCTCTTCCCGCTTGTTGGCGTGCATCTGGTAGATCTTGCCGATCCGCTCCTTGCGGTCCTTGGTGGAGTTGACCACCTGGGAACCGGACTCGAGCGTGCCGGAGTAGATCCGCACGTAGGTGAGCTTGCCGAGGTGCTTGTCCGTCTGGATCTTGAAGGCCAGGCCGGAGAACGGCTCGGACACCGACGGCTTGCGCTGCATCGGGGTCTCACCGTCGGTGGCCGTACCCTCGATCGCCGGGATGTCCAGCGGCGACGGCAGGTACGCGACAACCGCGTCCAGCATCGGCTGGATGCCCTTGTTCTTGAAGGCGGTGCCGGTGAGGACCGGGTTGGCCTTGCCGGCGATGGTGGCCCGACGGATGGCGGCCTTGATCTCCTCGACGGAAATCTCCTCGCCCTCCAGGTACTTCTCCATCACCGCGTCGTCGACGTCGGCCAGGGTCTCCATCAGCTTCTCGCGCCACTCGGCCGCGGAGTCGGCCAGGTCGGCCGGGATCTCCTCGACCGTGTAGTCCTCACCCTTCTGGGTCTCGCCCCGCCAGGTGAGGGCGCGCATCTCGACCAGGTCGACCACGCCGATGAAGTCACTCTCGGCGCCGATCGGGATCTGAAGCACCAGCGGGGTGGCGTTCAGCCGGTCGATCATCATCTGCACGCAGCGGAAGAAGTCGGCACCCGTGCGGTCGAGCTTGTTGACGAAACACATCCGGGGGACGTTGTACTTGTCCGCCTGACGCCAGACGTTCTCCGTCTGCGGCTCCACGCCGGCCACACCGTCGTAAACCGCGACGGCACCGTCCAGGACTCGAAGCGACCGCTCCACCTCGACCGTGAAGTCGACGTGACCGGGCGTGTCGATGATCTGGATCGTGTGGCCCTTCCACTCGCACTTCGTGGCGGCGGAAGTGATGGTGATACCGCGCTCCTGCTCCTGCTCCATCCAGTCCATGACGGCACCGCCGTCGTGAACCTCACCGATCTTGTACGTGATGCCGGTGTAGAACAGGATCCGCTCGGTGGTAGTGGTCTTACCGGCATCGATGTGCGCCATGATGCCGATGTTGCGTACGTTGGCGAGCGCGTCTGCGGCGGCCACTTCAATCCCTACTTATCGTCGTCTCGACACAACTGGTGGCGGTCCCGGCGCCCGCTGGCACCGGGACCAGGGTGTTACCAGCGGTAGTGCGCGAAGGCCTTGTTCGACTCGGCCATCTTGTGCGTGTCCTCGCGCCGCTTGACCGCAGCGCCGAGGCCGTTGCTCGCGTCCAGCAGCTCGTTCATCAGCCGCTCGACCATGGTCTTCTCACGCCGGGCGCGGGCGTAGGTGACCAGCCAGCGCAGGCCGAGCGTGGTGGCCCGAGCCGGCCGGACCTCGACCGGAACCTGGTAGGTCGCGCCACCGACACGGCGGCTGCGGACCTCAAGGGTCGGCTTGACGTTGTCCATGGCGCGCTTGAGGGTGACGACCGGGTCGGTGCCGGACTTCTCCCGGCAGCCCTCCAGGGCGGCGTAGACGACGCGCTCGGCGAGCTGACGCTTGCCGCGCAGCAGGATCTTGTTCACCAGCTGCGTGACCAGCGGCGAGTTGTACACCGGGTCAGCGACCAGCGGCCGCCGCGGAGCAGGTCCCTTACGCGGCATCTCAGCTCTTCTCCTTCTTCGCGCCGTAGCGGCTGCGCGCCTGCTTGCGGTTACGGACACCCTGGGTGTCGAGCGAACCGCGGACGATCTTGTAACGCACACCGGGGAGGTCCTTCACCCGGCCACCACGCACGAGCACGATCGAGTGCTCCTGCAGGTTGTGCCCGACACCGGGGATGTAGGCGGTCACCTCGACCTGGCTGCTGAGCTTGACACGAGCGACCTTGCGCAGCGCCGAGTTCGGCTTCTTCGGGGTGGTGGTGTACACCCGGGTGCACACGCCCCGCCGCTGCGGGGAGCCCTTGAGCGCCGGGGTCTTGGTCTTGGTCGTCTTCGCCTGACGGCCCTTTCGGACCAACTGCTGAATGGTGGGCACCGGGTTTCTCCGCTCCCTTCGGCCGCTGTCGCGGCCGCGCCGTCTGCCGTAGCCGACCTCGTGGTCGGCTCTCCTACATTCCGGCCAGGGCCACCTCGCGGAGGTCCCGGCACCCGCGGTCGGGCGTGTCGCCCAACTCACGGTCCCCGTCCGACGCTCACGCGCAGGCCCGGGGGTTTATCACCGGCACACGGATCGCCGCAGGCCGGATCTTCTGGCTCAGTCGTGTTGCCGTCCGGCTACCGGATCAACCGGCTCCAGCGCACGCACGAGTCGCCCGGGCGGGCCCGGGCACAAGGGGAAAGAGTACCTACCACAGCCGCGCAGGTCAAAACGGAAGACCTGCCGAACGTCGCACCACCTGTCGGCTGGCCTCTGTCACACCGCCCGACCGTGATCGGTACCTAGGGGGACAAGTGTACCGGCTCCGCCGGAAACCGGCCCACGAGCCCTCAGGCTGGGCAGTGCGTGGGGTGAAGCAGAGCAGAGAGGATGCGGGCTGTGCGGCCCGACACCCAGACCGCTGACCCGCCTAGGTCACCGCCAACAGCAACGCCAGCCCCACACCCACCAGGCACAACAGCAGCCCGGTGCCGCCGCAGCTGACGCCCGCGATAGCCAGCCCACGGCCGGTGAAGCGGACCCCCGGCGGAGGCGCCGGGCGCCGGATCTGCCGCAGGCCGAGCAGTCCGGTCACGACGGCACCGGCGCCGGTGAGGCCGCCCAGCGCGGCGAAGGCACCCGCCGCCCAGGCTCCGTTCGCCCCTCCCCCGACGGCACCGACACAGATCACCAGGATCGAGACGAGGATCGAGGTGATCCCGGCGATCAGCGAGCCGACGGCCAGGCCCGAGGTGACCGGCGGCACGTCGAGGTGCACCACCGCGAACGGGGTGCCGGACACCGGCTCGATCCGCTTCGGCGGCCGGGGACGGTCCCCCGGCGGAGGCGGCGGCCCCCAGCCCGAGCCGCCACCCGGCCAACCCGGAGCCGGTGGCCCCGGAGCCGGTGAGCCGAAGCCCACCGGAGCAGGCGGTCGCGGCCCCGGCGGTGGTCCGAACGTAGGTGGCCCCGGCGGTGGCCCGTACGTGGGCGGATTCGGTGGCTGTCCGAAGGACGGGCCGGAGGCTGGCGACGGCTGGTCCGACGACGCGTCGGGTCGGGCCCATCCCGCCGGATCGGCATCGGGGCGCCCGGAAGTGGGCTGAGCGGCTTCGCCGCCCTCGGGGCGCGCCGGTTCCGTCACGGGATCCTCCTTGTCGGGCAGCGTCCCCGCACCGCGCGACGGACACCGGTCAGGCTACCGTCGCCAGTCAGCCCCTCGGTGCCGGGCGCGAGGACCCATCGGGCCGCGCCAGGTCAGTCGATCTCGGGCGCGAAGTCGTGCCCGTACGGTGCCTCGGCGAGCCGGACCACCCCGATCACCAACGCCACCACCAGGCTGACCGCGACCAGCACCAGCCCTGTCCAGGCCAACTGCTCGCCACGACGCAGCCAGGCCGCCCCGGTCAGGAAGCCCGCCGAGGCGTACGCCTCCCGACGCGCCTGCCGGGCCAGGACCAGGGCCACCGTGGCCGGAACCACACCACCGATCAGCAGCCCGGTGAGAGCCGCCATCAGGCCGAGGGCGAAGACGGCCCGGGACTTGGTCGCCCGGACCGGATCCGGGTCGAGCGGATGGCGCGGTGCCGACTCGGTCGGCACCGATCCGGGTGCGATCGTCATGACCACATGATGCCCCCGTCGACGGCTGTCCGCGTCGTACCCACGGCAGGACGGCGGCTGCGTCGAGGGTCGGCCCGGAACACGAGGAGGCCCCGGCATGTACACGCCGGGGCCTCCCATGTCACTGCGCGATCTAGCGGTACGACCCGAAGTCGAAGTCGTCCAGCGGGACCGCCTGGCCACTGGCCGGCCCGAAGCCGTAGTCGGTCTCCGGGTAGCCGGTCATCGAGTAGACCTTGGCCTTCGCCTCCTCGGTCGGCTCGACCCGGACGTTGCGGTACTTGCTGATGCCGGTACCGGCCGGGATGAGCTTACCGATGATCACGTTCTCCTTGAGACCGATCAGTGAGTCACTGCGAGCGTGGATCGCCGCGTCGGTCAGCACCCGGGTGGTCTCCTGGAAGGAGGCCGCCGAGAGCCAGGAGTCGGTGGCCAGCGAGGCCTTGGTGATACCCATCAACACCGGGCGACCTGCGGCGGGCTCGCCGCCCTCGCCGACGAGCCGTCGGTTCTCCGACTCGAACAGCGCCCGGTCGACCAGCACGCCCGGCAGGAACTCGGTCGAGCCGGAGTCGATGACCGTCACCCGCTTGAGCATCTGGCGGATGATGATCTCGATGTGCTTGTCGTGGATGAGCACACCCTGCGAGCGGTAGACCTCCTGGACCTCCTGGGTCAGGTGGACCTGGACCGCCCGGGGGCCGAGGATGCGCAGCAGCTCGTGCGGGTCGATGGTGCCCTCGGTGAGCTTCTCGCCGACCTCGACGTGGTCGCCGTCGTGGGCCCGCAGCCGAACCCGCTTCGAGATCTTGTCGTAGACGATCTCGTCGCTGCCGTCGTCCGGGATCACCACGATCTTGCGCGACCGCTCGCCGTCCTCGATGCGGATCCGGCCCGGGGTGTCGGCGATGGGCGCCTTACCCTTCGGGATCCGGGCCTCGAAGATCTCCTGGACACGCGGCAGACCCTGGGTGATGTCCTCACCGGCGACACCACCGGTGTGGAAGGTACGCATCGTCAGCTGCGTACCCGGCTCACCGATGGACTGGGCGGCGATGATGCCGACCGCCTCGCCGACGTCGACGATCTTGCCGGTCGGCAGCGAACGGCCGTAGCACGCACCGCAGACGCCCAGCTTCGACTCACAGGTGAGCACACTGCGCACCCGGACGGTCTCGACCCCGGCGGCAACGATCTTGTCGACCAGGATCGAGTTGATGTCCGCGCCCCGCTCGGCGACGACGGTGCCGTCCGGCCCCTTGATGTCGTCGGCCAGGGTACGGGCGTGCACGCTGGTCTCGGCGTGCTCGTGCACCACCAGCCGGCCGTCGAGCTGCTGACCGACCTGCATCGGGATGGCCCGGTCGGTGCCGCAGTCCTCCTCGCGGATGATGACGTCCTGCGAGACGTCCACCAGACGCCGGGTCAGGTAACCCGAGTCGGCGGTACGCAGAGCGGTGTCCGCGAGACCCTTACGCGCACCGTGCGTGGAGATGAAGTACTCCAGCACGGACAGACCCTCCCGGTAGCTGGCCTTGATCGGCCGCGGGATGATCTCGCCCTTCGGGTTGGCCACCAGACCACGGATAGCCGCGATCTGCCGGAGCTGGAGCAGGTTACCGCGAGCACCCGAGTTGATCATCTTCCACAGCGGGTTCTCCTGCGGCAGCGCGGTGTCCATCTCCTTGGCGACCTCGTTGGTCGCCTTGGTCCAGATCTCGATGAGCTCGCCGCGACGCTCCTCGGCGGTCATCAGACCACGCTGGTACTGCTTGTCGATCCGGTCGGCTTCCTTCTCGTACCGCTCCAGGATCTCCCGCTTGCGCGGCGGAGCGATGACGTCCTCCATGCCGATGGTGACGCCGGACCAGGTGGCCCAGTGGAAACCGGCCTCCTTGAGCCCGTCCAGGGTGGCCGCCAGGGCCACCTTCGGGAACCGCTCGGCGAGATCGTTGACGATCGCGGAGAGCTGACCCTTGCGGATCTCGTAATTGACGTACCGGTAGCCCTGCGGCAGGGTCTCGTTGAACAGCACCCGGCCAAGGGTGGTCTCCACCGTCACCGGCTCGCCCGGAACCCAGCCCTCCGGCGGGGTCCAGGGCTGCGCGCCAGCGCCGTTGTCGACCTCGACGACGTCCCGCAGACGGATCTTGACCGGTGCCTGCAGGTGCAGTTCACCGTTGTCGTACGCCATCCGCGCCTCGGCGTCCGAGCTGAACGCCCGGCCTTCCCCGCGCTCACCGGTGGTGAGGTGGGTCAGGTGGTAGAGACCGATGACCATGTCCTGGGTGGGCATGGTGACCGGCTTGCCGTCGGCCGGCTTGAGGATGTTGTTCGACGACAGCATCAGGATCCGCGCCTCGGCCTGGGCCTCGGCGGACAGCGGCACGTGCACCGCCATCTGGTCACCGTCGAAGTCGGCGTTGAACGCGGTGCAGACCAGCGGGTGGATCTGGATGGCCTTGCCCTCGACCAGCTGCGGCTCGAAGGCCTGGATGCCGAGTCGGTGCAGGGTGGGCGCCCGGTTGAGCAGCACTGGGTGCTCGCCGATGACCTCTTCCAGCACGTCCCACACGACCGGCCGCTGCCGCTCGACCATCCGCTTGGCGGACTTGATGTTCTGCGCGTGGTTGAGGTCGACCAGCCGCTTCATCACGAACGGCTTGAACAGCTCCAGCGCCATCTGCTTGGGCAGGCCGCACTGGTGCAGCTTGAGCTTCGGGCCGACCACGATGACCGAACGGCCGGAGTAGTCGACGCGCTTGCCGAGCAGGTTCTGACGGAACCGACCCTGCTTGCCCTTGAGCATGTCGGACAGCGACTTGAGCGGGCGGTTACCCGGACCGGTGACCGGCCGGCCCCGGCGGCCGTTGTCGAACAGCGCGTCGACGGCCTCCTGGAGCATCCGCTTCTCGTTGTTGACGATGATCTCGGGCGCGCCGAGGTCGATCAGCCGCTTGAGCCGGTTGTTCCGGTTGATCACCCGGCGGTAGAGGTCGTTCAGGTCGCTGGTGGCGAACCGACCACCGTCGAGCTGCACCATCGGGCGCAGGTCCGGCGGGATGACCGGCACGCAGTCCAGCACCATGCCGAGCGGCGAGTTGCGGGTGTTCTGGAACGCGGCGACCACCTTGAGCCGCTTGAGCGCCCGGATCTTCCGCTGCCCCTTGCCGGTGCGGATGGTCTCGCGCAGGCTCTCGGCCTCGGCGTCGAGGTCCATGTTCTGCACCAGGGCCTTGATCGCCTCGGCACCCATGCCACCGGTGAAGTACTCGCCGAACCGGTCGCGCAGCTCGCGGTAGAGCAGCTCGTCGGTGACCAGCTGCTTCGGCTCCAGCTTGCGGAAGGTGTCCAGCACCTCGTCCAGGCGGTCGATCTCGCGCTGGGCCCGGTCGCGGATCTGGCGCATCTCGCGCTCTCCGCCTTCCTTGACCTTGCGCCGGACGTCCGCCTTCGCGCCCTCGGCCTCCAGCTCGGCCAGGTCGGCCTCCAGCTTGGCGGCCCGCTTCTCGATCTCCGAGTCGCGGCTGTTCTCCGACTGCCGCTTCTCGGCCAGGATCTCGTTCTCGATGGTCGAGAGGTCACGGTGACGCGCTTCGGCGTCAACGCTCGTCACGACGTACGAGGCGAAGTAAATGATCTTTTCAAGGTCCTTCGGAGCGAGGTCCAGCAGGTAGCCCAGCCGGCTCGGCACGCCCTTGAAGTACCAGATGTGGGTCACCGGCGCAGCCAGCTCGATGTGGCCCATCCGCTCCCGGCGGACCTTCGAGCGGGTCACCTCGACGCCGCAGCGCTCACAGATGATGCCCTTGAACCGGACCCGCTTGTACTTACCGCAGTAGCACTCCCAGTCCCGCTGCGGACCGAAGATCTTCTCGCAGAAGAGCCCGTCCTTTTCCGGCTTGAGGGTGCGGTAGTTGATCGTCTCGGGCTTCTTGACCTCGCCGTGCGACCACTGACGAATGTCGTCCGCGGTCGCCAGCCCAATTCGCAACTCGTCGAAAAAGTTGACGTCGAGCACGTTCAAATCCCTCACACGTCGCTTGGTGCGTCAGCAGCTCACCGGGTTTTGGTTTCGGGGCGGAGCGATCCACGAGGGGATCAATCCTGACCGCCCGGAGTGGGTCGCCCCGCCCCGAAACCCCAACGTCACACTTCCTCGACCGAGCTCGGCTCCCGCCGGGACAGGTCGATACCCAGTTCCTCCGCGGCCCGGAACACCTCGTCGTCGGTCTCGCGCATCTCCAGGGCCACGCCGTCGCTGGAGAGCACCTCAACGTTGAGGCACAGCGACTGCAGCTCCTTGAGCAGCACCTTGAACGACTCCGGGATGCCCGGCTCTGGGATGTTCTCGCCCTTGACGATGGCCTCGTAGACCTTCACCCGGCCGAGAACGTCGTCGGACTTGATCGTCAGCAGCTCCTGCAGGGCGTACGCGGCACCGTATGCCTGCATCGCCCAGCACTCCATCTCACCGAAGCGCTGGCCACCGAACTGCGCCTTACCACCCAGTGGCTGCTGCGTGATCATCGAGTAAGGGCCGGTCGAACGAGCGTGGATCTTGTCGTCGACCAGGTGGTTGAGCTTCAGGATGTAGATGTAACCGACCGCGATCGGGTCAGGCAGCGGCTCGCCGGAGCGACCGTCGAACAGCTGCGCCTTACCCGAGGAGCCGATCAGCTGCCGCCCGTCCCGGTTGGGCAGGGTCGACTCGAGCAGACCGGAGATCTCCTCCTCGCGGGCACCGTCGAAGACCGGCGTGGCCACGTTGGTGTCCGGCTCGGAGGAGTCCGCGCCGATGCTCTTGAGCTGGCGCTTCCACTCGGCGTCGTCACCCTCGACCCGCCAACCCGTCTTGGCCACCCAGCCAAGGTGCGTCTCCAGCACCTGGCCGATGTTCATCCGGCTCGGCACACCCAGCGGGTTGAGCACGATGTCGACCGGGGTGCCGTCCTCCAGGAACGGCATGTCCTCGACCGGCAGGATCTTGGAGATGACGCCCTTGTTGCCGTGTCGACCGGCGAGCTTGTCACCGTCCTGGATCTTCCGCTTCTGCGCGACGTAGACCCGGACCAGCTCGTTGACGCCCGGCGGCAGTTCGTCGCCGTCCTCCCGGGAGAAGGTACGCACGCCGATGACCGTGCCGGTCTCACCGTGCGGCACCTTCAGGGAGGTGTCCCGGACCTCACGCGCCTTCTCACCGAAGATCGCCCGCAGCAGTCGCTCCTCCGGGGTCAGCTCGGTCTCACCCTTGGGCGTGACCTTGCCGACCAGGATGTCGCCGGGGACGACCTCGGCGCCGATCCGGATGATGCCGCGCTCGTCGAGGTCGGCGAGCATCTCCTCGCTGACGTTCGGGATGTCGCGGGTGATCTCCTCCGGGCCGAGCTTGGTGTCCCGAGCGTCGACCTCGTGCTCCTCGATGTGGATCGAGGTGAGCACGTCCTGCTGCACGAGGCGCTGCGACAGGATGATCGCGTCCTCGTAGTTGTGCCCCTCCCAGGTCATGAACGCGACGAGCAGGTTGCGCCCGAGCGCCATCTCACCCTCGTCGGTGCACGGACCGTCGGCGATGACCTGGCCGGCTTCGACCCGGTCACCCTCGAAGACCACCGGCTTCTGGTTGACGCAGGAGCCGGCGTTGGAGCGACGGAACTTGTGCAGCAGGTACGTCCGGCGGTGGCCGTCGTCCTGGTGGACCGTGATGTAGTCGGCGCAGAGGTCCTCGACCACGCCGCCGACCTCGGCCACGACCACGTCACCGGCGTCGACCGCGGCACGGTACTCCATGCCGGTGCCGACCAGCGGAGACTCGGCCTTGACCAGCGGCACCGCCTGACGCTGCATGTTCGCGCCCATCAGGGCCCGGTTCGCGTCGTCGTGCTCCAGGAACGGGATCATCGCGGTGGCGACCGAGGTCATCTGCCGCGGC
Organism: Micromonospora sp. DT48; assembly: GCF_049844495.1. Lineage (NCBI taxonomy): Bacteria > Bacillati > Actinomycetota > Actinomycetes > Micromonosporales > Micromonosporaceae > Micromonospora > Micromonospora sp. DT48. The sequence goes on from NZ_JBNCLE010000004.1 coordinate 123,130, forward strand.
GACACGTCCATGTAGTCCACGGCGGCCGGCGGGACGTCCTCGGTCTCGCCGCCCTTACGACGGACCAGGACACGATCCTCGGCGAACGAGCCGTCGGCCCGCAGCGGGGCGTTGGCCTGCGCCTTGACGAACCGGTCCTCCTCGTCCGCGGTCAGGTAGTCGATCTGGTCGGTGACCCGACCGTCGATGACCTTCCGGTACGGCGTCTCGATGAAGCCGAACGGGTTGACCCGGGCGAAGGTGGACAGCGCGCCGATCAGACCGATGTTCGGGCCTTCCGGCGTCTCGATCGGGCACATCCGGCCGTAGTGGGACGGGTGCACGTCGCGGACCTCGAAGCCGGCCCGCTCCCGGGACAGACCACCGGGGCCGAGCGCGCTCAGCCGCCGCCGGTGGGTCAGGCCCGCCAGCGGGTTGGTCTGGTCCATGAACTGGGACAGCTGCGAGGTGCCGAAGAACTCCCGGATCGCGGCGACGACCGGACGGATGTTGATCAGGGTCTGCGGCGTGATCGCCTCGACGTCCTGGGTGGTCATCCGCTCGCGGACGACCCGCTCCATCCGGGACAGGCCGACCCGAACCTGGTTCTGGATCAGCTCACCCACGGTACGCAGCCGCCGGTTGCCGAAGTGGTCGATGTCGTCGGCCTCGTAGCCCTCCTCACCGGCGTGCAGCCGGCAGAGGTACTCCACGGTGGCGACGATGTCGTCCTCGGTCAGCGTGCCGGTGGTGATCGGCACGTCCAGTTCGAGCTTCTTGTTGAACTTGTAACGACCGACCTTGGCTACGTCGTACCGCTTCGGGTTGAAGAAGAGGTTGTCGAGCAGGGTCTGGGCGTTCTCACGGGTCGGCGGCTCGCCAGGGCGGAGCTTGCGGTAGATGTCGAGTAGCGCCTCGTCCTGACCGGCGATGTGGTCCTTCTCGAGCGTGGTCATCATCAGCTCGGACCAGCCGAACTTCTCACGGATCTGCTCGGCCGACCATCCGATGGCCTTGAGCAGAACCGTGACGGCCTGCCGGCGTTTGCGGTCGATGCGTACGCCGACCGTGTCGCGCTTGTCGATGTCGAACTCCAGCCAGGCACCCCGACTCGGGATGACCTTGACGCTGGAGAGGTCGCGGTCGGAGGTCTTGTCCGGCTGCTTGTCGAAGTACACGCCCGGCGAGCGGACGAGCTGGCTGACCACGACGCGCTCGGTGCCGTTGATGATGAAGGTGCCCTTCGGCGTCATCATCGGGAAGTCACCCATGAACACCGTCTGGCTCTTGATCTCGCCGGTGGTGTTGTTGGTGAACTCCGCGGTCACGAACAGTGGCGCGCAGTAGGTGAGGTCCTTCTCCTTGCACTCCTCGATCGAGGCCTTGACCTCGTCGAAGCGCGGCGCCGAGAAGGACAGCGACATAGTGCCGGAGAAGTCCTCAATGGGACTGATCTCGTCGAGGATCTCCGCGAGACCCGAGCGTGCGTGCGGGTCGTCCGCCGACCGGCCCTGCCAAGCCTCGTTGCCGACGAGCCAGTCGAAGGACTCGTTCTGAATGGCGAGGAGGTTGGGGACCTCGAGGTGTTCGGTGATCCGACCGAAGGAAACTCGGCGGGGAGCGAAAGCGCTCGACGTACGACTGGTCTTCGCAGGGCGGGAAGCTGCCAAGATGCGTCCTTCCGAGGACCGGTGCTGCAGAACGGCTGGTACGCGTGCACTCCAATGACCCCACCAGAAAATATCCACAAACGGACATTTCCGAGCAGGGGTCAAGTCGGAAGGCAGCGCAAACTAGCAGTGTAGCCGAGAGGCTAACCGCTGTCCAGCTCACCCCGCAGGTTGTCGCGGAACGTGCCTCGGGACCCCTCTAACGGGTCAACCGGGCCGCTCGGAACGCAACGTCCCTGCCGGGCCGCTCAGGTATGCGTGGCGAGTGGTGCTGCCGCTGCATTACCCACGCGGTGGCCGTCGCAAGCGCGGAAGGTCTTGCTGATGCCAGCGTGCCTGGCAGTCCAGGGCCGCGTCAAGGGTCCTTGTCGGCATCGGACTCTCTTTCCTGCTCACGGGCGAGTCCGCCGACCTGGCCGCCGCGCCGCCGAGCGGACCCGACGCCCTGCTCATGCCGGTTGCGCGAGTCGACGAACACGGCGGGCGGCGATCCCTGTCGGATCGCCGCCCGCCGCGATGCGGTCTGCCCCGGTTCGAGCAATCGAAGCCGGAACGGCCAGGTGCGCTCAGGTCACTTGAGGGTGACCTTGGCGCCCTCACCCTCCAGCTTGGCCTTGGCCTTGTCCGCGGTCTCCTTGTTGACCTTCTCCAGGACCGGCTTCGGCGCGGACTCGACCAGGTCCTTGGCCTCCTTGAGGCCCAGGCCGGTCAGCTCACGCACGACCTTGATGACCTGGATCTTCTTGCCACCGTCGGCGTCGAGGATGACGTCGAACTCGTCCTTCTCCGGCTCGGCCTCGGCGGCGCCGCCGCCACCGGCCGGGCCCGCCACCATCATCGCGGCCGGAGCGGCGGCGGTGACCTCGAAGGTCTCCTCGAACTGCTTCACGAACTCGGAGAGCTCGATCAGCGTCATCTCCTTGAACGCGTCGAGCAGCTCGTCAGTGCTGAGCTTCGCCATGTCTGGCGTCCTTTCTCATGGTTCAAACTAAGAACGTGGTGCGCCGGCGCGGTCTCAGGCCGCCTCGGCGCCTTCCTTCTCGCGCTTGTCCTGCAGCGCCGCCGCCAGGCGGGCGGTCTTCGACAGCGGGGCCTGGAACAGGGCCGCGGCCTTGCTCAGGTTGCCCTTCATCGCGCCGGCCAGCTTGGCCAGCAGCACCTCGCGGGACTCCAGGTCGGCGAGCTTCGTGACCTCGGCCGCGGAAATGGCCTTGCCCTCGAAGACACCGCCCTTGATGACGAGCTTCGGGTTGGCCTTCGCGAAGTCGCGAAGGCCCTTCGCCGCCTCGACGACGTCGCCCGAAACGAAAGTCAGCGCGGTAGGACCGGTGAACAGCTCGTCGAGGCCGGAGATGCCCGCGTCCGCCGCGGCACGCTTGGCCAGCGTGTTCTTGGCGACCGTGTAGCTGGTCTCCTTGCCGAGCGAGCGCCGCAGCTGGGTGAGCTGGGAAACCGTCAGACCGCGGTACTCGGTCAGCACCGTGGCACCGGCGTTCCGGAAGCTCTCGGTCAGCTCTGCGACGGCCGTGGCCTTGTCGGCCCGGATCGGCTTGTCCGCCATGTCCCTCCTCTCTCGTTGCTCGAGGCCGGTCACCGTCGTCGGCGAACGCCTGTGACGGGGCGGAGGTATCGCGGCAACAGAAAAGCCCCGGCGCAGGGCGCACGGGGCGAGGACGGCGGAATCAGGTGGTCGGCGGACCACAGGATGCAACCGGTATCGCTTACCGCCCTGCGCGGGTCGCCCGTCTTCGCGGGACCTTCGACCGTGCCCGGGGCACGGTGACCAGCGGTCTCTGGGTGGAACTTCGCCCATCAGGCTACGCGACACCTACGGTGACCGCCAAATCGCCCCCGCCACACCCGTGGTCACCGACCCGGCCGAGGCACCCTAGGCACGCCGGGCGCGGACGCGAACGTAGCCGGACAGCACCACCGCCGCCCAGGCCAACGCCCACCCGCTCAGCAGCAGCGCGGTCGAGCCGGGCAGCGGTCCCACCAGCGCCCGGGCGGTGGGGAGCAGCGGTGGCGCCAACCACGGCACGGCCGACTTCGCGACGCCGAACACCAGCGCGCCGACCACACCGCAGGTGAGCACCGCCACACCGTACCCGGCACTGCGGGTGATCACCCGGCTGGCCAGCGCACCCAGCGCCACCGCGCCCGGCAGGGCGAGCAGGTGTGCCCAGAGGCCGAGCGCCACGCCTGCGGGAATCGACCGCTCACCGGGCAGGCTGGGACCGGTCACCCCGCCCACCAGCCACGGGAAGACCAGGGCGACCATCACCAGACCGAGGCCGGCCACCGCCGCGGCGACCAGGCCGGCCGCGTACTCCCGTGCCGGGCCGACGGTGACCACGGCCAGCCGACGCTGCACGTCCGGCTCCACGTCCAACAGCACCTTGGTCTGCCAGGCCAGCACCGGGAAGAGCACCACCGCCGAGACACCGTAGGCCTCCGCCGGCTGGGCCCGGCCACCGCCGTAGAGGATCCCGAGGGTGAGCAGGCCGGCCAGGACCGGTGCCAACGCCCGTCCGGTACGCAGGAAGCCGGCGAGCCGGAACCGGACCAGGGCGCTCACCGGGTCACCTCGGACGGCGGCCCCGCCCCCGGTCGCGTGGCCACGGTTGGTGCGCTCTGTCCGCGTACTCCCAGAACGTGGTGGCCCTCGGCGCGCAGGCGGGCGACGGTGGCCGACACCTGCCCGACCGGGACCGCCAGCTCGACCACCGCGACCGCCGCCTCGCCCGACGGAGGCCGCTCGACCACCGTCGCCTCGGCCACCAGCCACTCCCGCGCGCCGGGCAGTCGGACGGTCTCCCCACGGTGGTCGCTGACCAGCACCGAGCCACCCTCGGCCAGCACCTCGTCGACCACCTGCGGGACCAGTTCGCGCGCTGCGGCGTCCAGACCCTCCCAAGGCTCGTCGAGCACGAGCAGGCCGGGCGGACGCAGCATGGCCTGGGCCAGGCCGACCTTCTGGGCGGTGCCCTTCGAGAGCTGGGACAGCCGGACGGTGCGGAACGGCCCGAGACCCAGCCGGTCGACCCACCGGCGCACCGTACGCTCCGTCTCGCCGGAGGAGAGGCCGGCGATCCGGGCCATCGCGGTGAGGTAGCCGTCGACGGAGAACGGCTGGTCGGCCGGGAAGCGCTCCGGCACCCAGCCCACCACCGACGGCCGGTCGAGCACCCGGCCGCGCGACGGTCGGAGCACCCCGGCGGCGAGTTGGAGCAGGGTCGACTTGCCGGCCCCGTTGCGGCCGAGCACCACCGCCGCTTCGCCCGGCGCGAGGCTCACCGTCACCTCTCGCAGCACCCACGGACCGCGCCGGTGATACCGCAACCCGACGTCGTCCAGCCACATGCCGCGAGCCTGCCACACCGGACAGACGAACGCGGCCCCGCCACGAGTGGCGGGGCCGCGTCGGAGTGTCGTGCTCAGCTGTCCGCCGAGCTCTCCTGAAGGTTCTTCACCATGTTCGGGTCGACCGGCACGCCGGGGCCCATCGTGGTGGTGAGGGTGACCTTCTTGAGGTACTTGCCCTTCGCTGCCGACGGCTTGGCGCGCAGCACCTCGTCGAGAACGGCCGCGTAGTTGTCGACCAGCTGAGCCTCGGAGAACGAGGCCTTACCGATGATCAGGTGCAGGTTCGAGTGCTTGTCCACCCGGAAGGTGATCTTCCCGCCCTTGATGTCGTTGACGGCCTTGGCGACGTCCATGGTCACCGTGCCGGTCTTCGGGTTCGGCATCAGACCGCGCGGGCCCAGGATCCGCGCGATCCGGCCGATCTTGGCCATCTGGTCGGGCGTGGCGATCGCCGCGTCGAAGTCCAGCCAGCCACCCTGGATCCGGGCGACCAGCTCGTCGGTGCCCACCTCGTCGGCACCGGCGGCGACGGCCTCCTCAGCCTTCGCACCGGCGGCGAAGACGATCACGCGGGCGGTCTTACCGGTGCCGTGCGGCAGGTTGACCGTGCCGCGGACCATCTGGTCCGCCTTGCGGGGGTCGACGCCGAGGCGCATCGCGACCTCGACCGTGGCGTCGAACTTGACGGCGGTGTTCTCCTTGGCCAGCTTGACGGCCTCGGCGGGGCTGTAGAGCTTCGACCGGTCGATGGCTTCGGCGGCCTTGCGGTAGTTCTTGCTGCGCTGCATGTTCTGTCTACTCCTGTGGTCTCTGGCGGGCCGCGGTGCTCGCGCGCCCTCCCACGATCCGTACGGGTCGGCGACCGACGTCAGTCGGTGACGTTCAGGCCCATCGACCGGGCGGTGCCGGCGATGATCTTCTCAGCCTGGTCGAGGTCGTTGGCGTTGAGGTCGGCCATCTTCTTCTCGGCGATCTCGCGCAGCTGCGCGCGGGTCACCGAGCCGACCTTCTGGGTGTGCGGGACGCCCGAGCCCTTCTGCACACCGGCAGCCTTGATCAGCAGCCGGGCGGCGGGCGGGGTCTTCAGCACGAAGGTGAAGGAGCGGTCCTCGTACACGCTGATCTCGGCCGGGACGATGTCGCCCCGCTGCGACTCGGTCTGCGCGTTGTACGACTTGCAGAACTCCATGATGTTCACGCCGTGCTGACCGAGCGCGGGACCGACCGGCGGCGCCGGAGTGGCCTGGCCCGCCGGCAGCTGAAGCGTGAACGTCTTGACGAGCTTCTTCTTCGGAGGCATGTCTCTTCCTGGGGCTTGGAACTGGGAAAGGTTCACACGACACCGCCGTCGAGGCGCGCACGGTCAGCGCGCATGCGACGGCGGCGACGTTCTAGGGTAGCGCAGGCCCGGATCCCCGCAGCCACGGAGGTTGCCCAGCCGGGTGAACCGAACGAACGGCGACCGGCGACGGTGGCCCGCCGCCGGTCGCCGACGAATCAGATCTTGGCGACCTGGTTGAAGTTCAGCTCCACCGGCGTCTCCCGGCCGAAGATCGACACCAGCACCTTGAGCTTCTGCTGGTCGGCGTTGATCTCGCTGATCGTGGCCGGCAGAGAGGCGAAGGCGCCGTCGGTGACGGTGACGGAGTCGCCGACCTCGAAGTCGAGGACCTTGACCTCCGGCTTCGCCTTCTTCTGCTGCTCGGTCTCGACAGCCGGTGCCAGCCACTTGAGCACCTCGTCGAGGCTCAGCGGCGCCGGGCGGTCGGCCCGGTCCGTCGCGCCGACGAAGCCGGTGACCCCGGGAGTGTTCCGCACGCAGGAGTAGGACTCCGCGGTCAACTCCATCCGGACGAGGATGTAGCCCGGGAAGACCTTCGCCTGCACCTGGGAACGCTTGCCGTTCTTGACCTCGACCTCTTCCCGGGTCGGCACCTCGACCTGGTAGATGTAGTCCTCCATGTCGAGGGACGTGATCCGGGTTTCGAGGTTGGTCTTGACCTTGTTCTCGTAACCGGCGTACGAGTGCACCACGTACCAGTCGCCCGGCGCGTAGCGCAGCTTCTGCCGCAGCTCCGCAACCGGGTCGAAGCCCTCTTCGGGAGCCGGCTCGGTCATCGCGAACTCCGGCTCGCTGGCGGCCTCGACCGACTCGTCACCAGCCGCCGTCGCCACCGTGGACTGCTCGTCCGGGGTTTCGGCGGTCTCGTCGTACTCAGGCACGCTTGCTCACTTCCGTCACTATCGGCACGTATCAGCCGGTCAGCTGGGGTTGCCGAAGACCCACAACACGCCCTTGGCGAAGGCGAAGTCCAGGACGGCCACGATGGTCAGCATCACCGAGACGAACGCGATCACCACCGCCGTGTAGGTCAGCAGCTCCTTGCGGGTCGGCCAGATGACCTTACGCAGTTCGGCCACGACCTCGCGGACGAAACGCGCGATGCGGCCGAACAGGCCCACCTTGTCTCCGCCGGTACGCGACTTGCGACCTTCGGTGGAATCCGCCCGGGCCGGCGAACCGGCGGCGGCACCTCGCGAACCCGACTCGTCCGCGTCGGTGGCGTCGTCCTCGGCGCTGTCGTTGACGACTTCGTCGTTCAGGCGCTCGTCGTCGGCGTCCTCGCCGCGCCGCTTGTTGTCGGCCACTTCGCCCTCCGTCGCGGGATGTCGGTGTCGCACGCGGTGCGCGTGCGCGGCGTTTGGTCACGCCAGCCGGACCAACCGTCCCGGGACGGGCCGCGGCCGGCGGATCAACCGGAAGGCCCGATGCCTCGGACCTCCCCGCCGATGCCACCACCACGGGCCGGACGCCACCAGAAGGCGGCGCGACCCACGGAACGGTCAGGCCTGAGGCGCAGGGGTGACAGGACTTGAACCTGCAGCCTGCGGTTTTGGAGACCGCTGCTCTGCCAATTGAGCTACACCCCTGTGCGGCAACGCTCACCCCACCCGGTCACACGACCAGGCAGGGGTCACTTGCCCCACGGCGGACCAGTGTACGGGTACCGACCCGACTTTCCCAACCGGTCTACCCCACGTGCCGCCCGACGCCGGTCAGGCCCGCGTCCGCACGGTGGCCCGCGCCTGCGACAGCACCTTCTCACCGAGGCAGGTGGCGGTCACATCCAGCCTGGTCAAGCCCTCTTCGGTGACCTCACGGACCACGGCGCTCACCACGACCTCGGTGCCGGCGTCGTCGTCGGGTACCACCACGGGGCGGGTGAACCGGACGCCGAAGTCGACCACCGCGTCGGGCGAGCCGGCCCAGGCGGTGACCGCCCGGCCGACGAGCGCCATGGTGAACATGCCGTGGGCGATCACCCCGGGCAGCCCCACCTTGGTGGCGAAGCGGTCACTCCAGTGGATCGGGTTGAAGTCGCCCGAGGCTCCGGCGTAGCGGATCAGGTCCGCCCGGGTCACCTGAAACGTCTGGGTGGGCAGTTCCACGTCAGTCCTCCCCGCGTACGACGAGCTTCATCCAGGCGGTGACCACCGGCTCACCGGCGGTCGTGTGGACCTCGGTCCGGGTGGTCACGAACTCGTGGCCACCCCGGCTGGTGACGTCCTCGATGGCGTTGACACAGACCAACTCGTCGCCGGCCACCACCGGTCGGGTGTACGCGAACCGCTGGTCGCCGTGGACCACCCGGCTGTAGTCGATGCCGAGTTCCGGATCCTCGACCATCTGCTGGTTGGCGGCCATGGTGAGCACGATCGCGAAGGTCGGTGGCGCGACCACGTCCGGGTGGCCCAGCGCGCGGGCGGCCTCAGGGTCGTGGTAGGCGGGATCGGTGGCACCGATCGCCGATGCGAACTCACGGATCTTCTCGCGGCCCACCTGATAGGGGGCGGTCGGCGGATAGGCCCGGCCGACGAAAGACTGGTCCAGAGGCATGCCGCGAAACTACACGCATAGCGCGAACGCCGGTCCGAGCGGTCGGCGGCGGCTCAGGCCGCGCCGTCCAGTCGAACCGGCGATCGTGAGACGTACGGAACCGGGCCGATCGGCCCGGGGCAGGTCAGCGCGTCTCGCGGTGCAGGGTGTGCCGCCCGTCCCGGGGGCAGAACTTCTTCAGCTCGATGCGGTCCGGGTCGTTACGACGGTTCTTGCGCGTGATGTAGTTGCGCTCCTTGCACTCCACACACGCCAAAGTGATCTTCGGCCGGACATCGGTCGCCTTCGCCACGGCGGAGTGCCTTCCTCGATAACGGATACAACTACGGCGCTACAGCCTACGCGCCACCTGGGCGGACACGCAAAGCGGGCGCCTGTGGCGCCCGTCCCACCGACCACCGGATCACTCCGGGGCGGACGAGAGTAGCGGTGGCCGGACTTGAACCGGCGACACAGCGATTATGAGCCGCTTGCTCTGCCATCTGAGCTACACCGCCGCGGTGGGCCCAGCCGGACCCTCTGAGCCCCCTTACGGAATCGAACCGTAGACCTTCTCCTTACCATGGAGACGCTCTGCCGACTGAGCTAAGGGGGCCTGCGCGATCACTCGGTGCCCGCGCAGAGGTAAGAGTACACGCCCCTACCCGGCTGGTGAAATCGGATCCCCCTGGACGGCGTACGCCCAGCTCAGGGCACCACACGCAGTCTCGGAAGCTCACTATTGGAGATCGACTCGGGGTCGACCTGGGCGCCGAACCACGCCTCCAGACGCTCGAACGGCAGCGGGCGGCTGAACAGGAAGCCCTGCCCGACCTCACACCCGATGTCCTGGAGCAACTCCAGGGTCAGCTCGCTCTCCACCCCCTCGGCCACCACGGTCAGACCGAACTGCTGGGAGAGGGTCACCACAGCGTTGACGATCGCCAGATCCCCCGGGTCGGTGGCCATGCCCTGGACGAAGGAGTGGTCCACCTTCACCTCGTGCACCGGCAACCGGCGCAGGTGCGCCAGCGATGAGCTACCGGTACCGAAGTCGTCCACCGCGAGCCGTACGCCGAGATCCCGCAGGCGGCGCAGCGTCGGGATCGGACGCTCGGTGCCGTCCAGCACCCCGGCTTCCGGAACCTCCAGGGTCAGCAGCTGCGCCGGGACGCCGTACTCCTCCAGTAGCTCCTGGACCCGCTCCGGGAAGCGCTGGTCGGTGAGGGTACGCGCGGACACGTTGACCGCGACGGCGAGGGACTGGCCACCGTGCGCCCAGTCCCGACTGTGCCGCAGCCCCTCCCGGAGCACGAACTCGGTGAGCCGGCCGAGCTGGCCGGTGTGCTCGGCCACGGCGACGAAGTCCGCCGGGGTGACCGCCCCGTGTGTCGGGTGCTCCCAGCGGGCCAGGCACTCGACCCCGATGAGGCGACGGTCCCGCAGCGTCACCTTGGGCTGGTAGTAGACCTCCAGCTCACCGTTGTCGAGCGCGCTGCGCAGATCTCCGGCGAGGCCGAGCCGGTGCAGCGACCGCGACTCCAACGCCGGCGTGTACAGCTGGACGCTGCCGGGGACCGCCTTGGCCGCCGTCGCGGCCACGTCCACCCGTTGCAGCAGGGTCGCCGGGGCGTCGCCGTGATCCGGGTGTACGACCACCCCGACCGCGGTGTCGACGTCCAGCGTGAGCGAGTCGAAGACCATCTCGTCGCGGATCTGCTCCCGCAACTGGCCGGCGAGTTCGACCGCCGCCTCGGCACTCTCCAGCCGCAGGGTCACCAGGAACTCGTCACCACCGGCCCGCCCCACCAGCGCGGCCGACGGCACGCAACCTCGCAACCGGTCGGCGACCTCGATCAGGACCTTGTCCCCGGCGGCGTGGCCGAGCGCCTCGTTGACCTGGCGCAGCCGGTCGACGTCGAAGAGGAGCAGCGCGACCACCTCGCCGGGCGCCCGGATCCGGACCGCCTCGGCCAGCGCGCCGAGGATGCGGCGACGGTTGGGCAGCTTCGTGAGCGCGTCGTGGTACGCGTCGTGCCGCAGCCGGTCGACCAGACGGGAGTTCTCCAGCGCGACCGCGGCGTGCGCGGCTACCGTCTCGAAGACGGGGACGTCCGGGCCACGGAAGAAGTTGGTGTCGCCGAGCCGGTTCGCGACCTCCAGGGTGCCGATGACCGCCTTGCCGGAGCGCAGCGGCACCACGATCACGTCCTTGGCCGTGTTCGGCCCCAACGCCTCGCGGGCCTCAGGGTCACCGCCCAACCCCCGGCCCACGGTCACCGTCTCCTGGCGCGTCACGGCGACGTCCCGCAGGGCCCCCGGGGTGAGCGCGGCGTCGAGCAGCCCCGGCTTGCCCTCCTGCGCGCTCAGCAGGACCTCCGGGTGACGCCCCTGGGCCGGTAGCCAGAGCGTGGCGTACTCCGCCTGCATCAAGCTGCGGATACGCACCAGGAGCACGTCGATGAGGGTGCTGTCGGATCCGCTCTCGGTGATCGCCTTGGTCAATTCGTACATCTCGGCCAAGGTCCGGTGCTGCCGGATGAACTGCGTGTACGTGTCGTAGACCAGCGCGAACGCGATCGCCAGACCGGCGAAGAGGAGCACGGCCCAGAGGGTGCTCTCCAGGGCGATGATGATGAGCAGACCGATGAAGAGGTTGAGCGCGACGCCGAGCAGCATCGGTGGGGTGGCGCGCAGGAGTTCCCGCCCGGCCTGCCAGCTCTGCGCGATCGTGAACACAGCGACCATCGCCATCAGGGCGACCAGGGTGTGCGTACCGACGGCGGCGAGCATCACCGCCCACGCGCCCGGGCCGACCCCCTCGGGCTTCGGCAGCAGTGTGTAGACGACGGTGGCCAGCGACGTGGCGCAGGCCGCCAGGGCGACGTTGAACCAGAGCTTGGCGGGCAGGAGCTTGCGGCGCAGCTGCACCACGAGCGTGGCGAAGGTGTAGGCCACCACCACCGACAGCGGCGGCAGGACGTACAGCGCGACGACCAGCGGGATCTCGGTGAAGGTGATGCCGAGCGCCTGCCGGCGGACCACGACGTTGATCGTCGGCATCGCGGCGACGATCATCGCCACGGTCAGCAGCAGGGTGAGTGGCCAGTCGCCCAGTGCCGGGTGCACGGTCAACCCGAGCAGGAGCGAGAAGATCACCGCGCACAGGGCGAGTGGGCCGGTGATCAGCCAGGCGTTCTCAGTACGCCGGGAAGGGGAGCCGACACGGGACGTCATGGCTCCCCTCGCGACGTCGGGTTTCCGGAGGTGTCGAGGCTGCCTGTGCGGGATCGGATGCGCGTCAGCGCACCACGCTGCCAGTTACCGGCATCTGCCATTCGAGGCCGTTCGACCTGAACTCAAGATCAGCGACGACGCCTGCCGCGACCACCAAGCCGGAGACCAGCAATAGGGAGCCGAGCAACCGGCCCAAACGTTGAGCAGACATCTGTGCTCCTGACGGGGTGACGGGAACGCATTGGAGGTCCCCCGATGGTGCCACAGCCGGTCCTTCGCTGGAAAGTTCACGAACCCGATGTCGGCGCGCTCGTCGCTCCGCACCGCCCGACTGCTTGAGTTTACGCAGGTCAGAGCCATCCGACGGAGGCGGGGAGGCAGCCACAGTCAAAGAAAGCACCAACTGCCTATTCCCCCGCCAAGGCGGCTTTATGGATCTAGTGGACACGGTCGTGGAAACGCGCGGACCGACACTGCGGAATGACTGGCCCCCAGCGCGCCCCACCCGTCACCCTCAGTCATGGCATCACGACGAGCCAACCCGGTCACGGGAAGATTCGCCACCGTCAGCGTAGGCCGCAGACCCCTTTCAGTCACCCCCATGGATGCCTGAATCTCTCCAGTCGGACCGCGCGAGATCAACGAGAGCAGCCCCCGATCACCATCTCCCCTGGTCAGGTGCGGTTCTCACACCCGGTCACGCCAGCCGCCCCCTCGGCCACAGTCCGAGTCTCGACACCTGTGAAGTCGCCAGGCCGTCACGCATCGACGTCGTTCGCAGCGAAGACGCGAGCATAACGTCACCCAGTCCGCTCACGCAGGAACCCTGAGCGCTTTCATCTGGGGTAGCGCGACTGGGTCAGGCGTTGGGTGTCACTCGCGGGTGAGTCCCGGTGGCAGCGCGTCTTCGTCGGGTCGGACCCGGTGGGCGTTGGCCAGGGGGTTGCGGTGGATGGTGTCGATCAGTGGTTCCGGGCCGCCGATGCAGGTCCAGGTGTCGTCCCAGAGTGCGGAGACCAGCCATGATCGATCGACGGGGAAGAACAGGTCGGGTAGCGATCCGTGGCCGTGGCGCATGTGACCGGTCCGCCAGGTGAGGGCCTGCTCGGGTCCGGCCTCGACCAGCACGTAAGACCAGTTCCAGTAGAGCGACACTCTGGGGGCGTGGGGAAAGACGATGTCGTGGGCGCCGGTGTCGAGGTAGGCCAGCCACCAGGGCTGGTCGGGGGTCTGCGTGATGAGGTCCTCGACGAGGGCGTGTTCACAGGCGGTGACGGTGACGTCGTCGGCTTGGTGGGTGGTGGCGTAGGCGTCGTAGATCGGCGGGATGGCGGTGGTGATCGAGATGCCGGCAGTGGTGTGACCGGCGATCCACTCCACGTCGGCGGCGGTGCCGACCCGCCAGCTCCGCCCGTCTTTGCTGACCTGCACACCGCTATTCAAGTCGCTGCGGTAACGGTTGGCGCGGGAAATCGGGTGTCCTCGGCGTGGCCGGGGGCGCAGCCGGCCGCCTCCGGGACAGCCGCGAACCGCAATGGCCCCTGACTTGCGTTTTCGCAGATCAGGGGCCGTTGTTTCACCTGGTGGCGGGTAGAGGATTCGAACCTCTGTAGCTTTCGCGACGGATTTACAGTGCGCCACGACCAAGGCTCTGACCAGCACCAACGCCGCCAACATGCGGTCTGGCGACACGTATGTGACTGATCCGTCCCTGCGCCACCTCTTCTCATGCATGAGGCAGACCTACTCGGGCTTCTGCTCGACCTCCGCCCGATCGATCCACCGGGCAAGAAGACTGAACGCCGCCAGGCACTCAAGAGCCTCCCGTTCGGGAACGTCGTGCTCCTCGTCCGGCAGGTGTGCCACGGGGTTTCGCACAGCGCTGAAAAGACCAGCGCCGAAGTTCGCAGCGCCCCCATGCACGCTCTTGAAGTGCTCAGGGTCAGTCTTTGGCGACAGCCGAAGCCGAGGGCGGCCAGGCTGAGGGTCTTCAACGCTGAACGCCTCTCGGACCGCCTTGGTCTCGGATACGTCATAGCGGTCGAGCTTTTTCCGCATCCGCGAATTGACGTTCATGGCAGCAGCATGGATGGCCGCCCGATGGTTCCCGCTCTCCCAGTGCGGTCGGGCAGCGTTCCAAACCCATGGATGCAGGTCATCTGCGGCCATCTGCGGCCCGGACTCGTCGAGGCTGAGGTTCGCCTCGATCTCCTCACTCCGCTCTACCAGCGGGATTGAGGCGTAGACCTCCTTGCGCATCTCCTTGACCTGGGCCACGAGTGACCTGTCGTGGTACGGCCACCGCCAGTCATCGAAGACCCGTTCCATACTGACCCGCACGAGGGAAAGCTGCTTCTCTACCTCCCGATCCGGCGCTACGAACCTATAGACATTCCGCACCTCGCCTGTGCAGGTCGGCGGAGCCTCGCCCGTCTTAACGCGCTCGGTCATGCTGAGGAATTTGTTCCACTCACGCAAGACCCATGAATAGATGATCGGCATGCTTCCTCAAGCTTAGTGGGCACAAAATCGCCATGTGCATCGAAGACATCAGCGTAAGTGCAGCTCCGAGGCCACGCCAGCGACTAAGGGTCACCAGTGAGCTTGATCAGCACGGCGGCTATCTCCCCCATGCTGGTGACCACCGCATCCGCCCCGGCGAGTCGGAAGGCGTCCACCTTCGCCGGCCGATTCGCATAGCCGATCACCGCAACCCCGGCGGCCCGCGCTCCCTCGATGTCCGAAAGCGAGTCACCGATCAGCACGCACCGGGCCGGCGGCTCGCCGAGAGAGCGCACGGCTTGCAGGATCGGTTCCGGGTTGGGCTTCATGCGGCCCGGCTCGGCGTACGCCCGGCCGACCACCGGCGAAACGTGCTCGGCGAGCCGGTGCGCCGCGAGGTAGGCCGTCACCGCGCCGGCCGAGTTGTTGCTGACCGCCGCCACCGGCATCCCGGCCTGCCGAGCAGCCACGATGACTTCCCGGCCATATGGCGTCGGCTCGGCCGTCTGGACGGCTCGACACTCGGCCGCACAGAGTACGTCCTCTACCGCCCGCGTAACGCCGTGGTCGCCGGCCGCGCCCGTGCGGCGAAGCACTTCAAGCGGGTCCGGCTCGCTGGCAAGGTCCGGTGGCACGTCGACTCCGCACCGCCGCAGCACGTCTACCAGTTCGGCCGCGACCTGCGGCGCGGGGTACCCGGCGAAGATGCTGCACACCGGTCCGTCGAAGTCGAGCAGCACCGCGCCAACCTCGCCGAGCAGCCGGCCGAGGTCGGCGTTCATGCGTCGTACCGGTAGGCGATGGTCGACCACACTGAGTCGAACCATTGGCGAGACGCCTCTACGAACTGCGTGCCGTGTGAGGTGTCGTCGTCGGTTACGGCGTAGTGGAACAGGGGAACGTCCTTGCCCATCAGGTCGTAGATGGCCAGCGGCTCACCCTTGATCGACACGGTGCGCTCTACGACGGGATAAAAGCCGTAGAAGACTTCTTCGCTGTTGAGGATGTAGAGCTTGAACAGCGGGGACGCCCGGTGTAGCCGTACCTCAACGGTGGTCGACCGGATCAGGCCGAGGTCGCCTAGCTCGCTGACCTGATCGATGATGCCGTCTGCCGCTCGGCGAGTGATTCGCTCCGCGCGTTCCCGTATCGCAGGGTCATCGGCCTGTGTCTCGGCCCGTGCCGGCAGCGCCATCGGCGCGGTCATGTCGGAGATCAGGACACGCACGGCGATCGTCTCCGGCGCGAGTCGACCGACGCGCACCTTATCGAGTGCCTCGGCGAGCGCGTCGCGCAGCGTCTCGCCAGAGAAACCGGCGAAGTCGATGCTGACGTGAGGACGGTCGAACGCTGCTTCGATGTGCGGGCGTAGCTCGACGGCTCGCTGTGTCTGCGCCCGGACGAACGCTCCGCTGCCCTGCCGGGACACGATCAGCCGCTCTGTCCGCAGCAGGTCTAGGGCTCGCTTGACCGTCTCCCGTGCCACGCCGTAGCGGGTGGCTAGCTCAGGCTGCGACGGCAGCTTGTCACCGGGGGCGAGTCGGCGCGTGAGGATGGCCGCCCGCAGCTTGTTCGCGATCTGCTGTGACGCCTGTTTCGGGTCGTCGGGATCTAGCTGGCCGAGGAAGTCAAGGTTCTCGCTCACCGGATCACAGTAGCGCTGACTAGCCAAGTTGGGAAAGTTCGCCGCGCCCTCTTGACCTGACTAGCCAAGCCGGCTTACGTTCATCTCGTCGCACCTGGCTAGCCAGGAACGACAAGCCGGTTGGTTGCTGCGTCGGCGTTGCGGCTTTGGCTGCGGCGTTCGCGAACGGGCCGCCGTGTGGTCGTTCATTGAGAACTTCAGAGCAGAAGCGCCGCGTTTGATCTGGCTTGCGGTATTCCCGCCTTGAGTCACACGGTGGCCGACCTCGGTAGATCCCGAGCGAGCGGGCCGAGCGGACCGGATCTTGGCGCGCGGAACGTCTTCTGCCTCTCTGCATCTGCATCTGCCCCGGGGTGGGGCGTCGCGCCGTTCTGGTGCGCGGCCTCACCTCGGGTTTTCCCGTCTTGATCCCCGCTTGTGGAGGTGAGCCGTCATGACCGTGAGCGTCTTCGCTGCCGTTCGAGTGACCACCAAGAACAGCGCCGTGTGGCGTACCTGCCACCGCTGCGGCGGGCTCGCCCCGCTGGCACCCGATGAGCGTCACTGCCGCCCCTGCCGACCGGTGGCGCGCTCTCGCCGTTCTGGAAGGAACCGATCGAAGTGATCACCAACCTCCCCGCCACCGGGCCGACCGCCGCCGACCTGGCCGCGATCGACACCGAGTGGCCGCTGATCGCCGCTGAACTAGACGTGCTCGACGCGCAGATCACCATGCTCTACGCCGAGGACCACGGCGGACCCTCGCCGCTGGACTGGCGCAGGCTGCGCCGGGCTGAGGCCCGCGTGACCCGCGCCGCCGCCGAGGTGGCCGCGCCGCCCACCGCCCGTAGGGCGGTGGTGTGAATGCGTAAGCCGGCCGTTCGTTTCGATGCCGGTGACCCCGGTCGCTGTGCGACGTGTGGCGATCCGTTGGCGTGGGTTGGCCACCCCGGATCGGACCGTATCCACGCCTGGTCCGGTCGGCTTGGGCTGCCGGAGCTTCCCTACGACCACGACGCACTGCCCGTGGTTAGCGCCGCCGCCGAGGTGGCCGCCCGCAGCACCGACCCGCAGCGCGCGGCCTGATGTCCCGCATCCGCGCCGCCTACTACGACCCGGACGGGTCGCGGTACGGCATCCCGACGTTCTGGTGGCGCGGCGCACCCGCCGGCTACGCCACCCGCCGCCAACTGCGCGCCGCCGGCCTGTGCCCCGGTGGTCAGCCGATCGCCGCGCAGATCCTCTGGCGCGGCGTCGGCGGTACCCGCACCGCCTACCTGTACCGCCTCGATTTGGCCCGGCCGAAGCGCACCGCCACCCCCGCGCAACTGCGCGCGATACGCGCGGCGTTGACCGCGCGCCGTACCTGCCCGACCTGCCGAGTTGTCCGGCCCTACTGCATCCCGCGCTCGCTCGGCGAGTGCGTCGACTGCGCCTACCCGATGGAGGAAGCAGCATGACCGCCCCCACGATCAACGGCACCAAGTACCCGCAACCGGTAGAAGCACTACTGCCGGCCGCCCGCGCGCTCGGACTGCCGGACGGGCAGGAGTTCCCGTCACGCAACCGGCTGATGCGCGAGTTCCGCATCGGCGCACCGAAGGCCGACGACCTGCTCGCCCGGCTGCGGGCCGAGCACGCCGACCGGACCCGCACCGACACCCTGCGGACCGCGATGGCCGTCCGGGGTGCCCTGCTGGCACCCCAGACCGACACCGACAACCCGACAGCGCCCCGGCTGGACTACGCCGAACCGATCGGCCCGGACCCGGCACCGACGCCGGTCGTGCCCGAGCACACGCCGCCGCCCGCCGAGCCGGTGAAGATCCCACCGTCCGCGCCGCCCGCCGAGGCCATGCCGGTCGGTCACCCGGACACGCCCACCCCGGCAGCGCCGGTCCGGCCGGTGGCCGCGTGGCCGGTGATCCTGCTGGCGCTGCCCGCATTCGTGGCGATCTGGTCCGGGTGGGTCGGCCTCGGTGGACTCACCGGGTTCGGCGTGGTGCACCCGCTACCCGGTATCGCGGACGGGTTCGCCATCAACACCGCGATCACCCTGCCGATCGGCGTCGAAACGTACGGCGCGTACGCGCTGTACGTGTGGCTGTCCGGCCGGGTACCGCACCGGGCGCGTGAGTTCGCGAAGTGGTCAGCCATCGCATCACTGCTGGTCGGTGCGCTCGGCCAGGTCGCCTATCACCTGCTCGTGGCACCGCCGAACGGTGCGCCGTGGTGGATCACCACCGCTGTGTCGGTGCTGCCGGTGGCGGTGCTCGGCATGGGCGCCGCACTGGCGCACCTCGTTCGCTCGCACGACTAGCCCCGCCCGGCGGCACGGCCCCTGGCTTCCCAACCTGCGCCGTGCCGCCGGTCCCTCTGCTGATCCGTAGACCGTTGGAGGAACCCCCATCATGACTGCCCCTGATGATGACCGTTTCGACTGGCAGGCCGCCGAACGCGACCTGACCGACGCCACCGGGCCGGATGCCGAGGTGGTCGACCTCGACGCGGCCCGCTCCCGCCGCGCCGCCGGTGGCGACCCCGGCGACGACGCCACCGGCGAGGGTGGGCCGGTGCTGGTCGACAGCATCGACGCGCAGCGTCGCCCGCGGTTCACCCTCGCCGGGTTCCGCGACGCGCAGCGTCGGCCGATCCTGCCCGGGTGGCTGCGCTCCCGTACGGAGTTCACCGGCAACCTGGCGTGGGCCGCCGGGCTGACCGTCCACGCTGCCGGCTACCACCTGCTGCGGGTGCCGAAGTACGCCGGCAAGCTCGCGTGGCGTGCCCCGGTCGGCCTCTACCGGGTGACGCGCGGCTACGTGCGGTGGTTGTTCGACCTGGAAGGCGAACCGGTCCGGCAATCGGTGGTCCGAGCGGCCATCGACCGGCCGGAAGAGGCCCGCCTGTACCAGACCCTTGCGAGGCAGCGGGACCGGCGGGTGCGGTGGCGTGGCCTGACCGCTGTGCCCACCGCTGTGGTGCTGCTGGTCGGCCTCGGCCTGCTCGCCACCGCCCCGGCCGCCGCCGTCGCCGCCACCCTCGCCGCTGTGGTGGTGGTGTTCGGGGTGCTCGGCGCACCGGCGGACCGGCCGCTGCTCGACACCGCCGTGGTCCGTGCGCCGGTGACGCCGCTGACCTCGGATGAGGTGGTGCGCGCGTTGGCGGCGTTGAACATCTCCGGCATCAACCAGGCCCTACGGCGCGGCGACACCGGCAAGCGGTGGTTCCCCGCGCCGATCCAGCGGGAGAACGGCACCGGGTGGCGCGCCGACGTGGAGCTGCCGCGTGGCGTGACGGCCTCGGCGGTGGTCGAGAAGCGGGAGGAGCTGGCCGCCGCGCTGACCCGCCCGCTCGGGTGTGTGTGGCCCGAGGCCAACGCCGAGGTTCACCCCGGCCGCCTGGTGCTGTTCGTCGCGGATAAGGACCTGTCCCGCAGCAAGCAAGCGGCGTGGCCGCTGCTCAAGTCGGGTGCGGTGGACCTGTTCAAGCCGTTCCCGTTCGGCACCGACCCGCGCGGCCGGTCCGTGACGCTCACCCTGATGTTCGCCTCCATGATCGTGGGGTCGATTCCGCGTATGGGTAAGACGTTCTCGCTGCGTCTGGCCATGCTCGGCGCGGCGCTCGACCCGCGCGCGTGGATCCTCGCGTTCGATTTGAAGGGCACCGGTGACCTGTCGCCGCTCGCGCCGGTCTGCCACCGCTACCGGGCGGGTGACGACGATGAGGACATCGCCTACGGCCTGGCCGCCATGCGGGAGATCCGCACCGAGCTACGCCGCCGCACGAAGGTGATCCGGGAGTTGCCGCGTGACCTGTGCCCGGAGAACAAGGTCACCCCGGACCTGGCCAGCACGAAGCGCCTCGGCCTGCAGCCGATCGTGATCGGGGTGGACGAGTGCCAGGTGTGGTTTGAGCACCCGAAGTACGGCGATGAGTTCGAGGAGATCTGCACCGACCTGATCAAGCGTGGCCCGGCCGCCGGAATCACGCTGATCCTGGCCACCCAGCGCCCGGACGCGAAGAGCCTGCCGACCGGTATCAGCGCGAACGCGGTGCTGCGGTTCTGCCTCAAGGTCATGGGGCACACCGAGAACGACATGGTTCTCGGTACGTCGATGCACAAGGCCGGCATCAAGGCGACCATGTTCTCTCGCCGTGACCGGGGGATCGGCTACCTCGCCGGTGAAGGTGATGACCCGACGATCACTCGCACGTTCTACATCGACGGGCCGACCGCCGAGCAGGTCATCCGCCGCGCAAGGGCGTTGCGGGAGCAGGCCGGCACCCTCACCGGCCACGCCGCCGGACAGACCATGGACACCACCGCCGTGCGGCGCGACACCCTGTTGGACGACATCGCGGCCGTGATGTCCGACAGCGAAGCCAAGCTGTGGTCCGAGGTCGTCTGCGACCGGCTCGCCGGTCTGCGGCCCGAGGTCTACGGCGGGTTGACGCGGGAGCAGTTGACCGCCGCGCTCAAGCCGTACGGCGTCACCACCGGCCAGGTATGGGGCACCGACCCCGACACCGGCAAGGGTGCCAACCGGCGCGGCATCGACCGCGCGCACATCCTCACCGCCATCACCAAGCGTGACCGCGAGCAGGGCGGCCGGGCCGCCAGCTAGCCGCGCCGATCGCCGCTAGGTCTAGCACGCACGCCCGCTAGACCTAGCGGCACCACTAGCGACCAATCCGAAACCTGGCCAGCGCCCTAGCCCCTAGCGGCGCTGGCCCTGCTCGCCTTGAAAACGGCCCTTGGGAGGCGTTTCGTGGTCACCCTCGCACTACTAGCCAGCCTCGCCATCGCTGGTTACGCAGCGTGGCATCTCATCCTGTGCTACGCCGTGCCGATGCCGCGCTGCCGCGCCTGCCACGGGCGCGGCGAACGACGCGGCCTGATTCTCCGTGCCCTGCATGAGTGCCACCGGTGCCACGGCACCGGCCGCCGGCCTCGCCTCGGCCGCCGGCTGATCGAGTACATCCGCGCCGAGTACCGGGCAGGCCAGCAATGACCGGCCGCGACCGGCACACCGGCTGGTGCGCCGGTGGCCACCGATGCGGCCTCGGCGAACACCGCTCCGACGAAATCGTGGTCGACGCCGGACGGGCGCGGGCCGTGCTGGTCCGCGTGCGGTCCGCCGCCGGCCGCGACCACGCCGAAATCCGGCTACGGGTGGCGCTCGCCCCGACCGAGGTGGCCGCCCGCCGTCAGTTGGTCGGCCTGCTCGATGACGTGCGGCAGGCCGTGACCCGCGCGGCGATCGCGGCGCGACCTCGGCCGAGGCGGGCCGCCTGATGCGCGGGCCGCGCCGCGATGGCGCTTCCCCGCGTGATGCCCGGCTGTCCGGGTTGGAGATCTGGCTCACCGGTACCTCGGCCGAGCTGGACGCCGCCACGGCCGCTCTCACCGCTGCGGGGCACCGGATCGCTCAACGCGGTACCCGCTGGCCGCTGACCGGCGCTGATGCCGGTCGGTGCCGCCTCTACCTGCGGCTGTCCATCGCCGCCGCTGCCCGCCCGTCCGGACGTGCACCGGACACCGGCGGTGCGGCGCTGCTCGACCTCGACGCCGCCCGCCGCAAGACCGCTTGATCAGGAGATATCCAATGCCTGACCTGCTCACTACC
Source organism: Micromonospora sp. DT48 (assembly GCF_049844495.1). Lineage (NCBI taxonomy): Bacteria > Bacillati > Actinomycetota > Actinomycetes > Micromonosporales > Micromonosporaceae > Micromonospora > Micromonospora sp. DT48. Next base: position 145,012 of record NZ_JBNCLE010000004.1, read on the forward strand.
GCGCTCGGCCACGCCGAACGCGGATGGCACGTCTTCCCGCTCCGCCCCGACGACAAGCGGCCCGCCTTCCCCGACCACCCCGCCGAGCAGTGCACCGGCCGTGACCCGCGCTGCCGCGCTGCTGGCCGGCACGTCGGGTGGGAGGACCGGGCCACCACCGACCCGGGCCGCATCCGCCGCGCATGGTCCGCTCGGCCGTACGGCATCGGCATCGCGTGCGGGCCGTCCCGCCTCGTGGTGGTCGATCTCGACGTCCGTAAGCCCGGTCAGACCATGCCGCCCGGCTACCACGGTCACGGCTGTGGCCTGACCGTGCTGACCGCCCTGGCCGCTCGCCACGGCGGCACCATCGACCCGACCTACACCGTCACCACCGGACGGCGCGGCGCCCACCTCTACTACCAACACCCGACCACCGGCCCGGCCCTGCGGAACACCACCGCCGCGCTCGGCCCGATGGTCGACACCCGCGCCCACGGCGGGTACGTCGTCGCGGCCGGTAGCACCGTCGCCGCACGCCCGTACACGGTCGACCTGGACACCGACCCGGCACCGCTGCCGACCTGGCTCGCCGACCTGCTCGCCCCCGCACCGATGCCGCCGCAGCGGCCCGTGGTGGTCGACCTCGGCACCGGGCGGGCCGGTGCGTACGTGCGGGCTGCCATCGCCCGGGAAGTCGACCGGGTGACCGCCGCCGCGTCGGGCGAGCGGAACCGTAGCCTGTACGTGGCGGCCGTCGCGCTCGGGCAACTCGTGGCCGGTGGCGCGCTGACCGAGGATGACGCTCACAGCGTGCTGGAACAGGCGGGCGTGACGGCCGGGTTGCGCACCGCCGAGGCGTACCGCACCGTCCGATCCGGCCTCACCGCCGGTGCCCGCCGGCCTCGGCAGGTGGCCGCATGAGCGCCGCCCGTCTGCACCTGGTCACCGACCACCCGCATGCCACCGGCGAGCAGTCGCCGGGCGGGCCGCTGTGGGATGTTCCAGTGCCCTTGACCGGTCCCACCACCGCGCCGCCACCGTTCCCGGTGGAGGTGTTTCCCCGATGGTTGGGCGAGATGGTGACCGGGGTGGCCCGGTTTACCGCCACCGATCCGGCGATGGCCGGCACCCTCGCCGTGGCCGTGCTGTCCGCGTGCGCGGGTGGCCGGCTGGAGGTCGAACCGGTGGCCGGGTGGCGCGAGCCGGTGAACATCTTCGCCGCCGTCATCGCCGGCCCCGGCGAACGGAAGTCCCCTGTTCACCGCGCCATGACCGCACCGCTGTTCGCGGCGCAGTCGACGCTCGCTGAGGCGGCGCGGCCTCGGATCGCTGAGGCCGCCGCGTTGCGGGACATCGCTGACAGGCAGGCCGAGCAGGCGAAGACGGCTGCGGCGAAGGCCAGCGACCCGCACAAGCGCGACGAAGCAGCGGCCGAGGCGGTCGCCGCCGCCATCGCCGCCGAGGCGATCACGGTGCCGACCTTGCCGAAACTGATCGTGGACGACGCCACGCCGGAGGCGTTGATCGGGTTGATGGCCGCGAACGGTGGACGGATGGCGATCATCTCGGATGAGGGCGGGATCTTCGACACCCTCGCCGGCCGGTACTCCGGTGCGCCGAACCTTGACCCCTACCTGAAAGGGCACGCGGGTCAGCCGATGAGCAACGAACGGCAGACCCGCGAGGGTGCCTCGGTCGACAAGCCGGCGCTCACGGTGTGCGTGATGGCGCAGCCGACCGTGCTGCGCAAGTTCGGCGGGAACGCCGACCTGGCCGGGCGTGGCCTGCCGGCCCGGTTCCTGTTCGCCCTACCCCGATCCCTCGCAGGGTGGCGGCCGGTGGACACGCCGCCGGTGCCGGAGCAGGTGACCGCCGGCTACCGGCACCGGGTGCACGACCTGGCCGCGACGTTCGCCGAGTGGCCCGACCCGGACGTGGTCACCCTCACCGACGACGCCGGCCGCGTGCGGCGGGCCGCCGCCGAGCAGGTCGAAGCCGAGCTACGGCCCGGCGGCAGCCTGTACGACATGCGCGAGTGGGGCAACAAACTCTCCGGCGCGACCCTGCGGTTGGCAGGGCTGTTGCACGTTGCGCACCATCCGGCCGATGCGTGGCTGCGGCCGATCGACGCCGACCGTATGGGCGACGCCGTACGGCTGGCCGAGTTTTTCGCCGCGCACTACCGGGCCGCTCTCACCGCGATCGGCACGGATAGCGCGGTGGAGAACGCCCGGTACGTGCTCGGCGTGCTCACCGGCAAGGGCATGACCACGTTCACCCGCCGGGAGCTACACCGCCGGGTGTCTCGCCGGCTTCCGAAGTCCGATGACGTGTCGGCGGTGCTGGCCGAACTAGCCGCGCTCGGATGGGTCCGCACCGGGCCGGACGGACGCTACGAACTGCACCCACGTGCCACCGCCGAGCAGGAGCCCGGAAGCGTTGACACGCTGACATCCGACCCCGACAGCGGCGTTTCCGCAGGCCAGGAAGCACGCGAGGGTGTCAACGGGTCGCGTTGACAGCCGTTGACGGGCGTTGACAACCCACCATCGGCCCGCCCGGTGTCAACGGGTGTCAACGCCTGTCAACGGGCACCGTTGACACCCGCACACCCGCCGCCACCTGCGGAAACGGCCGCATGTCGGCAGAGTGTCAACGTGTCAACGCTTCCCGCCCCCACCGCCGAGCGGCACCGGCCATCCGACCGGTCCACCGGTGGCCGGAAACGGCCCGCTGAGAGCGCCTGAGAGCGCCACGCCCTACGCCCTACACCGGGACACCCGAGATCTTGCCTCCACGGCGCTCTCAGCGGGCCGTTCTACGCCGTTCTGCGGCGATACCTCCCTGTACCTCCACAAGTGACCGCCACCGACCGAAAGGCACTCAGCGTGCGAATCAGGCTGCACGGCACACCCGCTGAAACAGCCGCAGCACTCAACGCCATCGCCCAAATGCTGCACATCCGCCACGTCTCCCGGCCCTACCCAGACCGCCGATCCCCGATGTTCCAGCGCCTCTACATCGACGCCACCCCGAGGGAGGACACCCGCCGATGACCACCCGCCGCACTTCCACCGGCAACCTGCTCACCCTCGCCGAAGTGCTGGACGAACTCCGCGTACCCCGGTCGACCTTCTTTCGCTGGAAGGCCACCGGTCGCGCACCCCGAACCATCAAGTACCCGAACGGAAGCCTCTACGTCCGCCGCCGCGATCTGGACACCTGGCTCAACGATCATGAGGAGGCCGCTTGAGCAGCTACGACGTACGCGTACACGGCATCCTCAAGAACCAACTCGCCAAGGGCTACTCGTACGTGGTCCGCTGGAAGGTCACCGGCCAGGCGTTCCGCAAGACGTTCGCCACCCGCGCACTGGCCGAAAGCTTTCGGTCCAAGCTGGTTGTTGCGCAGCGGGAAGGCGTCGCATTCGATGATGCCAGCGGCCTGCCCGAACCGATGGCGCGGGCGCTCAACACCCGATCCTGGTACGAGCACGCCATGGCCTACGTCGACATGAAGTGGCCCCGCGCGTCGGCGAAGCACCGCAAGGGCATCGCCGAGACACTAGCCACCGTCACCCCGGCCCTGCTCGCGACCGACCGGGGATTACCCAGCGACAAGGCACTACGTGCCGCGCTCTACGGGTGGGTATTCAACAAGGCCCGCCGTGACGCCGGAGAGCCGCCCGCCAACCTCGCCGCCGCCGTGCGCTGGTTGAAGGCCAACACCGTCGACCTGGCCGCGCTCGCTGACGCCGCGCTGGTCAGAAAGGCACTCGACACGCTTGCCCTCCGGATGGACGGCGCTCCCGCGTCGCCCAGCACGATCGCCCGGAAGCGGGCCGTCTTCTCCGGCACCCTCAAGTACGCGGTAGAGCTGCGGCTACTCGATGCGCACCCCATGACGCTGGTGAGCTGGACCGCTCCGAAGACGGCCGATGAGGTGGACCGCCGGGCGGTGATTAACCCCGATCAGGCGCGGGCGCTGCTCGCCGAGGTGGGACGCACCGTGCCCGAGCTGGAAGCGTTCTTCGGATGCATGTACTACGCCGCGCTACGGCCCGAAGAGGTGCTCCACCTACGAGAAGACGAGTACGAGCGGCCCGCCCAGCGTGGGGGGTGGGGCGTGTTGCACCTGACCGGCTCAACGGTGGCCGTGGGGCGAGACTGGGGCGACGGAGACGACACCGCCGAGGACCGTGAGCTCAAGCACCGGGCAAAGGCAGCGACCAGGGACGTACCCGTGCCACCGCCGCTCGTGCGGCAACTCGATCGCCACATCAAGGAGTACCCGCCGGGATCGAACGGCAAGCTGTTCGTCACCCGGCGCGGCCCCGGTGGCCGGTACGTTCCCACCGCCGGCCAGCCCATCCCGAACAACACCTACGGGAAGGCATGGCGGGACGCGCGGGCAAAGGTGCTCACCCCGGCTCAGCAGCGCTCACCACTGGCCCGGCGACCGTACGACCTACGCCATGCGGCCGTGTCGCTCTGGCTCAACGCCGGGGTGCCGGCTACCCAGGTCGCCGAGTGGGCCGGGCACAGTGTGCACGTCCTCATGCGTGTCTACGCCAGGTGCGTCTACGGCCAAGAGGAGGCCGCTCGCCGACGGATCGAGGCGGCGCTCGACGAGAGGGCACCATCACTCGCGTCCCGTTCGGACGTGGTTGCGTCCGATACGGACTTGACAACGGCACAAACGGACGGGACGATCTATGACATCGACTCGGATCGGAGCAAGGAATGACTGTCTACGCGTTCTGGAACAACAAGGGTGGAACGGGCAAGACCAGCCTTTGCTTCCAGTCAATAGCCTTCTACGCGCACGAGCATCCTGACGAGCGCATCCTGGCAATTGACGTCTGCCCTCAGGCCAATCTGTCCGAGCTTTTCCTCGGCGGGCTGGCGAACGATGGCAGCGCGAAGCTGCTGGCCCGGCAGGGTGAGATGCCCCGGGCGACCATCGGCGGATACTTCCAGCGCCGGCTTCCATCCCCGTACTCCCCGCCGCCGCTCACGCCGAGCGACTACATCACCCACCCATACCAGTTCAACCCGTTGGTACCGAAGAACATCGACCTCATCTGCGGCGATCCGCTGCTAGAACTCCAGGCCAACGCCATCTCCACGCTAGCCAACAACCAGATTCCGGGCACCAACGCTTGGGTTGCGGTGGTGGACTGGCTCACCGACTTGCTCGACGAGATCCGGGACGACTACGACACCATCTTCATCGACTGCAACCCAAGCTTCTCGATCTACACACAGATCGCGTTGTCTGCGGTAGACCGCCTGATACTGCCGGTCATGGCCGACGACTCCTCGCGCCGGGCGATCCAGAACGCGTTCTCCTTGATCTACGGCCTGAAGCTGCCGTCCGACATCTACGCGACTTATGCCTTTGCCACCCGGCTCCAGAACGCCGGCCGCACGCTGCCGAAGGTGCACATGATCGCGAAGAACCGGCTGACGCAGTACATGGGCCCCGCCTCCGCCTACGCGGCCGTGCTGCGCTCGATCACCGTCGACGTGCAGAAGCTCATGGCGAGCCACCCGGACATCTTCACCTTCGACGACATCGACAACGGCCTGGTCAACATCCGGGACTTCCAGACCACGGGCGTGGTGGCGTTCGCCCGCGGGTGCCCGCTCTACGCCCTCAACTCCGGGAAGTTGGACGTGATGGGACACCGTGTGAGTGTCCACGAGGACTACAGACTGAACTGTGTCGAGGCCATGGACACCCTGACCGCGAAGCTGTAGCTACTCGTCTACCAGACGACACGTATGCGACACGGCCAGCGAGATCGAGCGGGCTGGAGCGGGACTGAGTGAGACTCACGAAAGAGGCCCCTGACCAGCGTTCTCGCTGGTCAGGGGCCTCTTTGTGTACCTGGTGGCGGGTAGAGGATTCGAACCTCTGTAGCTTTCGCGACGGATTTACAGTCCGCTCCCATTGGCCGCTCGGGCAACCCGCCAGGGCGTACCACCGCACCGTGATGCGGCAGCGGAAGCAAGGATAGCGGCTCCAACCGCCGATGGTGCAACCGGGTACCGTCAGGGTGTCGTACCCCTGGGCAACCAGGGATGAAGGACCACAAACCGGCCGGACAGCAGGAGCATGAGTATGGCAGCGAACCCGTCGTTCGACATCGTGAGCAAGGCCGATCGCCAGGAGGTCGACAACGCCCTCCACCAGGCGGAGAGGGAGCTCGGGACGCGGTTCGATTTTCGGGGCACCGGGGCGGGGATCTCCTGGTCGGGCGAGGAGACGATCAGCCTCCAGGCGGAGACCGAGGAGCGGGTCCGCGCCGCGTTGGAGGTGTTCAAGGAGAAGCTGATCAAGCGGAACATCTCGCTGAAGTCGCTGGACGCCGGCGACCCGCGTCCCTCGGGCAAGGTTTTCAAGATCGACGCCAAGGTGATCCAGGGGATCGACCAGGACAAGGCGAAGGCGATCAGCAAGAAGATCCGCGACGAGGGCCCGAAGGGTGTCCAGGCCCAGATCCAGGGCGACCAGCTCCGCGTCACCGGCAAGAAGAAGGACGACCTTCAGGCGGTCATCGCGCTGCTCAAGGCCGAGGATTTCGGCGTCGCCCTTCAATTCACCAACTACAGGTAAGCAAGCCCCGGCCGGCCCGGTCACCGGGCCGACCACTCCTTGCCACATGGGCGGAAGTCGTCGCCATTGGTCGTCGTTGGTCACTCACGATCGATCTCCGACGGTCTTGCGACGGCCTGGCCGAGTCAACCTGCGCCCTCCGCCCGTTGGTTGGGAAAGGCATGGGGTAACTGCCGCCTGCGTCGGCTGATCGACAAGAAAGATCGTCTGCACGTCTTTCAATCCGTACGCATGTTCGACAGTATTGACATAACCTACCCAGGGAGTGGTCATGGCAGATAAGAGCGCCATCGAGTGGACCGAAGCGACCTGGAACCCCACGACAGGCTGCGACCGGATCTCCGCGGGCTGCGACAACTGCTATGCCCTAAGCCTGGCGAAGCGTCTGAAGGCGATGGGGTCTGCGAAGTATCAGAACGACGGCGACCCACGGACCTCTGGACCTGGCTTTGGTGTAACGCTCCATGAGGACGCCCTGACCATCCCTACGCGCTGGCGGGAACCACGAACGGTGTTCGTCAACTCCATGAGCGACCTGTTCCATGCGCGCGTGCCGATCGAGTACGTGCGTCGGGTGTTTCAGGTCATGGCTGACACCCCACGCCACACCTACCAGGTACTCACGAAGCGGGCATCACGGTTGGCGCGGATCGCGGACCAGCTCGACTGGCCGCCGAACGTGTGGATGGGCGTCAGTGTGGAGACAGAGCAGGAGCTGCCAAGAGTGGATCACCTGCGCACTGTCCCAGCAGCGGTCCGATTCATCTCCGCAGAACCACTGCTTGGCCCCTTGGACGGCATCGATCTCACCGACATCCACTGGCTGATTGCTGGCGGCGAGTCTGGACAGGGCGCCCGTCCTGTAGACCCCGCATGGATCCGAGGTCTACGGGACGAGTGCGTCAAGGCAGGAACGGCCTTCTTCTTCAAGCAGTGGGGCGGGAGGACGTCGAAGGCGGGTGGCCGGCTGCTGGATGGCCAGACGTGGGACGAGATGCCGTCGAGGGAACTCACGCCGGCTCGATGAGTGCCTGAAACAACTTCTCCTTGCCCTTGGGGCTGGTCTTGGTCACATCGGGGTACAGCCTCGCCCACGCTTTGCGTAGGTGTTTTTGGCGGGCTTGGCCGGCCGCTTCACCGTAGACCTCGCCGTACCGCTTGCTGATGACGAAGGGCTTGCCCTCGGCCAGGAGTCGACGTAGGTTCGCCTCGATCTCGTTGATCCAGCCATCCTCTAGCGTCTGCTCACTCGCCAAAAAGCTCGCCTCGTCGGCGAACAGGGTGTCGGCGTTCTCGATGTCGTAGACGGCCTTGCGCCACTGACCGAGGCCAAGAGACAGCGCTTCGGCGAACTCGCTGAATCCGTCGCGGTGGCGCGTTAGGAACACTAGGTAGTAGAGGGGCTTGTGGCGAGCCCGGTTACGGACCGGGGTCACCCACCAGCTGCAACGTTGGTTGGCGGCCAGCCGGCGGGTGTACTCGACGACCACGGCCATCTCCGCGCGTTCCTTGTCGCCTCCGTGATCGAGCCAGACCTTCTGCCACCAGTCGCCGCCGCATGCAGCGTCCATCCTGGCGAGGGTCGCCGCTCTTCCCGCGTTCTCCTTTGTGCTTGTGAGAAGCCCAGCTACCCGCCGTAGACCAACGGCGCTGAAGTTGACGAGCAGCTCGGTAGCTGGGGGGTGTTCTGGACGGCGGGCGAACACTTGCGCCGTCTTCGCGAACGGAATCATGACTCCGAACGGGTCGAGGTAGACCAGCGCAGGAATGCCCTTCACCAGGGTTAACAAGTCGTCGAGGTGATCCTCTATGCTGCCGGCGAAGACCTGCATCGGCAGACCTTCGCCCTCTGCTGCAACCACCTGCCGAAGCTTGGCCAGTGACTCCGGGTCGCTCTCGACGAAGTAGCCCTCCAACTTCCGGTTGCGCAGCCGGAGTTCGCGCGCCTTCCGCAGCAAGAGCGCAGGAGAAGCCTCGTCTCCGTTGTCGTACCTACCCTCCCCCGCGTACCCGTCGACAATCGCGACCCTGTGATCAGGGGAGTACAGGCCCGTTTTCCCAACGAACGGGCTGATGTACTTGTCGATGATGGCGTGTTTCAAGATCGCCGCCGGCTTTTTGCCCTCGAAGAAGCCCACGCGCATCCCCCACTTAATTTTCGCTCACTAGGTTACGTAAAGTGAGCAGTCGATGCCATGGGGTTAATTATGATCCACTGGTCTGGATCCGAGATACCTTCCGGCAGGCCGGCCTTCTGTCAGGTGGACGACAGCAAGTCCTGAAGCGCGGTCATGGGCGGAGTACGCCGAGGGTGATGGCGAGCTGGGTGATCGTCGCGGGGGCGCCCGGGGCACGGGCGACCTGCGCGACCATCTCCCGGCCCGCCGGCCGGTGACGTATCTCGGCCGGGGCGATGTGGTCGGCCTGCGTCAGGGCGTGACCAGCCTTGCCGACCTCGTCGACGTGCAGGTAGGCGCAGGCCGCGTCGATCAGGTGCGCGGCCCGCTGCTCGACGGAGAGCCAGCGCCACCCGCTCCGCGTCATCATTTTCTCGTGGCGGAGGACAGCTTCCCCCGCATCACCCGCCGCCGCAGCGGCGACCCGGGCCACCTCGACGGCCGTTGGCCCGAAGCCGGTCCGATGATGGTCGTGCCCTTCGCCCACCCGGGCGGCCAGCTCGGCGGCCTCGTCCAGCAGTTCGGCCGCCCCGCGCTCGTCGCCGGACCTGGCGGCCACCAGCGCCGCCTGCACCAGCAGGGATCCGCACAACGACAGCTCCTCCGGCGTACCGGTGTCGAAGTCTCGCGGAGCGATCCGATAGGCGGCGGCCAGCAGTATGGATCTTGCCCTCGGCGTGGCTCGCAACGCCTGACCGAGCTGTATCGCCGCGCACGCCACCAACACCCGGTCACCGGTCGCCGCGGACATCGCGCGGTCGGCGGCCAGCCAGGCCAGACCCGGCTCGTCCAGCTTGACCAGCAGGGCCGCCGTCAATCGGTACGCCTCGACCACCGTGCCCCGGGCCACCTCCGGCTCGTGCGCGTGGGCGCGTTGCACGTCGGCGAGCAGCGACGGCAACTGCTCGATCAGGTACGGGTACCGGGCGTGCTGGTAGCTGGTCCAGGCGTGGGCAACGGCCCCGGCCAGCTCGTTCGACGCCGGTTCGCGGCGGGCCAGGCGGCCGAGTGCCGCGTCGTACGTCGACAGCGCCGCCCGGATCCGCGCCACGCCCTCGCTTCGCGCGACCGGTTCGGCCGGCTGAGCGTCGCGGCCGAGCAGCGTCGACACATCAACCCGCAGGACGGCGGCGATGTCACGGATGGTCGACACCCGCTCCAACGAGCGCACCCCACGCTCGACCTTGTCCACCCAACTCTTCGACTTGCCCAACCGGTCCGCGAACGACTGCTGCGACATCCGCCGCCGTACCCGCAGGTAGGCGACCCGCCGACCGATCGGCACCGGATCACGGCTCACGACCGCACCGCCGATCCGGCACCGGCCAGTGCCCACGGTTGATCGGCACTCGGTGCCGGACCCGGCAGGGCAGGTCCGCACCACAGCGGCATACGCGCCGCCACCGCCGCCACGACCAGACCGGGCGATGGCGGTACGCGAGAGTCAGCGCCACCGCCGCGACGTACTCGCCATAGGACACTCGCCTCCGATTGCGGCCGATTCCATGATTCTGGGCAGGAATCTGGCGACGGCCAGCGTTCTGGTCCGTTTGCCCCAGCCCTGCGGCCCGAACAGTCGGATCGTCAGATCCCGCCACGTTGCCTCCCGCAGGACTTGGAGAAGCCCGTGGGCACCCCCAGCTAGTGAAGGAGCACCCACGGCAGGAGCACCCGGCCGCCAAGCTGGATGACCCCACGAGCAACTTAAGACGCAATGTGCTCAGGGTCAACTACTAACAGCACATAGCGTTGCAAGTTGGGGGCGTGGCGTGATCTCCTTGCACCAGCCGCCAAGCTGGGAGCACCACCTATGTCTGAAGCCGCGTACCTTCAGGTCGCCCGGGATATCCGAGAGCAGGTCAGCTCCGGTCAACTGAAGCCGGGTGACAAGCTGCCGTCCTTCGCCGCCTTGTGCGAGCACTACAAGGTCAGCAACACCGTCGTCCGCGCCGCGATGCTGATCCTCAAGGCTGAGGGGCTTATTGACGGCCGACAGGGCAAGGGCGTGTACATCGCTGACCCACTCCCCCGATAGCAGCGTTGACCACGACGGCCGGGTGGGCGGGGCCGGGGGCGGTCAACTTCATAGTGCGCCTCCTCGCGGCAGAGGCTACCGGGCGTGCGACGCGCCGGTTCAGACCACGGCGGGGCTGTCGACGCGTACGGTGGCGGCCTCCGCGCGGGCGATGGGGCCGGTGGGCAGCGCGGCGACCGCCGCCCCGACGGCGACCGCTCCCCCGGCGAACAGGAAGGCCCAGGGCACGCCGCCGGCATGGTCGATGATCAGGCCGGAGACCGCGCCGCCGACCGCGCTCGCCCCGACCGACATGGTCACCACCCAGGTGTACGCCTCGTTCAGCATGCCGGTCGGCGAGATCCTCCCGACGAGGGTGTTCTCCAGGGTCAACGCGGGAGCGATCATGGCCCCGCCGATCACCAGGGCGGTGCCCAGCGCGATCGGTGTGGGCATCACGGCGAAGACGGCGAAGCTGCCGGCGACCCCGGCGAGCAGCCAGGCGAACAGGCGGGTCATGTTGCGCGCCGGTCGGCGGACGCCGAACCAGAATCCGCCGATCGCGCTGCCGACCCCCCAGACGGCCAACAGCACCCCGGCGAGGCTGTCCGGGTCGTCCGGGCTGTAGCGGGTGGCGAACGCCGGTACGGTCACCCCGGCCGCCCCGAAGGCGATGCCGAGGCTGGCCACGCAGAGCAGCAGCGCCGGGAAACCGGCGACCCGCAGCGGGCCGAGGCCACGGGCGTGGTGTTCCCGGGCGTGCGGACGCCATTGGCGCATGACCTGGCCGAGCGCCACCACCACGGTGCCGACCAGGGTCACCACGGCCGCGCCGACCAGCGCCGCCCCGGCGTCGGCGACGAGGACGAACCCGGCCACCAGCAGTGGTCCGAGCACGAAGACGATCTCGAACAGGGTGGTCTCGGCGGCCAGCGCGGTGTTGCGCAGGTGGTACCGCCCGGACTCGACGTTGGTCAGGTCGTTCCAGGCACCCCGGATCGCGGCGGTCATCGGCGGGTACGTCCCACCGGCCACCGCCGACGCGAGCAGCACCAGCCCGAAGGGGGCGGACTCGGTACGGGCCGCCCAGAGCAGCCCGAGCAGGGCCAGTGGGTGGGCGATCGCGGTGCCGAGCAGCACCGGAGTGGGGCCGATCCGGTCGGCGATCCGCCCGGCCACCGGGCTCAGGGCCGCGCCGAAGAGGGCGTAGCAGCCACCCGCCACGGCGGCCAGCGAGTAACGTCCGGTCACGCCCTCGACGACGAGCAGCAACGCCAGCGGCGTCATGCCGATCCCGAGCCGCCCGATGATGCCGGTGATCAGCAGGGTCGGCGCGCCCGGGATCTGCCAGACAGCCAGATACCGGCGCAGCCCAGCCACAGCGGACCTCCACGAGGATGTAATGAGTGAGATTCAGTTCGACCCTAACGCCCGAGGGGCTTCCGGCGGCCCCGTCCGGGCCTGTGGCGGCGCTCACCAGCCTCGACGGGGCTGCCGCGAGCACGCCGCCGCCCGCGCCGGGCGGGCCGGACGCGGGCGGCGGATCGTCGGGTCAGCGCCGGTAACGCACCGGCCCCTGCTGTGCGGCCATCTGCTCCAGCCGAGCGACCCGCTGCTCCATCGGCGGGTGCGTGGCGAAGAGCGCGGCCACCCCGCCACCCCGGAACGGGTTGGCGATCATCAGGTGGGCGGTGCTGGTGAGCTGCCCCTCGGCCGGCAACGGCCGCCGCTGGGCACCCATGTGGATCTTCCGCAGCGCGCTGGCCAGCGCCAGCGGATCCCGGGTGAGTTCGGCGCCCGACGCGTCCGCCTGGAACTCGCGGCTCCGGCTGATCGCCAGCTGGATGACGGTCGCGGCGATCGGGCCCAGGATGATGGTGAGCAGCAGCACCAACGGGTTGGGACCGTCCTCGTCGTTGCCGCCCAGCGGGATGAACAGGGCGAGGTTCGCCAGCATGGTGATGATGCCGGCCAGCCCGGCGGCCACGCTGGAGATGAGGATGTCCCGGTTGTAGACGTGCGACAGTTCGTGGCCTATGACGCCCCGCAACTCACGGTAGTCGAGCAGCTCGACGATGCCCTGGGTGACGCAGACGGCCGCGTTCTGCGGGTTGCGGCCGGTGGCGAAGGCGTTGGGCTGGGCGGTCGGGCTCACGTAGAGCCGGGGCATGGGCTGCCGGGCTTCGGCGGCCAACTCCCGCACCATGTGGTACAGCTGGGGAAACTGTGCCTCGCTGACCGGTTGCGCCCGCATCGAGCGAAGCGCCAGCTTGTCGGAGTAGAAGTACGTGACGCCGTTCATCACCAGCGACACGAGTACGGCGATGACCAGGCCGCCACTGCCGCCGAACCAGTAGCCCACCGCCAGGATCAGCGAGGTGAGCAGGCCCAGCAACGCGGCGGTCTTGAGACGGTTGTGGTGCACGATCACTCCTTCGGTGCACGGATGTGTGGAATCCGCTGACCGGTACAACACATCCGTACCCGCGAAACATCCGTCTCATGACTGAGAGTTACCTGAGACGAGGTTCGGGTGGGAATGAGGTGAAGCTCCGCCGGGTTCAGCTACCGGCGAGATCGAGCACGACCTGCGGCGCGAAGCCCACGGCCAGGGCCACCACGGTCGCCACCGTCAGCGCCACCACCACCGCGCGGGCCGGCCGGACGGCGGGGCCCGCGACCTCACCCGCCGGGGCGTAGAGCAACGCGGCGAACCGCAGGTAGTAGGCCAGGCCGATGACCGCGTTGATCGCCACCACCAGGGCGAGCCAGCCCGCGCCGCCGTCGACCAGGGAACGGACCACCGTCACCTTGGCGAACAGCCCGGCCAGGCCGGGTGGCAGACCGGCGAGGCCGATCAGCGCGAACGCCAACCCGGCACCGACCCACGGGTGTCGGCGTGCCGCGCCGCGCAGCTCGTCCAGGTGGCCGCCGTCCGCGCCCGCCGGGCGCAACGCCACCACACCGGCGAAGGCGGCCAGTTCCAGCAGCACGAAGAAGACGGCGTACGCCAGGGCGGCGGCGTACCCGGCGGTGCGGGCGTCCGCCTCGGTGACCAGGGCCAGCGCGCCGAGCGGGGCGAGGATGTAGCCGGCCTGGGCCACCGAGGACCAGGCGAGCAGCCGCACCGTACGCCGCTGACGCAGCGCCACCAGGTTGCCGACGGTCATGGTCAGCGCGGCGACCACGGCCAGCACCGGGCCGGTCACCTCCGGCGGCAGCGCCTCCCGTACCACCGCCAGCAGGGCGATCACCCCACCGAGCTTCGACGCGGTCGACAGATACGCGGCCACCGGCAGCGGTGCCCCGTCGTAGGTGGCCGGTGCCCAGGCGTGGAACGGCACCGCCGCCACCTTGAACGCCAGGCCCGCCACCACCAGCGTCACCGCGACCGTGGTCAACGGCAGGTCGGGCAGCGCCTCGTCGGCGAGCAGCGCACCCAGCCGTTCCAGGTGCAACCCACCGGTCGCCGCGTACAGCAGGGCGGCACCGAGCAGGGTCAGCGTGGTGGCGACCACGCTGACCACGAAGAAGGTCACCGCCGCCTCGGCGCTGGCCAGGCTGCCCCGGCGGAGCCCGACCAGGACGTACAGCGGCAGGGTGAGCACCTCCACCGCCACGATCAGGGTGATCAGGTCACCGGCCGCGGCGAGCACCACGCCACCGGTCATCGAGCAGGTGAGCAGGAAGCAGAACTCCCCCACCGGCGTGTTCCCGGCCCGCAGCATCGGCCCGGACAACGCCAACACCCCGAGGACGAGCAACGCCACCAGCGCGGCGACCAGGGCGGCCCGGCCACCGAAGACGTACGAGCAGTCGGCGCCGACGCAGAACGTGCGTCGTTCGGCCCCCGAACCGACCGCCGCCGCGCCGAGCGTGGTGGCGACCGCGCCGGTGGCCGCCGTGGCCACGGTGGCCACCGGTCGGGCCAGCAGCAGGTCCACCAGGAGCACCAGCACCGCCGTCCCGGCCGCCAGGTACGCCGGGAGCAGCGCCACGTGGTCGACGGTCTGCACCAGGCTCGGCTCGCTCGTCGCACCGAGCCACATGATCTGCTCGCTCATCGCGCCACCACTCCCAGCAGGGCCTCGACCGGAGTTTCCGCGACGCCCAGCACCAGCGTCGGGGCCAGCCCGACCGCCAGCGCGAGCAGCACCAGCGGTGCCCAGGCGGCCAGTTCGGCACCGGCCAACCCGGGCCGGAGCGCGGCGACGGTCTGGGTGGGCTGACCGTGGGTCACCCGCCGCAGCAGCCGCAGCAGGTACGCCGCCGTCAGCGCCCCGCCGAACGCGGCCAGCACCGCCAGCGTGGTCCACAACGCGCCACCGGCATTGACGGCGGCTACCACGGCGAACGCCTCACCCCAGAAGCCGGCCAGTCCGGGCAGGCCCAGCGAGGCGACGGCCGCGAACGCGAGCAGCCCCGACAGGCGCGGCGCGGTCTCCCGTAGCCCGGACAGCTCGCTGAGCGCGCCGGTGTGGGTGCGGTCCTTGATCGCCCCGGCCAGGAAGAACAGCAGGCCGGTGATGATGCCGTGGGCGACGTTGCCGATCAGCGCCGCCTGGATGCCGGTGGCGGTCAGGGTGGCGATCCCGAGCAGGACGAAACCCATGTGCCCGACGCTGGAGTACGCGATCAGCCGCTTCAACTCGGTCTGGGCCAGGCAGACCAGCGAGCCGACCAGGATGGCGGCGACGGCGAGCACACCGAGCACGGGTGCCGCCCAGCGGGCCCCCTCGGGGGCCACCCCGACAGCGACCCGGATCAGGCCGTACGTGCCCATCTTGAGCAGCACCCCGGCGAGCAGCACGCTGCCGACGGTGGGTGCCTGGGTGTGCGCGTCGGGCAGCCACGAGTGCAGCGGCCACAGTGGGCTCTTCACCGCGAAGGCCAGCGCGAGCAGGGTGAAGGCCGCGAGTTGGGTGGCCCGGGACAGGTCGCCGCCGCCGGTCAGCGCCACGATGTCGGCGGTGCCGGCGGCGGACACCACCACGTACACGCCCACCAGCAGCAGCACCGAACCGAAGAGGGTGTAGAGGGCGAACTTCCGCCCCGCCCGCCGCCGCGCGTCGGGTGCGGCAGGGTCCGCGCCGTCACCGCCCCAGCCGATGATGATCGCGTACATCGGCAGCAGGACGACCTCGAAGAATAGGAAGAACAGCACCAGGTCGAGGGCGAGGAAGGTGCCGAGGATGCCGACCTCGACGACCAGCAGCAACGCCACCAGGGCCCGGCCCGCACCACCGCCGGGCACCCGCCAGAGGCTGTAGGCGCAGCAGAGCAGGGTGAGCAGGGCGGTGAGCACCACCAGCGGCCAGGAGATGCCGTCCACGCCCAGGTGGAAGCGCAGGTCCAGCCCCGGCACCCAGGGCAGGTCGATCGAGTGCCAGGGACGCACCGCCGGAGTGGTCGCCGCGTACGCCGTCCAGCCCTGCTCCCGGTCGGCGACCAACGCCACCGCCGCCACCAGGGTCAGGGCGGCGGCGAGCACACCCACCGACCGGGCCACCCGGTCGCGTGGGATGGCCGCCACGGCCAGCGCGCCCAGTGCCGGCAGTGCGAGCACCGCGACCAGCAGGAACTCCCCGGTGCTCATGCCGTCCCTCCGGCCCGCGCCAACACCCTGAGCTGATCCGCTCGCTCGCTCATGTCGTCACTCCGATCAGGGCGGCGGCCAGGCCGATCAGCAGC
The DNA here is from genome assembly GCF_049844495.1 of Micromonospora sp. DT48. Lineage (NCBI taxonomy): Bacteria > Bacillati > Actinomycetota > Actinomycetes > Micromonosporales > Micromonosporaceae > Micromonospora > Micromonospora sp. DT48. The sequence continues at coordinate 161,497 of NZ_JBNCLE010000004.1, forward strand.
GCGCCGGCCAGCACCCCGGCGGCGGCCCGGGGCAGCGCCGCCCGGTGCAGGGTGCCCAGCCCACCGCCGAGGGCGCGGGCAGCGCGTCCGGTGCCGGTGACCGCGCCGTCCACCACCCGTTCGTCGGCGGAACGGGCCAGCCGACCCAGCGCGGTCGTCGGGCGTACGACCAGGGTGTGCTGCACGTCGTCGAGGCGGAACGCGCGGGCCAGGACCGGCCGCAGCGGACCCAGCGTGGTGGCCGGATCGACGCTGCCGTCGCGCTGCCACCGGGACCAGGCCAGCCCGACCCCGACGAGCAGCAACGCCAACGGCAGCACCATCAGCGGCCCGACGTGCAGCAACCCGGGTACTCCCAGCTCGCCGGGAGCGCTGGACAGCAGCCGGTCGGTGAACCAGGGCGCGAACCCGGCCAACCCGAGCAGGGCCGCCGGCACGGCGAGCAGCAGCACCGGCCAGCGCAACGTGGCGGGTGGGTCGTGTGGACGCGCCGACGGGAGCCGGTTGACGCCGAAGAAGGTCCGCAGCAGCAGCCGGGTGGCGTACCACGCGGTGATGGCCACCCCGAGCAGCCCCGAGACCAACACCAGCCAACCCACCCAGGCCGGTGCCGGGCCGTGCCCGAGCAGGGCGTCCTCCGTGGCGGCGAGCACCCCCTCCTTGCTCCAGAAACCGGACAACGGCGGTACGCCGACCAGCGCGCCGAGACCGATCACCGTGCACCAGAAGGTCACCGGCATACTGTGCCGCAGCCCGCCCATCCGGGACATCAGCGAGGTGCCGACGGCGTGGATCACCGCACCGGCGGCCAGGAACAGCAGCGCCTTGAACGCCGCGTGGGTGAGCAGGTGGAACAGCGCGGCCGTGGGCGCACCGACGGCGAGCGCACCGGTCATGTAGCCGATCTGCGAGACCGTCGACCAGGCGAGCACCCGCTTGATGTCGTCCTGCGCGGTGGCGGCCAGCGCGCCGAGCAGCAGCGTCACCGACGCCATCACGCCGAGCACGGCCAGCACGGTCGGGGTGGCCTCGAAAAGCGGCCACAGCCGGGTGACCGCGTACACCCCGGCGGCGACCATGGTCGCGGCGTGGATCAGCGCGGAGATCGGAGTCGGACCGGCCATCGCGTCGGGCAGCCAGGTGTGCAGCGGGAACTGGGCGCTCTTGCCGGCCACCCCGGCGAGCAGCAGCAGGCAGGCCGTGGTGAGGGTGGCGGTGCCGTGGTCGTGGGCGAGCACGTCGGTGATCCGGAAGCTGCCCGCCGAGACGCCGAGCAACGCGATGCCGAGCAGGAAGCCGACGTCGCCGACCCGGGTCACCAGGAACGCCTTCATCGCGGCGGCCGGTGCTTCCGGCAGCCGCCGGTCGTGGGCGATGAGCAGGTACGAACAGATGCCCATCACCTCCCAGCCGACCAGCAGCAGGATCAGGTCCCCGGAGACCACGACCAGCAGCATCGCGGCGGTGAAGAGGCTGATCTGCGCGGCGTACGGCGGGTAGCGGTGGTCGGGTTCGTCGGGCGGCCCCTGCCGCAGGTAGCCGATCGAGTAGACCTGCACCGCCAGGGCGACCGTGGTGACCGCGACGGCGACCAGGGCGGCGGCACCGTCGAGGCGTACCCCGAGGGTGACGGTGAGCCCGCCCAGGTCGATCCAGGTGGTCGAGGCTTCGGCCGGATCGTCCAGGGTGACCAGCAACGCCACCGCCAGGGCCAGGGCACCGGCCGCGCCCGCCACACCGAGGGCCACGGCCACCCGACGGGCCGTCCGGCCGGTGGTCGCGCCGCTCGACGACGGCGGCAGCAGCAGGCCGGTCAGCCCGGCGAGCAGCGGTACGACCGGCAGTGCCGCACCCAACGTCGTGGCGCTCACCGCTGCCCCTCCGGTTCGCTTCCGGCGACCTGAGCCGCCGCGCCCGTCGTGGCGGGCACCGCCTCGGCGTTCCGGTCGCCCAGCGGAATCGTGTCGACGGCGACGCTGGCCCGCATCCGGTAGAGCTGGAGGACGATGGCCAGGCCCACCCCGATCTCGGCGGCGGCCAGCACGATCACGAAGAGCGCGAAGACCTGCCCGCTGTGCGGCAGCACCGCCCGCACCGTGGCGTCGGCTGTGATCAGGATCAGGTTCACCGCGTTGAGCATCAGCTCGACGGCCATCAGCACCAGCACCGCGTTGCGGCGTCGCAGGACGCCGTAGGTGCCGAGGCCGAACAGGAGCGCGGCGGTGACGTACGGGATGACCGGCCTCACCGTGACCGCCCCCGATCGGCCGTCGCGCCGATGTCGGGGCGGGACAGCACGACGGCCCCCACCAACGCCGACAGCAGCAGCACCGACAGCACCTCGAAGGGCAGCACCCAGCTGCTGAACACCTGCTCACCGATGCGCTCGGCGTTGCCCGCCTCGGGCAGGCTGACCGTCGTCCAGCGGTACGCGTCGACCAGCAACGCCGCCAGGCCGAGCCCCACCCCGCCGCCGATCAGCGCGGCCGGCCAACCGGGACGGTCCAGATCGTCGGAGGCGCCGATCGGTGCGCGGGTCAGCATCACGGCGAACAGCAGCAGCACCACCACCGCGCCGACGTAGATCAACACCTGCACCCAGGCGACCAGCTCGGCGGCGAGGACGAGGTACATGCCGGCCACCGCGCCGAGGCAGACCACCAGGTAGAGCCCCGCACGCACCAGGTGCCGGGTGGACACCACCAGCACCGCCGAGCCGACCGCTACCGCACCGAGGGCGAGCAGCAGCACATCCACCCCGGTCACGCGGGCGTACCTCCGTCGTCGGGGCGTACCGCCGGGGTGGTCGGACGGGCGGCGGGCGTCGTCCCCGGGACGGCGGCCTTGCGCGCGGCGGCGGTCTCCTCCTTCGCCGGTTCGCCGTTCGGGTCGTGGGCCGGGGGCGGCGGCACGGTGGCCATCCACTCGCCCAGGTGGTCCTTGTCGTGCAGCAGGTCCTTGATGTCGTACTCGGCGTACTCGAACTCCGGCGACCAGTAGAGCGCGTCGAAGGGGCACACCTCGATGCAGATGCCGCAGTACATGCAGAGTGAGAAGTCGATGTCGAACCGGTCGAGCACGTTGCGTTGCCGCGCACGCGCGGCACCCGGCACCGCCACCTCCTCCTTGTGGGAGTCGATGTAGATGCACCAGTCCGGACACTCACGGGCGCAGAGCATGCAGACGGTGCAGTTCTCCTCCATCAGCGCGATCACCCCACGCGAGCGGGGCGGCAGCTCAGGGGCGACGTCCGGGTACTGCGCGGTGGTGGAGCGTTTCGTCATCGTCTTCAGCGTGACGGCGAGCCCCTTGACCAAGCCGCTGCCGGGCAGTCCGGTCGCCTCGCCTCGCTCGCTCTCGCTCATGCCGAACATCCTGCCCTGTGTCCCCGGTGCGCGCGACCACCACCCGGGGTTGACGGTCACCGGGCCGGGCCGACGAAGATCGGCCATGATGGGGCGAGGACGAGTCGGGCACACCCCTGGGGGCGACATGGGCGAGGGCGGCAAGGGCAGCGGCGGCAAGTACGTCGAACCGGGTGAGTTCAAGCGGGACCAGAACTACATCACCACCCGGATCACCGCCGACGGACGGGACTGCTACCCGGTCGAGCCCGGCCGGTACCGGTTGGTGGTCAGCCGGGCCTGCCCCTGGGCCAACCGACTGATCATCGTGCGCCGGCTGCTCGGGCTGACCGACGCCATCTCGATGGGCGTCGCCGGGCCCACCCACGACGCGCGGAGCTGGACCTTCGACCTCGACCCGGGCGGGCGGGACCCGGTGCTCGGCATCGAGCGCATCCAGGAGGCGTACTTCGCCCGTTACCCGGACTATCCCCGGGGGATCACCGTGCCGGCCATCGTGGACGTGCCGACCGGGCAGGTGGTCACCAACGACTACGCCCAGATGAGCCTGGACCTGTCCACCGAGTGGACCGCGTACCACCGCCCCGGCGCACCGCAGTTGTACCCGGAACACCTGCGCGCCGAGATCGACGAGGTCAACGCGGTGGTCTTCGCCGACGTCAACAACGGCGTCTACCGGTGCGGCTTCGCCGGCAGTCAGGATGCCTACGCGCAGGCGTACCGGCGGCTGTTCGACCGGCTCGACTGGCTCAGCGAACGACTGGCCGGGCAGCGGTACCTGGTCGGCGAGACGATCACCGAGGCCGACGTACGGCTGTTCACCACGCTGGTCCGCTTCGATCCGGTCTACCACGGCCACTTCAAGTGCAACCGGCAGAAGCTCAGCGAGATGCCGGTGCTGTGGGCGTACGCGCGGGACCTGTTCCAGACCCCCGGCTTCGGTGACACGGTCGACTTCGACCACATCAAGCGGCACTACTACGAGGTGCACCGGGACATCAACCCGACCGGTGTGGTGCCGCTCGGCCCCGACCTGTCGAACTGGCTCACCCCGCACGACCGCGAGGCGCTCGGCGGTCGTCCCTTCGGCGACGGCACCCCACCCGCACCGCCCAAGCCCGCCGAGCGCGTCGACCCCGCCCACACCCCGCTGGGCTCCGACGGCGCTGCTGATCGCGGTTGAGCATCGATGCGTTAGGAGGGGGCCCTTCCTATACACGAGGCGTTAATAGGGGGCCCTTCCTTACATCGCCAGGCGGACGGCGGCGGTCAGGACGAGCTGGGCCAGGGCAGCAGGGACCAGGACCAGCCAGCAGAGGCGTTGCAGTTGGTCTGCGCGCAGGCGCGGGTAGGAGACCCGCAGCCAGATGATCACGAAGCTGACGGCGGCGACCTTCAGCAGGGTCCAGAGCCAGCCGAGCTGCGCGTCGGCGAACGGCCCCTGCCAGCCGCCGAGGAACAGCACGGTGGTGAGCGCGGCGATCACCACGATGCCGACGTACTCGGCCAGCAGCAGGAACGCGAACCGCAGGCCGGTGTACTCGGTCAGGTAGCCGAAGACCAGCTCCGAGTCGGCGACCGGCATGTCGAAGGGCGGTCGGCGGATCTCCGCCAGCCCCGCCACGAAGAAGATCACCATCGCCGGGGCCTGCCAGAGCAGCCACCACGGCTGCCACGCCTCGACGATGCCGGAGAGGCTGAGCGTACCGGCGGCCATCGCCACCGAGGCGGCGGCGAGCACCAGCGGCAGCTCGTAGCCGAGCAGTTGGGCGGCGCCGCGCAGCCCGCCGAGCAGGCTGTACTTGTTGGCCGACGCCCAGGCCGACATGAGCACGGCCAGCACACCCACGCCGACCACCGCGAGGACGAAGAAGAGCCCGATGTCGAGCGGCTGCCCGACCAGGTCGTTCGGGCCGAGCGGGATCACCAGCAGGGCCAGCAGGTACGGCACCAGCGCCACCGCCGGAGCCAACCGGAACACCGGCCGGTCGGCGGCACGCGGGGTCACGTCCTCCTTCTGGACGAACTTCACCCCGTCGGCGATCAGCTGCGCCCAACCGTGGAACCCGCCCGCGTACATCGGGCCGAGCCGCCCCTGCATGTGCGCCATCACCTTGTGCTCCGCCTGCCCCACCAGCAGCGGCAGGACCAGGAAGGCGGCCAGCACCCCACCGATCCGGATCACCAGTTCCAGCCAGAGCGGCATCAGGCCCCACCCTCCCCGCCGGACGTCGGACGGGGCGGTCGCTCGCGGGGCGGTCGCTCGCGGGACGGTCGCTCCCGGGCTGGTCGGGCCGGGGTGCCGCCACGCGGACCCTCCCCCACCCCACCGGCACCGGCGGGGGTGGGCACGACTCCCCACTCCCCCGGTGCGGGAACGCCCGGCGGTCGGATCGGACGGCGACCACCACCGGCCTCCGACTCACCCGGCTCCTTCGCACCCGGCCAGGGCTTCGCCACCCGGGAGGCCAGCACGAACTCCTTGCGCAGCGGATGGCCCTCGAACTCCGGTGGCAGCAGTAGCGGACGCAGGTCGGCGTGCCCGGCGAAGTCGATGCCGAACATCTCGTGGGTCTCCCGCTCGTGCCAGGCGGCACCCGGGTAGACCGACACCACGGAGTCGACGGTCGGCGTCTCGCGGGGGACCCGGGCGCGCACCAGGACACCGTGCCGGTGCGTGGTCGACCAGAGGTGGGCCACCACGTCGAAGCCGTCGGCCAGCTCGTCCACCGCCGACAACCAGTCGAAGTAGTCGCAGGCCAGTTCGGTGTCGTCGCGGACTGCCAGCAACGCGGCCCGCCAGGCATGCGGGGGTACGTCGACGGTGGCCCGGGCATGTGCCTGCCCGCCGGAGACCGTCGCGGTGGCCTCGACGGGCGCGAGCAACGCGACGAGTCGCCGGCCGACCTCTTCCGGTGTCATGCCGCTGATCCTAGGACGTGGCTGCGGGATCTCGCTGAGCGCGCACGTGCCCCGACGGGCGAACGGCGGATCTCGGGCGGCCGCCCGGGGCGATGCACGCGGCCGGGTGACGCCTTCGGGCTTCGCCGGTGCCGCCCGCGTACGGCCACCAGGATGGACCCGTGCGCGCTGTGACCGTGATTCCCGGAGTACCCGGCTCGCTGCGGCTGCTCGACGACTACCCGGAACCGGCCCTTGAGGAGGGGCCGATCCTGGTGGAGGCCGTCGCGGTGGGTGTCTGCGGCACCGACATCGAGATCATCGAGGGCCAGTACGGCGAGGCGCCGCCCGGCATCGACCACCTGGTGCTCGGCCACGAGTCGTTGGGCCGGGTGCTGGAGGACCCGACCGGCACCCGACAACCCGGCGACCTGGTGGCCGGGATCGTCCGGCAACCGGACCCGATGCCCTGCCCGAACTGCGCGGCGGGCGAGTGGGACATGTGCCGCAACGGCATGTTCACCGAGCACGGCATCAAGGGGCTGCCGGGTTTCGCCCGTGAGCGGTGGCGGTTGCAGCCCCGGTTCGCCGTGGGCCTCGATCCGTCACTGATCGAGGTGGGCGTACTGCTCGAACCGGCCAGTGTGATGGTCAAGGCGTGGGACCACATCGACCGGATCGGCCGACGCGCGGAGTGGCAGCCGCGTACCGCGCTGATCACCGGGGCCGGGCCGATCGGCCTGCTCGGCGCGTTGCTGGCCAGCCAGCGGGGTCTCTCCGTGCACGTGCTCGACCTGGCCACCGAGGGCCCGAAGCCGGCGCTGGCCGGTGCGCTCGGTGCGACGTACCATTCCGGACCGCTCAACCAGCTGGATCTCGAACCGGACGTCATCGTCGAGTGCACCGGCGCGCCGGTGGTCGTCCTGGAGGCGATGTGCAAGGTCGGCCGCAACGGGATCGTCTGCCTGGCCGGTGTTTCCAGCGGCGGCCGGACCATCGACTTCGATGCGGGCGCGCTGAACCGGACGCTGGTGCTGGAGAACAACGTCGTGTTCGGCTCGGTGAACGCGAACCGGCGGCACTGGGAGGGGGCCGCCGAGGCGCTGTCCAAGGCCGACCGCAGCTGGTTGAGTTCGCTGATCACCCGTCGGGTGCCGCTGGCCGAGTACGCCACCGCCTACTCCCCCGGCCCGCAGGACATCAAGGTGGTCCTCGACTTCGACAGCTGAGCCGACCCGGTCCGGCACCGTCCGCCCGCGCCGGACCGGGTCGGACCGGGTCGGAAGCGGGTCGGGAGCGGCGGGTCGGACCGGGTCGGGAGCGGTCAGATGCCGGGGAGCCGACCGTTGCGGAACAGGTCGACGAAGAGCTGGTGGTCCTGCCGGGCACGGACGCCGTACGCGTGGGCGAAGTCGACCAGGTGCCCGACGAAGCCGGCCGGGTCCGCGTCGACGGCGGCGACGATGGCCTCCTCGGTCGAGTAGTCGACGAGGTCGTGGCTGGACTCGTCGTCGGCCACCGAGTGCATCCGGGCGACCGCCCGGCCCAGGTCGGCCAGCACCCCGGCGAGTTCCTCCGGCTCGTTGACGTCCGCCCAGTCGAGATCGGCCGCGTACGGCGACACCTCGGCGACGAGTTGGCCGACGCCGTCGAGTTCGGTGTAGCCCACCCACGGGTCGGCGTGCGCCTGGAGGGCCCGTTGGGACTCGGCGGTGCGGTGCCCCTGGTGCCGGAAGTAGCCGCGCACCCGCTCGTCGTCGATGTACCGTGCCACCGCCGGCACCTGCGCCTGCTTCATGTAGATCAGGACGTCGTTCTCCAACGCCTGGGTGTGCCCCTCCAGCAGGAGGTTGTACGACGGCAGCCCGGCCGAGCCGATGCCGACGCCCTTCCGCAGCACCACGTCCTTGACGGTCGCCGCGAGCGGCCGGGCCTGCGTGGTCGTCGCCGGCAGGGTCTCCAGGTACGCCTCGAACGCCGCGCACACCCGTGCCCGGACCTCATCGTCGACCTCGTACACCCCGTCGCCGAGGGAGAAACGGCGCTCGTAGTTGTCGACGGTGGTCTGCTCGCGCAGCAGGTCGACCCGGGTGTTCAGCCGTGCCTGCTGGAGCACCCGACGCAGCACACCGTCGGCGTTGTCCAGCGTGATCGAGCCGATGGCGTCGTCCCCACCGGCGGCGATGGCCCGCAGCTCGACCAGGTACGCCTCGGCGAAGCAGGTGACCAGATCGCTGATCACCCGGTCGGAGAGCGCCTTGGTGTAGCCGATCAGCGCCACGCTGGCGACGAACCGCCGCAGGTCCCAGGTGAACGGCCCCACGTACGCCTCGTCGAAGTCGTTGACGTTGAAGACGAGTTGGCCGGAGCCGTTCATGTAGGTGCCGAAGTTCTCCGCGTGCAGGTCACCGTGTATCCACACCCGGCTGGTCTGCGCGTCCAGGAAACGGTCGTCGGCGAAGTCGCCGCGTTGGTCGGCGTAGAAGAGGCTGGCGCTGCCCCGGTAGAAGGCGAACGGCGAGGCGGCCATCTTGCGGAACTTGCGCCGGAAGGCAGCCGGGTCGAGCGCCATCAGGGTGCCGAACTCCTCGGTCAACACCTTGACAATGAAAGCGGAACGCTGTTCCACGACGTCGGTCATGATCCGACGTTAAACACCGGACGCCAGTCGGGATCCGCTCAGGCGTTCGGCGGGCGTACCGCCGGGGCGGTCAGCGAGGCGGTGGAGCGCGGCGCGGCATTGCCGGGTGCGGCGTCGCCCGGCGCGGCGAGCGGGTCCGGGCGGGGCACGCCGCCGATGCCGGACTGCTCGGCGGCGATCTTCTCCTGTAGCCGGAGGATGCCGTGCAGCAGCGCCTCGGGCCGGGGTGGGCAGCCGGGCACGTAGACGTCGACCGGGATGAGCTGGTCGACCCCCTTGGTCACCGAGTACGAGTCCCAGTAGGGACCGCCGCAGTTGGAGCAGGCACCGAACGAGATGACGTACTTCGGCTCGGGCATCTGGTCGTAGAGCCGCTTGATCGCCGGAGCCATCTTGTCGGTCACGGTGCCGGAGACCACCATCAGGTCGGCCTGCCGGGGCCCGTGCGCGAACGGGATCACCCCGAGTCGCATGAAGTCGTGGCGGGACATGCTGGTCGCGATGAACTCGATGGCGCAGCAGGCCAGGCCGAAGTTGAAGACCCAGAGCGAGTAGCGCCGACCCCAGTTGAGCACGAACCGGATCGGCTCACCGAGCACCGCAGGCAGCTGCACGACCGCTCCCCCTCCCGTCCCCGACAGTCAACCACAGCCCCCACCGCACCTTGCTGAAAGGAAGGGCCCCCTATTAACGCCTGGCGTTGTACAAGGGCCCCCTCCTAACATCGCGCACCGACGGGCCGCTACCAGGCTGGGCGTTGCAGCAGGCTGACGAACTCCACCAGCAGCCGCTCCCGCAGCGCCGGTGGCGCGGCGTCGAGCAGCGTGTTGACCGGGGCCATCCGTTCCGGCAGCCCACCGCCGGGGCCGAGCCCGAGACCGGCGGCGAGTCCGGCGACCAGGTCACCGGTGAGCGCCTCCGGGGCCAACGTGCCAGCCAGGGCCCGCAGTTCCGGCGGCAGTTCCACCGGGCCCGCCGCTCGGGCCGCCGCGACCGCGTCGGCCAGGTCGGGGCCGAACTCCGCCGCGCGGGGGGCCACGGCGGCGGTCACCGTCAGATGGACACTCGGCGGCAGCTCGGCGTACGACAACTGTGGCTGGGTGTGCCAACCGCGTGCCGCCAGTTCGTCGACCAGCACAAACAGGTCCGGCCCGGTGTCGGTGGCGGTCAGGCAGACCACTGTCGACTCCGGCTCGGCCATCAGCCGCAAACCGTCGGTGCCGCGTACCGCGTCGGCCAGCGTGTGCACCGCCTCCCAGGTCCGGCGGGTCAGCTCCAGGTAGCCGTCGTCGCCGAGATGCCGCAGGGTGGCGTACGCGGCGGCGATCGGCCCGCCGGAGCGGGTCGACGAGATCACTGGGTTGATCATGGTGTACCCGGGCCAGTCGGCGTACGCGAAGTACTGCGGGGCGCGCAGCTGCGGATCGCGGTGCAGCAGCACCGACACGCCCTTCGGCGCGTACGCGTACTTGTGCAGGTCCACCGAGATCGAGGTGACGCCGGGTACGGCGAGGTCGAACGGCGGCACCTCGACGCCGAGGCGTCGCAGGTACGGCAGCGTCCAGCCGCCGAAGCAGGCGTCCACGTGACAGCGGACCCCTGCGGCGGCGGCCACCTCGGCGATCTCCTCGACCGGGTCCACCACCCCGTGCGCGTACGAGGGAGCCGAGCAGACGACCAGCACCGTCTCCGGCCGGATGGCGGCGGCCACGGCGGCGGCAGCCGGTCGCAGGGTGGTCGGGTCGATCGGCACGGTGTCCAGTTCCACCCGCAGGTAGTGGGCGGCCTTGGCGAACGCGGCATGCGCGCTGGCCGGTACCACGATCCGGGGTGCCGTGATCTCCGGCCGGGCGTCCCGGGCGGTCTTCACCGCCAGGATCAGCGACTCGGTGCCGCCGCTGGTGACGCTGCCGACGACATCCGGAGCGCTCGTGCCCGGCCCGCCGCCGAGCAGCCGCGCCGCCGCCGCGACCAGCGAGTTCTCCATGGCCAGCAGGGACGGGAAGGCCGTCGGGTCGAGCCCGTTGACATGGGCGCTCTCGGCGTAAGCGGCGGCGGCCAGGTCGTCGAGTCCGGGTACCGCCGGGTCGTACACGTACGCGAACAGCCGTCCACCGTGGGTCGGCCGGTCCATCGCCCGCAGCTGCCGGATCTCCGCCAACACCTGCTCCGCTGGCAGGTTCTCGTCGATCATGAAGTGGTGGCGCCCTTTCCGTGGGTTTCAGCGGCTCGGGGTTCCTGGCACAACCGCGGCATCGGGGGTGGCGGGTGTCAGGCGGGACGGGGTGAGGTCGTAGGGGCGCAACAGGAGGGTAGCCAGGCCGATCAGGAGCGCGGGGAGGACCGTGAAGCCGAGCAGCACGCCGAGGCGGGCGGTGTCGGTCTGGGTGGCGGCGGTGCCGGTGGTGGAGGAGACGTAGCCGGTCAGGGCGAGCACCAGACCGTAGATGCCCGGCCCGAGGGCCAGCCCGAGCGTCTCACCGGCCGTCCACACCCCGGTGAAGACGCCGGCCTGCCGCCGCCCGGTACGCATCGTGTCGTACGCGATGCAGTCCGGGAGCATGGCCAGGGCGAACACCTGCTGTCCGGCGTACCCGACGCCGAGCAGCGCGACCAGCAGATAGACCACGAGGGTCGGCAGCACCGGCGCGGCGACCAGCGCCAGCCCACCGGCCGACAGGATCAGCGACGCCGCCACCAGGGCGGCGAGCTTGCCCACCCGGGCACCCACCCGGGACCAGAGCGGCATCACCACCAGCGCCGGGCCGACGAAGCAGGCGAACAGCACGGTCGGGCCGGTCGTCGAGTCCCGCAGCACGTGGTCGGCGAAGTACTGGACTCCGGCGAGGATCGTGGCCACCCCGGCGGACTGCACCACGAAGCAGAGCAGCAGCGCCCGGAAGGGCCGGTTACGGGCCGCGACGGCGAGCTGGGCGCGCAGGCTCGGCTCGCTCTCGCCGACCGTGCCCTGTGGCGCGGACCGGGTGCCGAGGAAGGCACCGACGGCACCGAGCGCGATGAGGGCGGCCACGAAGACGCCCATCCACCGGTGCCCGGCGATCCCGCCGCCGGCCGCGTCGCGCACCAGTGGCGCCACCGCACCGGCGACCAGAATGGCCAGGGCCAGTACCGCGATCCGCCAGGTCATCATCCGGGTACGTTCGGCGTAGTCGCTGGTCAGCTCAGCGGGCATGGCCACGTACGGCACCTGGAAGAAGGCGAACGCGGTCGCGGTGGCCAGGAAGGCGACGGCGACGTACGCCCCGGCGGCGGCACCGGCACCGAACGGCGCGGCGAAGATGGCCCCGAAGAGTGCGGCCAGCGCCAGCCCACCGAAGAGCAGGTACGGACGTCGAGCGCCCCACCGTGACCGGGTGCGGTCGGAGATCCGCCCGGCGACCGGGTTGACCAGCACGTCCCACGCCTTCGGCAAGAGCACCAGCAGGGCGGCCATCCCGGCGGCCACGCCGAGCGTGTCGGTGAGATAGGGCAACAGCAGCAGCCCCGGCACGGTGCCGAAGGCGCCGGTCGCCAGTGAGCCGAACGCGTAGCCGGCGTGCACCCGGCGCGGCAGCGCGCCCGGTGCCGCCGCCACTCCGGCACCGCCGGCCGTGGCCGCCGAGGCGGCGGTGGACGGGCCGGAGGCGGGCGTGGGCGAGCCAGGTGCGGATGGTGGGCCGGAGGCGGGCGTGGGCGAGCCGGGTGCGGATGGTGGGCCGGAGCCACCCGGCGACGCGATCATGGGGCCGAATATTACTCACGTTATGGCGATGGTCACATCCCCTGCTCGGGCCACCACCCCGCCGATTTCATGTCCACCCCGGCACCACGCAGCGGCGTCCCCTCCGCGAGCCACCGCGCCCGTGCCTGCTGGGCCAGCCTCGGCGGCAGTACGCCGCCCGCGTTCACCACCCGGTGCCACGGCACCCCGGCACCGTGCCGAGCCATGATCGCCCCGATCAGCCGCGCCGACGCCCGCCCGGAGCGCTCGGCCAACGCGTCGGCCACCGCCCCGTACGACATCACCCGGCCGGGCGGGATCCGGTCGACCAGTTCCAGCACCGCCTCGACGTACTCGTCAGGTGTCACAAGCGGCCAGACTATGGGAACGGCGGCTGGCCACGCCGCGACCACAGCGCAGAATGGGCGGGTGCGTGACGCAGTAAGGGCGGCCCGGCGGGTCGTTGTCAAGATCGGGTCTTCCTCGTTGACCACCGCCAGTGGCGGGCTGGACGACGAGCGGGTCGACGCGTTGGTCGACGCCCTCGGCCTGCGCGACGTCGAGGGCCGCGAGGTGGTGCTGGTCTCCTCCGGTGCCATCGCCGCCGGCCTCGCCCCCCTCGGCCTGGCCCGACGACCGCGTGACCTGGCCACCCAGCAGGCCGCCGCCAGCGTCGGTCAGGGTCTGCTGATCGGGCGGTACGCGACCGCCTTCGCCCGGCACGGCCGCACCGTCGGGCAGGTGCTGCTCACCGTCGACGACGTGACCCGGCGGGCGCACTACCGCAACGCGTACCGCACCCTGCGCAAGCTGCTCGACCTGCGAGCGGTGCCGATCGTCAACGAGAACGACACGGTCGCCACCGAGGAGATCCGCTTCGGCGACAACGACCGGCTGGCCGCGCTGGTGGCCGCGCTCGTCGACGCCGACCTGCTGGTGCTCCTCTCCGACGTCGACGCGCTCTGGACCGGCGACCCGGCCCGACCCGGCTCCCGCCGGATCGCCGAGGTACGCGACGAGGGAGACCTGGTCGGCGTCGAGATCGGCGGCAGCGGTCGCGCGGGGGTCGGCACCGGCGGCATGGTGACCAAGGTCGAGGCGGCCCGGATCGCCACCGGCTTCGGCATCCCGGTGGTGCTCACCTCCGCCGCCCAGGCCGTCGCCGCGTTGACCGGGGAGCCGGTCGGCACCTTCTTCCACCCCAGTCTCCGCCGACCCGCCGCCCGGCTGTTCTGGCTCGCCCACGCCACCGCGCCCCGGGGACGGCTGCACCTCGACCCGGGCGCGGTGGCCGCCGTGGTGGGCCGACGCAAGTCGCTGCTGCCCGCAGGCATCACCGCCGTGGACGGGGCGTTCACCGCCGGTGACCCGGTCGACCTGGTCGACACCTCCGGCGCGCCGGTGGCCCGAGGGCTGGTCAACTATGACGCGATCGAACTGCCCGGCCTGCTCGGGCGGTCGACCGCCGACCTCGCCGCGGCCCTCGGCCCGGCGTACGAACGGGAGGTCGTCCACCGCGACGACCTCGTACTGCTGTAGATGCTGGTAAGGAAGGGCACCTTGTTAACGCCTGGTGTATTACAAGGGCCCCTTCCTAACACTGTGAGGAGCAAGGCATGAGCGTGAGTGAGCAGGCTCGGCGGGCGCGAACGGCGGCGGAGACGCTGGCCGTCGCGACGCGTACCGCCAAGGACGCCACGCTGCACGCGATGGCCGACGCGCTGGTGGCGCGTACGCCGGAGATCCTGGCCGCGAACGCCACGGACCTGGCGGCCGGACGCGATGCCGGGCTGAGCGCGGCCGTGCTGGACCGGCTCGCCCTCGACGAAGGACGGGTGGCCGGCATCGCCGACGCGCTGCGTCAGATGGCCGCGCTGCCCGACCCGGTGGGTGAGGTGGTCCGTGGTTCGACCCTGCCCAACGGGTTGGAGCTGCGCCAGATCCGGGTGCCGTTCGGCGTGGTCGGCGTCATCTACGAGGGTCGCCCCAACGTGACCGTGGACGCCGCCGGCATCTGCCTGAAGGCCGGCAACGCGGCGCTACTGCGCGGCTCCTCCTCGGCCGCGCACTCCAATGCCGCCCTGGTCGCGGTGCTGCGCGACGCGATCGGCGAGGCCGGCCTGCCCACCGACGCGGTGCAGCTGGTCGACGCCAGCACCCGCGACTCGGTCAAGGAGCTGATGCGGGCCCGGGGCCTGGTCGACGTGCTGATCCCGCGTGGCGGCGCGTCCCTGATCCGCACCGTGGTCGAGGAGTCGACCGTGCCGGTCATCGAGACCGGGGTGGGCAACTGCCACGTCTACGTGGACGCCGCCGCCGACGTGTCGATGGCGGTCGCACTGACCCTGAACGCCAAGACGCAGCGCCTGTCGACCTGCAACACCGCCGAGTCGCTGCTGGTGCACGCCGACATCGCCGACGCCTTCCTGCCGGCGGTGCTGGCCGCCTTCGCCGACGCCGGGGTGACCGTGCACGGCGACGAACGGGTCGCGGCGTACTCCGACGCCGTGGTCCCGGCCACCGACGAGGACTTCGGCACCGAGTACCTCGCCGCGCACATCTCGGCCGCCGTCGTCGACTCGCTCGACGCCGCGGTCGCGCACATCCGGCGGTACGGCAGCGGCCACACCGAGGCGATCGTCACCGACTCGCAGTCGGCCGCCCGGGAGTTCGTGGCCCGCGTCGACTCGGCAGCCGTGATGGTCAACGCCTCCACCCGGTTCACCGACGGCGGCGAGTTCGGCTTCGGCGCCGAGATCGGCATCTCCACGCAGAAGCTGCACGCCCGTGGCCCGATGGGTCTGCCGGAGCTGACCAGCACCAAGTACGTGGTCACCGGTACCGGTCACCTCCGCACCTGAGCCCCAACCGGGTCAGCGGAAGGCGCGGATCACGGCGAGGGTGGCGTGGACGTCGAACTGGTGGCCGTCGTCGCTGCTCCAGCCGCCGTCGGTGCGCTGCGTCTCGCTGAGCCGACGCCGCGCGGCCACCAGCGTCCACTCCTGGTGGTCGACGCCCACCCGGCGCAGCGTCACGGCGAGCCAGGCGGCGTCGGCGGCTGACGCCTGCGGCAGCCGCTCCGCCAGCACCGCCTTGATCTGCGCCGACTCGTAGAACATCTGCTGCCGGTGCAGGACCGCCGCGCTGAGCCAACCGGCGGCCAGGAAGGACGGCCAGCTGCCGTCCGGGCGCAACTGGGCGGCGAGCGCCTGGCTGGCGGCGGTCACCACCCCCGCGTACGCCCCGCCGACCCGGTGGTCCAACGGTCCGGCGGCTCGGGCGTCCAAGCCCGCCACGGTCAGCCAGAAGGCGGCGTTGGCGGTGAGGTACAGCCGCGCCTCCGGGTCACCGGGGCGGGCCCATTCGGGCGCGGAGTCCGCGAGCGCCGGGTCCTCCTCCCAGCAGCCGTCCCGGTGCTGACCGGCGGCGAGCCAGTCCAACGCCCGACGGGCGCTCGGGCGGCCCAGCGCACCGAGATCGTCCAGTTCCGCGAGGCGGAAGCAGGTCGCGTCGACCGAGGCGATCTCCTCGCCCCAGGAGGCCGGCCAACCGCCGCCGAGTGTCTGGCCGACCTCGGCGCTGTCGAGCACCTCCGGCGGTGGCGGCGTACCGGCGCACAACCAGGACAGGCGGGCACGCTCCACCGCGTCCCCGTGAGCCACCACGAACCCGATCGCGGCGTCGATGTCGACCACGGCGGCCACGCTACCGGCGCAAACGTGATCTCGCCTCAGGAGGACGGATAGGTGAGATCCGACCGACGGCAGGGTAGCGGCGAGGGGCCACTCCACCCTTCGGCGAAGGCGGAGTGGCCCCTCGGCCGGTGACTCAGTACGCGGGTAGCGACGGGTCGACCTGCTTGATCCAGGAGAGCACCCCACCCTGCACGTGCACCGCGTCGCGGAACCCGGCCGCCTTCAACGCGGCCAACGCCTCGGCGGAACGGACGCCGGACTTGCAGTGCAGCACGATCTGACGGTCCTGCGGCAGCTTGGACAGCGCCTCACCGGAGAGGATCTCGCCCTTGGGGATCAGGGTGGCGCCGGGGATGCGGACGATCTCGTACTCGGCCGGCTCCCGGACGTCGACGAGGAAGATGTCCTTGCCGGCGTCCTGCCACTCCTTCAGCTCGGTCGCGGTGATGGTGGCGTCGACCACCGCCTCCTGGGCCTCCACCGACACCGCGCCGCAGAAGTCCTCGTAGTCCTCCATCAGGTCGGTCAGCGTCGGGTTCTCGCCGCAGAGCACGCAGTTCGGGTCCTTGCGAACCTTGATCTTCCGGTAGCTCATCTCCAGGGCGTCGTAGACCATCAGCCGACCGACCAGCGGCTCACCGATGCCGGCGAGGAGCTTGATCGCCTCGTTCACCTGGATCGAGCCGATCGAGGCGCAGAGCACACCGAGCACGCCGCCCTCGGCGCAGGAGGGCACCATGCCCGGCGGCGGCGGCTCCGGGTAGAGGCAGCGGTAGCAGGGGCCGTGCTCGGCCCAGAACACCGAAGCCTGACCGTCGAAGCGGTAGATCGACCCCCAGACGTACGGCTTGCCGAGCAGCACGGCCGCGTCGTTGACCATGTACCGGGTGGCGAAGTTGTCCGTGCCGTCGACGATCAGGTCGTACTGGGCGAAGATCTCCCGGACGTTGTCCCGGTCCAGCGCGGTGTTGTGGATCTCGACGTTCACCAGCGGGTTGATCTCACGGATGCTCGCCGCGGCCGAGTCGGCCTTGGAGCGGCCGACGTCGGAGACGCCGTGGATGACCTGACGCTGGAGGTTGGACTCGTCGACGGTGTCGAAGTCGATGATGCCCAGGGTGCCGACCCCGGCGGCGGCCAGGTACAGCAGGGCGGGAGAACCGAGGCCACCGGCGCCGACACAGAGCACCCGGGCGTTCTTCAGCCGCTTCTGCCCGGTCACCCCGACGTCGGGGATGATCAGGTGGCGCGAGTAGCGACGGATCTCGTCAACGGTCAGCTCGGCGGCGGGTTCGACGAGCGGGGGCAACGACACGGTGGACTCCCCGGGATCGATGTGGTGGGCAACCGGGCCATTGTCGCTCGCCGACCCGCTCATCGACCATGAGCAGCGACACGTCGCCCGACATGCGGGAGCGGGAATACCCGGCCGATCCAAGTCAGCCGATCAGCTCACCGATGTGCCGACGCCCGTCGAGGATCGGCCAGGCGTTCGCCAGGCAGCCGTCCAGGCCGTACGTCTGCTGTTGCATGACCGGTGCCGGAGCCCCCGGGCCCGGACACGCCTCGTGCCCCTCCCCGAACTCGTGCCCTACCTCGTGGTTGATCACGTATGCCCGGTAGACCTGGAGCGGTGCGCCGTAGTCCGGCACCGCCTCCAGCCAACGGGCCAGGTTGATGATGACCTGTCCGGGCAGCCGGCACGAGGTGTAGCCCTCCGTGCTGAGTCCCCCCTCGGCGCACATCGCCTCCGAGGTCAGCGGGGTGGCCAGGTAGATGGTGAAGTCCGCCGGTTCCGCCTCGCCCACCCGCTGGACGCGCAGTTCCCCGGTGCCGATCCAGCTGCGGGGGTCGGCCAGCACCGCGTCGACCTCAGCGGCGAAGGCGTCCGGGGCCTGGCCGGTGTCCTGCTCGACGGCGACCCGGTAGCGGGCCACCGGTCCGTCCTCGCCGTGCACCGGTGAGCGGTCACCGGCCACCGTGAAGCTGCCCGCACCCACCCACGGGTACCCGCTCCGCTCGTCACCTCCCGCACCGGAGGCGACCCGGTGGCCGAAGCCCTGGTCCGGCTCTGCCACCGGCTGACCGGCGCGGGCCAGCAGCACCACCACGGCGGCGGCCAGCACCACGCCCAGCAGCACGGCCATCCGGTGCGGTAGCACCGACCCGGGACGCCGGTCTCCCGGTTCCGGTGGACGAGCCGAACCACCATAACCAGATGAAAGGGGCGAAGAGGGCATAGCCCCATGGTCGCACCCCATTTCCGCACATCACTGCATTTTGCGCAGCCCGGTGCGGTTCAGAGGCGTGGACCCGCGTACCGCCTGCCGTCCAGGTATGGCCACGGGTTCGCGACACACCCCCTCAGGAAGAGCGTCTGCTGCATCATCACCGGAGCCGGCTCGCCACGCCCCGGGCAGCGCTCGTGCCGATTGCCCAACTCGTGGCCCACCTCGTGATTGATCACGTACGTGCGGTAGAGCGAGAGCGGCACCTCGGCTTCGACGAAGTGCGGCACCGACAGCCGCCACCGGTCCAGATTGATGATCACTTTCCCGAACGTGCGGCAGGAGGTGTACGGCCGACCACCGACCCGGATATCGACACCACCGGCGGCACACATCCGGCGCGCCGTCCCCGCCGTCGCCAGGTAGACGGTGAAGTCGTGCCGGGCCGTCCCGGCGACCTGCCGCAACCGCAACCGACCGCCGTCCACCCAACTGCCCGGACCGGCCAGCGCCGCGCGCACCGCCAGGGCGAACTCACCCGCGTCCACGCCGGAGCCGGACTCCACCGCCACCCGGTAGCGCCGGACGCCACCGGCCTTGCCCAGCACCGGGCCGGTCCGGTCGTCGTACCTGAACCGACCTGGGCCGGTCGACGGGATCGAACCCGGCTCCTGTAGGACGGGAGCCTCCGGAGACGGGGAGAGGGACGGCTGCGGCGGCGGGTCCGCCGGGGAGGGGGCAGCCAGACTCGACGCGGAAGCAACCGGGGCCACCTCTTCGGCCGCACCCGAGCTCGACCCGATGCCACCGGCCACCAGCGCCACCGCAGCACCGACGGCGGCCACCAGCACCGCGCCCCGGATCAGCGATCCCCGCCCGGAGTGCGGTCTGCCGGACGCGGTCGGCCGCCCCGGCGCTCGATCACGGTCGGGGGACTCCCGGCGGATGGCATGCCGGCCGGCGGAACCAGCCGATCGAGGACGGCTACCAGGGCTGTGCACCCGGTCATCCTGCCAGGTCGACCTGACGAGCGGGGTCCGTCGCGTCGGCGAGCAGCCCCAGCACGGCCCTTGCCACCAGGCGCGGCACCTCCAGCTGGGCCACGTGGCCGACGTCGTCGATCATCAGGAGCCGGCTATCCGGGATCACCCGTGCGGCCTGCGGAGCCACCCGCACGTCGACCAGCCGGTCCTGCCGTCCGCCGATGACGAGCGACGGCGCCCGCACCGTACCGGCCATCCGCCACAGCGAACCGGACCCGGGCAGGTACGACCGCAGGAAGCTGGACACCAGCCCCCGGAAGGTCCGCACGTACGCCGCCGCGTGGTGCTCCGCCTGGTGACGGACGCGGATCTCCTCCAACGCCTCGCGGCGGCGCTGGTCACAGATCCGGCTGAGATCGGCCACGCACGCCTCCATCACCTGCTGGGCCATCACCTCCGGCGCCAGTCGGGCCAGCCGCCAGGCGGCCAGCCGCTCGCCCCGGGGGATCGCCAGCAGGGGCAGCATCCGCCCCTGCAACGACCGGCGGAAGTCGAGGAACGGCAGGGCCGGCGACACCAGGGTCAGCGTCCGGACCAGGTCCGGCCGGAGCGCGGCCACCCGTACCGAGATCGCACCGCCGAGCGAGTTGCCGATCAGGTGCACCGGCCCGCGATCGGAGTGTTCGATCCAGCGGATCACCCGCTCCGCGAAGACCGGCACGGTGTACCGCCGACCCGGCTCGCTGCGACCGAAGCCAGGCAGGTCGATCGCCTGGCCGTCCAGCCGGCCGGCGAGCAGCCCCGCCAGGTCGGTCCAGTTCTGCGACGAGCCGCCCAGGCCGTGCACGTACAGCGCCGGTTCGGCGTCCGGGCTGGTCGCCGGTGTCTCCCGGACGTAGGTGACCAGCCCGTCGAGACGGACCTCGCGCCCCGGCCAGGGCGGCGGGACCGAGGGGGCGGGCAGCAGCCGGTCGGGCCAGAGGGTCGCGGGCTTCACCGTTCCAGTCTGCCTGGAACGGCTCACGCCAGCAGTGCCTCCAGTCGCCGGTTGACCGCGGCCAGGGTCGCCCGCACCACCGCCTGTCGGGGATCGCCGGCCACCAGCGCGGAGCCGGCCAACTGCTCGACCCACCCGTCACAGACCAGCAGCACCACGACCGTGGCCACCTCACAGTTGCCGAACGGCACCACCGCCGCGTGTTCCACGAAACACCGGCCACGCTCGGTCGAGGTGCCGGCGACGTAGAGCAGCTCGTCGATCGCCGCCGCCGCCGCGACGCCACACAGCCGCAGCACGAACCCGTCCACCGCCGGCCCGGTGGCGTGTCCCGAGGCGTTGTGGTCGCCCGCGATCAGCCGAACCTCGACATTGGCGTCGAGCCCGAACGTGCTCACCTGGACGTGGTCGAGCACCACCCGGGGGCCCGGCACCCCACCGGTGTCCAGCGGGCGCGACGGCGCGGACTCGGTGGTGGTGAGTTGCCCACCGGAGTAGGACGCGCCGAGCGTCACCGGACTGCCGACCGCGCCGGGCTCGTCCACGACCGCCCGGCCCCGGGTCGTGGCCGGTGACGGCCGCCGCCGACGGGTGGTCTCCGGCACGGTCTCCGGCCGAGTCGGCGCAGTCTCCGTCCGGGCGCCGCCGGGACGGGCCGACGGGCGTCGGGGCTCGGCGGTCGGACGCGTCTCGCCCGCCTCGTTCCGGCTCTCCGTGGAGCGTCGGCGCACCGGCACGGCCGGGACGCCGGGCAGGCCGCGCGGTGCCGCCGCCAGCCCCATCCGCTCCTGCAACAACCGGGCGACCTGTCGACTCACCTCGGCCGGGTCGGCCCCGTCAGCGAGGTCGAGGCGCAGGCTGTGCGCCCCGGCGGGGGTACGCCGCAGGGCGGCGTCGCGTACGCCGTCGACCCCTCGGACGGCGGCGAGGATCGCGTTGACGTCGAAGCCCTCGGGCCGGTCCCGCAACGGAGCCGGCTCGTCGTCACGGCGGAGGTGGGTGGCGATCCGGGCGAGTTCAGGGGTTTCGGCGGGTGGCTCCACAGCTGGCGGCTCCGGCACGACAGGCACGTCCGGTTCGGCGGGGACGCGCTGCGGCAACACCGCCGTGGCGCCCTCCCGCGAGCGATCCCCGGCCGGCTCGGTCGGCGGGACCGGGTCGGGCGCGGACCGGCGTGCCGTGTATGGGGCGGCACCCGTCGAGACGGGTGCGGAGGGGGTGCGCTCGCGGCGGCCGGGCTCACCCGCGACCTGGTCGGCGGCGGGCGACTCCGGCGGGGCGGCAGCCGGCGCGTCCGGAACCGGCCGCAGTCGGAACGGTCGGTACCCGGAGGAGTCGGCGGTCGACCGGGCCTCGGCGACCGGTGCCGTCGGGCCGGGCTCGGGCGTCTCCGGTCGGCTCGACGTACCCGGCTGCGCCGCACCAGCGGCCGAGGTGTTCGGGGTGGTCGGCCGGGTGTCGACCGGCGGGGCGCTGGTCGGGTCGACCGCGCCGGACGGTGCGTCGGCCGGTGGAGAGCTGGCCGGACGCAGCGCCCACGGCAGCCGCTCGTCGGCGGGTTGAGCCTCGGCCCGGCTGCCCCAGGGCGGGACTTCCTCGTTCCGCGTACCCCAGGGCACGCCGCTGTCCGCCGGTGCGCCGCTGACCGGTGGCGACGCCCACGACGGACGCTCCTCGGGTGCCCGCGCCCAGGACGGACGCGGAGCCGGTGAGGCGTTGGTCGGCGCACCGCTGACCGGAGGCAACGCCCAGGACGGGCGATTGTCGGCCGGCGGCGGGTCGGCCGAGCGGGCCGCCCAGGAGGGAGGCTGGGCCGGGGGTGCGCTGGTCGGGTCGACGGCGGCGGGCTGCTCCGCCGGCTCGGGGGCGGCGGGCTGCTGCCCTTCCGGTGCGGGCTCGCCGCCGTCACGGCGAGGTTCGTAGGGGCGGGACCGCTCCGCGCGGACCGGCTCGTACGGCCGGGTCGGCTCGGCGCGGACCGGTTCGTACGGTCGACTCGGCTCGCTGGCCCAGGGCCGGGCCGGCACCTCGCGGGACCGGCGGTCGGTGGGCTCGTTCTCCTCGCGCGCCCACGGCGGCGCCCAGTCGCTGGCCGGGCCGGGCTGTGCCCAGTGCGGCCGGTCCGGTTCACCGGAGGGCTGGTCGGCCGGAGACCAGCCCGCTGGCTGGTCGGCGCTCGTCGGTGGGTGGTCGGCCGACCCGGGTATCGGTTCGGCGGCTGCCGGATAGTCGTCCCACCCGTGCTGCCGGCCGCCGGTCGGGCCCTCGCCGGGTCGTTCGGCGGTCGGTGCGTGCAGGCCAGGCGGCATCTCGAAGCCGGAGGGGGCGGTGCCGACCGGTGGCACCTGCATCGCCGGGGGTGCCGAGGTCGGCAGACCCGTGCCGGAGGTGCCCGGTTGCTCACCGGGCGGGACCGGGCGGGGTGCCGGTACGACGAGCCGGTCCTGGCCAGGGTCATGGCCCGGCCCACGCAGGCCGGGTGGCGAGCTGACCGGGGCGTGCCGCCCGGCGGACGGCTGCTCGGCGACCGGGTTGCCGTTCACCTGGTGGCCGTTGACGTGGTTGCCGTTGACCCGGGCGGGCCGCTCGGGCTCCGCCTGCTCACCGAGCGGAGCGGGCAGGTCGGCGTGGCGCGACGAGGCGGTCGCCCAACCGGAGGCAGACTCGACCCGGGGCCCTGTCGGGCCCGAACCAGGTGTCACCTCCGGGCCCCACGACCAGTCGGCCGGTGGCGGGGCCCACCCGTTGCCGGAACGGGCCAGGTCATCGCGCTGACCCGTCCCGTCGCCGTGCTCTCCCGGGGTGGCGGCACCGGGTTGCCCTGTTTCACTCACCGCGCGCTCCTTGGTCGCCCCCGCTGAGGCTACCGTGTGGCGACAGTGGCGATAAGTTACAGCGGCGGGCCAATTCCGCGAGGGGCCGAGGGGCCCCGACCGGTTCGGGTGAAATGCCGGCCCGTACGACGACCTCGGAGGTTCCGATGACCGCTGTGGGGAACGGCGCCCAGACCGCCGGCCGACCCACGCGCCTGCCCCGCTCGGCGCGCCGCAAGCAGCTACTCGCCGCTGCTCAGGAGGTGTTCGTCGCGCAGGGCTACCACGCCGCGGCCATGGACGACATCGCCGAGCGAGCGGGAGTCTCCAAGCCGGTGCTGTACCAACACTTCCCCGGCAAGATGGATCTCTATCTCGCACTGCTCGACACGCACTGTGACGCGATCGTCGCCAAGGTGCACGATGCCATGGCCAGCACCACCGACAACAAGGAGCGGGTCAGCGCATCGGTGCGCGCGTACTTCGACTTCGTCGACCACGAGAGCGAGGCGTTCCGGCTGGTCTTCGAGTCGGATCTGCGCAACGAACCGGCCGTCCGGCAGCGGGTGGAGCGGGTCGAGCAGGGCTGCATCGCGGCCATCACCGACACGATCATCTCCGACACCGGGATCAGCCGGGCGCACGCCGAGTTGCTCGCCTCGGGCCTGGTGGGTGCGGCGGAGACCGCCGCGCAGTTCTGGTTGGCCCGTGGCCGCCAGGTGCCCAAAGCCGAGGCGGAGGCGCTGGTCGCGGCGCTGTCCTGGCGGGGTATCGCCAGCTTCCCGCTGCAAGGTGAGTCAGCCTGACCCTCGCCCCCGTGATCGGATAGCCTTCGCAGGGCGGCCATTCGCCCGATGGAGGAGGCACAGTGGAGGTCAAGATCGGGGTGCAGTACGCACCGCGCGAGCTGGTCCTGGAGAGCGCACAGTCGCCGGCCGAGATCGAGCGGATCGTGACCGACGCCGTCGCCAGGGGTGAGGGCACCCTCTCCCTGACCGACGAGAAGGGTCGGCGGGTCATCGTGCCGGTCGGCAAGGTCGCCTACGTCGAGATCGCCGAGGCGTCTCCACGAGCGGTCGGTTTCACCGTCCGTTGACGGCGAGCAGAGACCGGTAGGCGGTCTCTGCTCAGTTGTTGAGCCCGGCGGCGGCCATCCGCGCGGTGTGCGCGGCGGTCAGCCGCCGGAACAATTCCGTGACGTCCACCTGACCGCTCGCGGCGATCAGCGCGGTGAGCGCACCGTCGTCGGCGGCGGCGACCCGACCGGCCTGGGACAACGCCTCGCCGACCAGTCGTCGGGCCCACATCGACAGTCGGCCCGCCACCTTCGGATCGGCCTCGATCGCGAGGCGGATCTCGGCGGCGGCGAACTCCGCGTAGCGCGAGTCGTGCAGCACGTCGAGGACCAGTTGGCGGTCCGGCTCCCCCAGCGCGACGGCGATCTCCCGGAGGAAGTCGTCGCTGATCGCGTCACCCACGTACGCCTTGGTCACCGCCTCCGCCCAGTCGCGGGGCACGGTCGAGTCGTGGTACGCCTGCAACGGGCCGACATACGCCGCCATCGCGTCGTCCGGCAGCACACCGAGCGCGGTGAGCCGGTCGGCCAACCGCCGGTAGTTGGCGATCTCGGCGGCGGCCATCTCGCTCAGGGCGGCCCGACGGCGCAGGTCGGGGGCGAGCCGGGCATCGGCCGCCATCCGGTCGAAGGCCAGCAACTCGCCCAGAGCCACCAAGCCGAGCAGATCGGTGACGGCGGGGCCGGGCGGGGTGGAGGCGGACACCCGCGCAGGCTACCGTCCGGCCGCCGGGACGGCAGTCCCCCGACCCGGCCGGGCCAGCCGAACGACGACGCCCATTGCATGTGATACGGATCACATGCAAACCTTTGCGCCAACGCTCGCCCTCACGGAATCGGGACTCTGTTCAGCCCGTTCAGGTAGCATGGAGCAGTTGCCGTAGGTGCCAATCCCGGCCGGAGCCAACTCCGACCCCGGTTGACGTCGACCCACGGCGCGCGTGCGGCCCGGTCCGGCTCGGCTTCTCTGCCGCCGACCGTGTGGCCCGCGTCAAACCGAGAGCGCCCTGCGGACATGACGGGGCGCACCCACGAGAGGGCACCCCCAAAACCACATGAGTGAACCGATTCAAGACCTCACCGAGGGCCAGGAACTGACCCCGACAGCCCCGGTCCGGCCCGAGGCACCGACCTTCGCCGAACTCGGCGCCCGCGCCGAGACCGTCGAGGCGCTGGCCGCGGCCGGTATCACCCGCGCCTTCGCCATCCAGGAGTACGCGCTGCCGATCGCGCTGCGCGGCGCCGACCTGATCGGGCAGGCCCCGACCGGCACCGGTAAGACGCTGGGCTTCGGCGTGCCGTTGCTGGAGCGGGTCTTCGCACCGGACGAGGGCGGCGACGGGCTGCCGCAGGCCCTGGTCGTCGTACCCACCCGCGAACTGGGCATCCAGGTCGCCAAGGACATCGCCGCCGCCAGCCGTACCCGTGGCGTACGGGTGCTGCCGATCTACGGCGGTGTCGCGTACGAGCCGCAGATCGAGGCGTTGCGCAAGGGCGTGGAGATCCTCGTCGGCACGCCGGGCCGCCTGCTCGACCTCGCCAAGCAGAAGCACCTGCGGCTGCACGGCGTACGCGCGTTGGTGCTGGACGAGGCCGACCGGATGCTCGACCTCGGTTTCCTCGACGACGTCGAGCGGATCCTGGCGATGCTGCCGGAGGACCGGCAGACCATGCTCTTCTCCGCGACCATGCCGGACCCGATCGTGACGCTGTCCCGGCGCTTCCTGCGCCACCCGATCACGATCCACGCCGGGCACACCGCCGAGACCGGTCCGTCGCCACAGACCGAGCAGCTGGTCTACCGGACCCACTCGATGAACAAGATCGAGATTGTGGCCCGGATCCTCCAGGCCGAGAGCCGTGGCCTGACCATCATCTTCACCCGGACCAAGCGGGCCGCCGACCGGGTCGCCGAAGACCTGGACTTCCGTGGCTTCGCGGTCGCCGCGGTGCACGGCGACCTCGGTCAGGGCGCCCGGGAGCGGGCCCTGCGGGCCTTCCGGGCCGGGAAGATCGACACCCTGGTCGCCACCGACGTGGCAGCTCGGGGCATCGACGTCAGCGGCGTCACCCACGTCATCAACTACGACTGTCCGGAAGACCAGGACACCTACACCCACCGGATCGGCCGGACCGGTCGGGCCGGCGCGAGCGGCGTCGCGGTGACCTTCGTCGACTGGGACGACATGCCCCGCTGGCGGATCATCGACAAGACGCTGGGGCTGGACATGCCCGAGCCGCCGGAGACCTACCACACCTCACCCCACCTCTACACCGACCTGCACATCTCCACCGAGGTCACCGGCACCCTGCCGACCGCCGAGCGCACCCGCGCCGGGTTGGCCGCCGAGGTCGAGGAAGACCTGGGTGGTGGCCGGTCCCGGCGGGGCGGCGAGCCACGCGGCACCCGTCGTCGCGGTCGCGGCGAGGGCGGCCGGGCTGACGGCGGCCGGGGACGCGGTTCCGGCGGTCGTCGACAGGACGGTGCCGACACCACGCCGGGCGGATCCACCGGAGGCGACGCCGAGGAGGGCACCCGTACCCCCCGTCGTCGCCGTCGTCGCCGGGCTGGCGAGACGGTAGCGGGCGCTGACGCCGTCACGTCGGCGGTCGACAGCGCACCCAGCGAGACGAGCAGCAGCCGCAGCGACGACGCCGTCGGTGAAGCCGCCCCGCGCCCGCGCCGACGCCGCCGCCGTCGGGGTGGTGCCGATTCCGGTAACGGCACGCCCGCCGAATCGACCACCGACTGACCTCGGCCCGCCCCCCGGTGGCGGCGAACGGCCGCCCCTGGAAGATGGAGCGATGCCCGAACCACTGGATTCCGCCCTGGCCGAGGTCCGTTCGATGCTCCTCGGTCCGGGGCTGACCCGGGCCGTCGCGGCCGGACGGCGGCGCGGCCAGCGCCCCTCGATGGTCCGGGCCGAACTGCGGCCGGTCACTCTGAAAGCCGGTCAGCGGCTACAGATCGCCACCTCCGACGGGGCACGGCCGCACACCCGGAACGTGAGCCCGGGGCCGGAGGCGGACGCGGCGGTGGAGGCGCTGCTGGCCGAGCCGTTCGGCAACTGGCATGTGGAGACCACCCACGCCACCCTGCAACTGCGGGTCACCAAGTCGGGCGAGGCCCAGGTGCACCGGGCCGTGGCGACCCGACCGGCCGCCCCGGCGGCGGTCGCCGGTCACGACCGGGCCAAGGAGTACCTGCTCGATCCGGGCGATCCGCTGTTCGCCGAGATCGGTGGTTCGGCGGCCAAGCGGCGGCAGGTGGACGCCTTCCTACGGGCGCTGGCGGCCACCCTGCCGGACGGGCTGGCCGGGCAGTTGGGCCGCCCGCTGCGGGTGGTGGATCTCGGCTGCGGCAACGCGTACCTGACGTTCGCCGCGTACCGCTATCTGTCCCGGTCCGGGCTCGACGTCGAGCTGGTGGGTGTGGACGTACGCGACGACCAGCGTCGCCGCAACACCGAGTTGGCCGAACGGCTGGGCTGGGCCGAGCGGGTGCGTTTCGTCGCCGGCACCATCGCCGACGCGACCGTCGAGCCGACGCCCGACCTGGTGCTCGCGCTGCACGCCTGCGACACCGCCACCGACGAGGCGTTGGCCCGGGCGGTGGGCTGGCAGGCCCGATGGGTGCTCGCCGCGCCGTGTTGCCACCACGACGTCGCGGCCCAGCTGCGCGCCCGACCGGCCCCGACGCCGTACGACCTGCTCACCCGGCAGGGCATCCTGCGGGAGCGCTTCGCGGACGTCCTCACCGACGCGCTGCGCGCGGGGTTGCTGCGTCTGCACGGCTACCGGGCCGAGGTGGTCGAGTTCGTCGACTCCGCGCACACCCCACGCAACCTGCTCATCCGGGCACGGCGAACCGGGGCCGACCCGACCGACGCCCAGCGCGCCGAATACCGCGACCTGGTCGCCCAGTGGCAACTCACGCCCCGGTTGGAGACCCTGCTCGCGCAGCAGCCGACGGCCGGGTGACGGATTCGCGTCACGCCGCCCGGGGCCGTCTGGTCGATCAGTCAATTGCCCAACGCCGTTCCCGTACTACTCTCGAAGTTGCGCACCGTTGGGTGCCGGGCGGGAGGGAAGACCCAGCTGTGGGTTCGGCAGAGGTTTCGCCACAGATGGCCTTCGCGCGTTTCGTGCGCCGTGCCATCGACGATGCCCGCGAGGAACGTGGCTGGACGGTCACCGATCTGGCCGCACACACCGGCGTCGGTCGCTCCACCGTTTTCCGCTGGCTCGCCGGTGACTGGCAGGACTATCCCGAACTCGCCAAGGTCCGGGGCTTCTGCGCCGCGCTCGATCTACCGGTCGCGGCGGCCTTCCGCGCGCTCGGCCTGCCCGACGCGGGCGGCGGGCCGTGGCGACGCGGCGACGACAGCCCGGTGGAGGCCGACGTGCGGGTGATCCTGCAACGGCTGGCGGATCCGACGGTGCCGGCGGAGGAGAAGCACCACATCCGCGACCTGTTGCGTTATCTGGCCCGACGGCCGATCCGCCGCCCCGGGGACGGCACCGCCACACCGATGCGCCGGAACGCGTGTTGACCCGTCACGGCACGGAGACCGTGAACTCCGCCGTACGCACCGCTCCGCCGGTCGCGAAGTCCAGGTAGAGGCGGTAGCGCCCAGGCCCCGGCGCGGTGAGCCAGAACCGCACCGCCCCGTCGACCAGTTCCGCGTCCGGGTGCACGTGCAGGTAGCCGAGATCCCCCTCGCGCAGCGCGACGAGGTGGCCGTACGCGCCCAGGTAGCGCTCCAGCTCCGGGCTCCCGCCGTCCGCCCCGGTGATCCGGAAGCTGACCGGCACGGTGAGGCCGGGCTGGGGAACGCCCCGGTACTCGACGGTGAATCCGTCGACGGTGCTCGTGGTCGCCGGGGTGGGCAGCTCACGAGGCAGGTAGTCGCCGGGCGCCACCAGGTCCACCCCGAGCGTCGTCGCGGTCTGCCGGCCGTCGGCGGCGAGGGCGGTGAAGTCGGCGTACGCGCGCCAGACGCCGGGTGACGGCAACGTCAGCGGCACCGACCAGGTGCCGTCTTCCGCCATGGTCGGATGCAGGTGCTGGTAACCGGACAGGTCCCGACGCACCACGATCAGGTGCATCGGCTTGTCGTGCACGACCGCGAACCGGGTGACCGGCCGGCGTTGCTCGTCCTGGATGCGGAACCGCAGCTCACCGGCTTGGCCGGCGGTGAACTCGGCGTTCAGCGGGGTCAGGGTGTAGCCGTCGCGGCTGACCGCCAGACCGCCGGCCTCGGCCGCCGCGTCCTGGTCGGCACCGTGCGAGTGCGCGCCGAGGCCGG
The DNA here is from genome assembly GCF_049844495.1 of Micromonospora sp. DT48. Classification (NCBI taxonomy): domain Bacteria; kingdom Bacillati; phylum Actinomycetota; class Actinomycetes; order Micromonosporales; family Micromonosporaceae; genus Micromonospora; species Micromonospora sp. DT48. Next base: position 191,225 of record NZ_JBNCLE010000004.1, read on the forward strand.
GGGCGTGGGTGTGGTCGGCCAACGCGCTGTCCGTCCGGCCCGTCGCCATGGCGTCACCGCCACCGTCGATTCGGCCGAGCCCGAACCCGAGCAGCACCGCCAGCACAAGGCCGCCGACCACCAGGGCCAGCCGCAGCGTGGCCCGGTCCGGCACGGCAGAGGCCACGGCACGGTCCTGGGCAGCCGGGGCCGCGCCGGGATCGGGCCCGGCCGCCGCTCGCTCGGCGGCCCGCACCGACCCGAGCGCAGGCGCGTCGGGTGCCTGGTCAGCCATGTGCCCACCGTACCGTCGTCGCCTGGGTCACCCTCGGCGCGGTCCTGGCCCGGCCGCACCCGGCAGCCAGGTCGCGGATCGGTGCGCCGCTACGCCGCCAGGGCGAGGGCCAGCGGAAGGACCGCCTGCGCACCGGCGCGACGGAGTTCCCGGGCCGCCATCGTCATGGTCCAGCCCGAGTCGACCAGGTCGTCCACCAGCAGCACCGGACCGTCGAGCCCGGCGAGGGCGGCGGCGACGTCACCGGCGACGGTGAGGGTGCCGTGCAGGGCGCGTACCCGCTGGGCGCTGTTGCCCCGGGGGCCGTCGGCCGCCACCGGCCCGGTCGAGTCCACCTGGCCCAGCAGCGGCAGTCGCCCGACAGTGGCGATCCGCTCGGCCAGCGACCCGACCAGCGACGGGCGGGTCCGGGAGCGGACCGCGACCACCCCGGCCGGGCGGCTCGGCCAGGGGTCGTCACCGTGTGCCCACGCCTTGAGCACCTCGATCACCGCGGCGGTCACGTCGTCGGGCACCGGGGCGTCCGGCGCTTCCGGCCCGACCAGGTCACGCAGCCGACCGCCCCAGCCGAGGTCGGACAGTCGGCCGACCGCCCGGCCCGGCAGCGCCTGTTCCGTCGGGGCGATGCGCCCCTTCAGCGGTACGCCGACCGCAGCCAACCCGGTGGGCCAGAGCCGCTTCGGCGCGACCTGGACCCCGGGGCGGCCGAGGAAGGTCTGCGCGACGGTCAGCGAGGCCGCCGACACCTCGGGCGCGAACAGCGGCCCGGCGCAGCGGTCGCACCGCCCGCAGTCGGCCGCCTCCGCGTCGTCCAGGCATTCGCGCAGGTAACGCAGCCGGCAACCGGTCGTCGAGGCGTACTCGATCATGGCTTGTTGCTCGGCGGCGCGGGCCGCGGCGACCCGACGCAGCCGAGCCTCGTCGTAGGTCCACGGCTCGCCGGTGGCGAGCCAGCCACCCCGTACCCGACGGACCGCGCCGTCCACGTCGAGCACCTTGAGCATCATCTCCAGCCGGGCCCGGCGCAGGTCCACCAGCGGTTCCAGGGCCTGCGTGGACATCGGTCGGTCGGTGGGCAGCGCGGCCAGCACCGTCCGGACCTGCTCCTCGGGTGGGAACGCCAGCGAGGCAAAGTACCGCCAGATGGCCGCGTCCTCGACGCCGGGCAGCAGCAGCACCTCGGCGTGTTCCACGGCTCGCCCGGCCCGACCCACCTGCTGGTAGTACGCGATCGGCGACGGTGGCGCGCCGAGGTGCACGACGAAGCCGAGATCCGGCTTGTCGAAGCCCATGCCGAGGGCGCTGGTGGCCACCAAGGCTTTGATCTTGTTTTCCAGCAGGTCCTGCTCGGCGGCGCGGCGGTCAGCGTCCTCGGCCTGCCCGGTGTACGCGGCCACCGCCCAGCCGCGCGACCGGAGGAACTCGGCGGCCTCGGTCGCCGCAGCCACCGTCAGCGTGTAGATGATGCCGGAGCCGGGCAGCCGTTCCAGGTTGTCGGCGAGCCAACCGAGCCGGTGTGCCGGGCTCGGCAGGTCGAGCACGCCCAACCGCAGCGACTCCCGGTCCAGGCTGCCGCGCAGCACCAGGACGTCGGGTCGGTGCCCGGTCGCGGCGGCCGGTTCGGTGCCCAACTGCTCGGCCACGTCCCGGGTCACCCGGGCGTTGGCGGTGGCGGTCGTCGCGAGCACCGGAGTGCGGTCGGGCAGGTTACCGAGGAAGGTACGCAGCCGGCGGTAATCCGGCCGGAAGTCGTGCCCCCAGTCCGACACACAGTGCGCCTCGTCGACCACCAGCAGACCGGTGGTGGCGGCCAGCTTCGGTAACACGCCGTCCCGGAAATCCGGGTTGTTGAGCCGTTCCGGGCTGATCAGCAGCACGTCCACCGTGCCAGCCTGGATCTCGGCGGTGATCTCGTCCCACTCGTCCAGGTTCGCCGAGTTGATGGTGCGGGCCCGGATCCCGGCCCGAGCCGCCGCCTCGACCTGGTTACGCATCAGCGCCAGCAACGGCGACACGATGACCGTCGGTCCGACCGGTTCGACACCCTGCGGGTCAGCGCCGTCGCGCTCCCGCAGCAGCGCGGTCGCCACGAAGTACACCGCCGACTTGCCCCATCCGGTGCGCTGCACGCAGAGCACCCGCCGCCGGTCCACCACCAACGCCTCGATGGCCCGCCACTGGTCCTCGCGGAGCCGGGCCCGCGCACCGGCCAGCCGCCGCAGCACCGCCTCGGCCCGCTGCCGTACCACCGTCCGTTCCTGGCTCATCCGACGTTTCTACCAGCGGCGCGATGCCGGAGCCGGGCCACGGTCGGGGGTTTGCTCTACCATTCCCGTTCGATCCCGGAGAGAGAGACGAGATGACTCAGCGAACCGGCACCACCGCCACAACCCGGCGTCTCGCGGTCGCAGCCGCCGCCCTGCTGGCCGCGACCCTGGTGGCCGGCTGCGACGACAAGGCCACCCCCGAGGCGGCGCCACCGCCGGACCCGAAGCAGGAGTTGCTGGCGGCCGTGCCGGACGACCAGGACCCGGCCTTCCGTTTCACCACCAGCGACGCCTCGGGTGACGTCTCGGGGGTGGTCGACCCGGCGAACCGGGGCATGGACATCGACACCGTCACCAAGGACAAGGACTTCACCCTGGAGATGTCCTTCCGGATGGTCGAGTCGCGCACCTGGATGAAGGTGAACTTCAAGGGCGCCAAGGACATCCAGAAGCTGATGAAGCTGCCCACCAAGTGGATGGAGATGGACCCGGCGAAGATCGAGACCCCGGACGCGCTGCCCACCTACGAGGGCACCGACCCGGGCAACGCCGACGCCATCATCCGCGCGGCCACTGACATCCAGGCCGGTGAGCCGGGGACGTACACCGGCGTGGTGGATCTGTCCGCCGCGCCCGAGTTGACCGACGCGCTGGAGAGTTTGGCCGCGCTCGACGACGCCACCGCGCAGCTTCCGCTCAGCGCGGTGGTCGGTGCGGACGGCAACCTCTCGTCGCTGACCCTTCAGATCCCGGCGGTCGGTAAGAAGAAGGCGTCCGAGTACGTGATCGAGTACTTCGACTTCGGCACCGCTCCCGAGGTCGTCGCGTTCACCGACGACCAGGCGCAGCAGGCCCCGGACTCCGCGTACGACCTGATCAACGGCTGACCGGGGCAGCGCCCGAGCCGCAGCGGCGGGGCGGCACGCCGTTGTGCCACCCCGCCACCGATCACCGCCGGGTGCCGGGGCGAAGCGAGTCGCGCAGCAGGGACAGCCGGGAGGTGAGGCTGGCCAGGCCGCCGGGGAAGAAGTAGACGGCCAGGATGAAGACCGTGCCGAGCACGAACAGTGGCTCGGACAGTGGCCGACTGAGGAACGCCGGCAACGCGTCCACCGCGTCGGAGGTGCCGAAGGACACCAGCCGGTGATCGAGGTACATGTAGCCGATGCCGCCCAGCACCGGGCCCCACCGGGTGCCCGGACCGCCGAGGACCACCATCACCAGCAGTGACAGGGTCAGCTCGCTGCCGGTGATGTGCGGCGAGGCACCGCCGACGATCAGGCAGTACACCACCCCGCCCGCCGCCGCGAGACCACCGGCCAGGGTGAAGGCGACCAGCTTGAACCGGTACGGGTCCAACCCGAGTACGCCGATGCGGCGCTCGTCGTCACGCAGCCCGGCCAGCACCCGACCGGTCGGCGAGGCACTGACCCGGTGCACCACCAACACCACCACCGCGAGATACGCCAGCGCCAGCCAGTACAGGTTGACCGTGTTGGCGACCCCGACCAGCCCGTCCGGCAGCCCGGCCACGTCCAGCGGCAGCCCCTCCTCACCACCGGTGAGCCCGCCGAAGTCCCGGGCCACCAGGATCGCTCCGACCTGCGCGAACGCCAGCGTCACCATGGCGAAGGCGATGCCGACCGTGCGCAGTGCCACCGCGCCGAGCAGGCCGGCGAGGATGGTGCCACCGATGATCGCCAGCGGCGCGGCCTGCCACAGCGACAACCCGAACCGGGTGATCAGGATGTCGGTGCCGTAGACCCCGGCGGCGAAGTACAGCGCATGGCCGAAGGAGAGCATCCCGGTGCGCCCGAACAACAGGTCGTAACCGGCCGCCAGACCGCCGAAGACCAGACACACGGCGAGCAGTTGCAGGGTGCCCGGCGAGTTCAGCGCCCCTTCGAAGATGCCGGGCAGGTGCAGCGTCGAGTACGGCAGGAGCAGCGCCACGGCCAGCGCGACCAGCGGCAGGAACGGGCGCAGCCGACCCCAGCGGCTCGTTGCCTCGGTCAACTCGCCGGGCACCGCCGCCGGGGGTGCCGGAACCTCGGGACTCTTGACCTCGGTCATGCCGTAACCGCCTTTCCGGCGATGCCCTGCGGACGCAGCAGCAGCACCACGGCCAGCAGCGCCACCACGCAGATGTCACCCAGCCCGGAGGTGCCGTAGTAGTTGACGAACTGTTGCAGCAGCCCGACCGCGACCGCCGCGTACGCGGACCCGACCACCGAGCCCATGCCGCCGATGACCACCACGATGAACGCGAAGATCAGCAGCGAGCCGCCCTGCTGGGGCGAGACGGTGCCGAAGTAGACGCTGCCCAGCGACCCGGCCAGCGCCGCTGCCGCGCCACCGATGGCGAAGACCAGGGTGAACGCCTTGCGGACGTCGATGCCGAGCGCGGTGACCATCTCCCGGTTCTCCACCCCGGCCCGGATGATCAGGCCGTAGCGGGTCCAGCGGAGGAAGGCGAGTATCGCGCCGAGCACCAGCGACGCGGCGACGATCAGCAGCAGCCCTCCGTTGGGCACCTGTGCACCGAGGATCGGGGTCACCTCGCGGGTCCACGCCGGGCGCGGGAACGGTCGGGCGTCCGCACCCCAGGTGGCCTGCAACAACGCCACACCGGCGAGGGAGAGGCCGACGGTGACCAGCACCTGCTCGATGGTGCGCGAGTAGAGCGGCCGGATCAGCACCAGCTCCACCAGGATCGCCATCAGCGTGCCGGCGGCCACCCCGAAGGCGACCGCGACCACGAAGCCGAGGCCGTCGGGGCCGGCACCCGGCAGGTTCCCCGCCGCCCACCAGGTGGCGTACGCCCCGACGCCGAGGAACAGCCCGTGGGCGAAGTTGAGCACGTCGGCCAGACCGAAGACCAGCGACAGCCCGGAGGCGACCAGGAAGTAGAGGGCTGCCAGACCGAGGCCGGTCAGCGTCAACAGGATGATCGTGTCCATCAGCTGCCGTCCTCCGGGGCCGACGCGGAGCCGGCCGGGCGGGCGGCGACCTGGTCGACGGCCGCTTCGGCAGGCTGGTGATCGGCGACAGGCTGGTGGCCCTCGGCCGAGCCGACGCCGAGCAGGGACCGGGTCAGTGCGGTCTCCAGCAGCAGTTCCTGGGCGTCACCGGCCCAGGCGACCCGACCGGCGGCCAGCACCACCGCGTCCCGGGCCAGCCGCCGGACCACCGCCAGGTTCTGTTCGACCAGCAGCACCGGCACGGACTCCGCGACCCGTTCCAGCACCTCGGCCACCTCGGTCACCACCTTCGGCGCCAACCCCTTGGTCGGCTCGTCGACCAGCAGCAGTCGGTTGTCGTTGAGCAGCACCCGGCCGATGGCGAGCATCTGCTGCTGGCCCCCGGAGAGCGAGCCGGCCCGCTGCCGGGAACGCCGGTCCAGCTCGGGGAAGAGAGCGAACACCCGGTCGTACGCCGGAGTGCTGCCGCGCCGCTCGGCGAGCCGCAGGTTCTCCGCGACGGTGAGCCCGGCGAAGACGCAGCGGTCCTCCGGCACGTAGCCGAGCCCGCCACGGACCAGGCGGTGGGTCCGCTGGGCCAACAGGCTCTGGGCTCCCATCCGGACCGTGCCGCGCACCTCGCCGCCCGGTGGGGTCAGCCCCACGACGGCGCGCAGCGTGGTGGTCTTACCGACGCCGTTACGGCCGAGCAGCACGGTGACCCCGGTCGGGGCGACCGTGAACGACACTCCCTGGAGGATGTGCAGCCCGGCGATCCGGACCGACAAATCCTCCACGGTCAACACCGGTTCAGTCATGTCGGCACTCCGCTTCGCTCCGTGCCGACATGAGGCACCAGGACCCTGAGCCTGATGGTTCGCTCACTCACAGGGACTCCCCCAGGTACGCCTCTTGCACGGTCGGGTTGGCCATCACCGTCTCCGGTGTGTCGCAGGCCAGCAGCGCGCCGTGGTGCATCACGGCGATCCGGTCGGCCAGTTCGAGGATCACGTCCATGTGGTGCTCGACCATCAGCACCGCACGGCCGCTGTCGCCGGTCAGTGACCGGATCACCTGGACCAGTTCCGGCACGTCCTCGGCGCTGACCCCGGCCATCGGCTCGTCGAGCAGCATCACCCGTGGCTCGCCGGCCAGCAGCAGCGCGATCTCCAGCTTCCGTTTCTCGCCGTGGGCGAGGGTGCCGGCCAACGCCGTGCCCCGGTGGGCGAGGCCGACCCGGTCGAGCGCCGCGTCGGCGGCGGCGGCGACCTCCCGGTCGGCCGCCGCCCGCCGCCACAGCTTGAGCGAACCCCCGCGGTGTGCCTGCACGGCGAGCCGGACGTTCTCCCGCACGCTCAGCGAGCCGAAGACCGAGGACGCCTGGAAGGTACGCCCCAGGCCCAGCCGGGCCCGTCGGTACGGCGGCAGGTCGGAGATGTCCTGCCCGTCCAGGGTGACTCGACCTTCGGTGGCCCGGCGCAGGCCGGTGATCAGGTTGAACAGCGAGGTCTTGCCGGCACCGTTGGGACCGATCACGCCGAGGAACTCCCCGGGCGCCAGGTCCAGGTAGACGGAGTCGACGATGGAGACCTCACCGATCCGCCAGGTCAGACCGCGGGTGGCGAGCATCTCCGGTCAGCCCTTCATCGCCTGGACCGGGGGTGCGGTCTCGTCACCGGCGAGCGCCTTCTGGGCGGTCGCGGTGAAGGCGTCGCCGCTGCCGGTCAGACCCGCCTGGTACATCGGCTGGAGCAGCGCGTGGTCCTCGGCGCGGATGGTCATGGTGCCCTTCACGCTCTCGAAGCTCCAGCCCTCCAGCGCGGTGACCATCTTCTCCACGTCGTCGCCACCCTCGGCCGCGGCGCGGACCACCATCTGCGCGGCGGCGAACCCGTCGGGGTGGAACAGGTCGAGCGTGCCGCCGGGGACCTTCGCCTTCGCGGCCTTGGCCGCCTCGGTGTCGCTCGCGCCGTCGAAGTAGTGCGACAGGAAGGAGATCTTGGTGCCGGCGGCGCCGAAGGTGGGCCACGAGGCACGGATGTCCAGACCGGTGACGACCGTGGTGGAGGTGAGCACGCCCTGCTGGTCCAGGGTCTGCCACATCGCCGGAGCGGTGGTGCCGGCCCAGGCGACGAAGAGCAGGTCCGGCTTGGCGGACTTGATCTGGCTGGCGAACGGGGTGAACTCGGTGGCGCTGGCCGGTGCCCGGACAGAGCTGACGCTCGCGCCGGCCCCGCCGATCACCTCCTTGACCGCAGCCTCGTTGGCGTCGCCGAAGGCGCCGTCCTGGGCGAACACCACGACCTTCTTGCCGGCCGGGTCGCCGATGAACGACTTCGCGGTCAGCACGTCCTGGTACGACTGCCGACCGGACCGGAACGTGTACTTGTTCGCGCCGGTCACCGCGTCGGTGGCGGCCGGACCGGAGATGAACAGCACCTTGTTCTGTGCGGCGATCGGGGCGACCTGAAGCGCCACCCCGGAGGCCGTCGAACCGGCGATGATCTTGTTGCCCTTGCCGATCAGGTCCTTGGCCGCGGAGACCGCCTTCGCCGGATCACCCGCGTCGTCCACCTCGGTGATCTCGATCGCCCGATCGCCCACCTTGTTGGTGCCGTTGGTGGCGAAGTCCAGGCCGGCCCTGAACCCCTCGATGTACTGCTTTCCGTAACTGGCCAACGCTCCCGACTGGGAGTAGACCAGACCAACCTTCACCGGCGCGGCACTGTCGCCGCCGCCGCTTGCGGTGTCCTGGGGGCTGCCACAGGCCGTGGCGGCGATCGCCGCGGCCATCATCGTGGCGGCGGAGAGAACCACCCGCCGTGTCGTCCGGACCGTCATTGCGACTCCACGTGAGGACTCAGAGGAAGGAAAACCTTATGTGTCGGCTCACGCTAGAAGTGACGTCACCCACGGGCCATGTGGCGGAAACACACAAGTAACCGGGTTGGTGTGGCCAGCTGTCACAAACCTCGCCCGCTCAGTGGTGGTGGTCCGGCGTGGCGATGGGCCCGGCTCCCACGACTTCGGCCCGCCATGTGTCGCCTCCCCCCACGCTCCGGCCCCGCATCGGGAGCGCCTGTCCGCCCGGCGGCTCGGCTTCGGCGAGGTGGATCGGGCGTCCCGGCCAGCCGCCGCCCGGAGCCGGAGCGAGGCTGGTGGGGGATCCCGGTTCCGGCCCGGATGTGCGGGCGGAATCAGAAGATTGTCTGGTGCGTCGGCTTCTACGTCACCCGGTGCGGCTGGTGCCGCTGGTCTTCCTGGTGGCGATCCTGATCGGCACCGGCCTGTTGATGCTGCGCCCGATGACCGTCGAGCACCAGCGTCCCCCGTTCATGACCGCCCTGTTCACCGCCGCCTCGGCCATCTCGGTCACCGGCCTTACCGTCACCGATACCCCGAACTACTGGTCCGCCTCCGGGCTGGTGCTCATCACCGTGCTCACCCAGTTGGGCGGGCTCGGCATCCTGACCGGCGCCGCGCTGGTGATCCTCACCGTGTCCCGACGGCTCGGCCTGCACAACCGGATGCTGGTGCAGGCCGAGACCGCGGAGTACGGCCCCGGTGACGTACGCCGGCTGCTGCTGCGCATCGCCGCCACGGTCTTCGCCTGCGAGCTGGCGATGACGGTAATCGTCACCGGTCGGCTCTGGCTGGCCTACGACGAACCGTTCTGGCAGGCCCTCTGGCACGGCGCGTTCCACTCCATCCAGGCGTTCAACAACTCCGGCTTCTCGCTCTACCCCGACGGGCTGCTGGCCTTCGCCCGTGACCCGTGGATCTGCCTGCCGATATCCGTCGGCGGCATCATCGGCGGGCTCGGGTTTCCGGCCCTGTTCGAGGCGGCCCGCGAGTGGCGGCGACCGGGCCGCTGGGGAGTCGCCACCAAGTTGACCATCTGGGGCAGCGCCGCCCTGATGGTTGTCGGCGTGGCCGCGCTCCTGGCCGCCGAGTGGGACAACCCGCAGACCGTCGGTCGGTACGACGCTCCCGGCAAGGTGCTCGCCACGTTCGCCCAGATCGCGTTGGCCCGCACCGGCGGCTTCGAGGTGGTGTCGACCGACCTGCTCCGCGAGGAGAGCTACCTGCTGCTGATCTGGCTGATGTTCATCGGTGGTGGCAGCGCCAGCACCGCCGGTGGGATCAAGGTCTCCACCTTCTTCCTGCTCGCCTTCGTCATCTGGGCGGAGGTACGCGGCGAGCCCGACGTCACGGTCGGGCACCGCCGGATCGCCACCGCCAGCCAACGGCATGCCATCGCCGTCGCGCTGCTCAGCCTCGCGGTCGTCGCCGCCGGGACCACCGCGATGATCGTGATGACCGACAAGCTTCCGTTCTACGCGGCGCTGTTCGAGGTCACGTCGGCGTTCAGCACCACCGGGCTCTCGGTGGGCGTCCTGTCGTCCCTGTCGGACGGCGGTCAGCTGTTGCTGACCGTGCTCATGTACGTCGGCCGGATCGGGCCGCTCACCTTCGGCTCGGCGATCGCCCTGAACACCCGACACCGGCTCTACCGCTATCCAGAGGAGCAACCCATTGTTGGCTAGGAATCCAGACGACGGTGGCATCGCCGTGATCGGGCTCGGCCGGTTCGGCAGCCACCTGGCCGAATCCCTCTCCGCCCTCGGTCACGAGGTGTTGGCCGTCGACCGCGACGCCCATCTGGTGCAGAAGTGGTCGTCACTGCTCGATCAGGTGGCACAGGCCGACTCCACCGACGAGCAGGCGCTGCGTCAGCTCGGCCTGGGCGACCTCGGCCGGGCGGTGGTGGCCATCGGTGCATCGGTCGAGGCCAGCGTGCTCACCGTGCTCGCCCTGGCGGAGTTGGGCGTACCGCAGATCTGGGCCCGGGCGACGTCGGCCCAGCACGCGAAGATCCTCTCCTCGGTCGGCGCGCACCACGTGGTCTTCCCGGAGGCGGAGACCGGTGAGGGGCTCGCCCACCTGATCGTGAGCCGGATGCTGGACTCGGTGGAGTTCGGTGAGGCCTTCGCGGTGGCGCGGATCCGCGTACCGCCACCGCTGCGGGGTCACCGCACCAACGAGATGCGGCTGCTGGACCGCTACGGGGTGCGGGTGATCGGGATCCGGCGCCCCGGCGAACACCGCTACCGGTACATCGCGGACGACCTTGAACTCGACGAGGACATGATCCTCATCGTGGAGGGCACCATCGAACAGCTCCAGCGTTTCGCCGCGCTGTCCTGACCGGCCGGCTCAGCTGCCGGCACCCTTGCCGGGCTTCTTGCCCGGCTGCGGCTTCGCCCCGCCCTTCGCCTTGCCGTCCTCCGCCTTGGGGTCCTTGGGTTTGGGTTCAGGCTTGGGCTTGGGCTTGTCCGGCTTGGGCTTGGCCTTCTCCGGCTTGGGCTTGGCCTTCTCCGGCTTGGGCTTCCCGCCGGGCTTGGCGTCGCCGGAGCCGACAGAGCCCGCCTTACCGGCCGTCGCCTTCACCGTCTTGGCCGACTTGGTGGGTGCCGGTTTGGTGATCGGCGCGCTGCCCGCCACCCCGGAGACCTGTACCCCGCACACCGCCGTGCCGACCCGGAACTCCACCGGCAGCGGGTTCGTCCCGGAGTAGCGCCCGGTCAGGTTCAGCTTCTCGGTGGCGCCGGGGGCCAGCACGGGCCGCTGCGGAGCGGGCTGCACCGCCACCGCCCGACCCTGCTGCCGTACCGGCATCGGTGTCGCCGCGGTCACCTGCTGCTCGCCCGGGAAGGCGAAGCTCATCGTCCAGTCACGCAGTTCACGGTCACCGGTGTTGGTCAGGCTCAGCTCCGCGGTGAAGTCCTTGCCGGAGTCCTTGCGCAGCGCGTACGTGACCTGGCAGGGGACCCCACGCTCCCCGCCGATACGCGCCTGGGTCGGCTGGTCGATCCCGCCGCTGGCGGGGCTGTGCGAGGTGACACCCCAGACCGCCGCCGTGATGACCATCAGCCCGGCGGCAGCCGCCACCGCCTCGATCCGGCGTCGGCGGCTCAACCCGCGACGAGTACGCAGCCCGGCCAGCGGCAGCGCGTCGGTCGCCGCGGACCAGGGCAGGATCGTGGTGCCGGCGTCGGCCAACGACTCCGGACCGGTGTCCCCGGTACCGCCCGCCACCGGCACGGTCGGCACCTTCCCGGCCGCCTCGGCGAGGGTCCGGGCCAGCTCGGCGGTGGCCGGTCGATCCGCCGGCAGCTTCGCCAGACACCGGTGAACGAGATCGACGACGTTGCCGGGCAGCCCCGGCACGTCGGGCATCGGATCCGGCTCCCGGTACATGTGCGCGCGCAACATCTGCGTGGTGGTGTCGGCCTGCCAGGGCAGCCGACCGGTGAGCATCCGGTACAACAGCAGCCCGACCGCGTAGCCATCGGTGGCCGGACTGACCTGCCCGTTGTCGAGTCGTTCCGGGGCGAGGTACGCCGGTGTGCCGAGCAGCGTGCCGTCGGGCCCCTTCTCACTCTCGCCGATCAGGGCGGAGATGCCGAAATCGACGACCTTCACCCCGGTCGCGGTGAGCATCACGTTGCCGGGGGTGACGTCACGGTGCACCACACCCCGGGCGTGCGCGGTGGCCAGCGCGGAGGTGACCTCGGCCGCCACCGACACCGCCTCCCGCCACGGCAGGCGTCCGTCGCGGGCCAACCGCGCGGTCAGCGGAACACCGTCGATCAGCTCCATCACCACGTACGGCACGGTCACGCCGTCCCGCTCGGACTCGCCGTAGTCGTACACGTTGGTGATGTTGGGATGGCACAACCGGGCGGCGGCCTGGGCCTCGATCCGGATCCGGTGCCGGAACGCCCGGTCGCTGGCCAGTCGGGACGCGAGGACCTTGACCGCCACCTGCCGGCCGAGCACCTCGTCGTAGCCCCGCCAGACCACGGACATGCCGCCCGCGCCGAGCTGCTCGATCAGCCGGTACCGCTCGCCGAGCAGATCCGCTCCGCCGCTAACCCCACCACCCATGGTCGGCGTTGTTGCCCGACGTGAGGCCGCCTACACCTTTCTGGTCTGATTCGGTCACCGATGTCACCCGATCAGGCGGTGGCGAGCAGTTGGTCCACCGGGGCGTAGTCGTCGGTCAGCACCAGCGCGTCACCGACGAAGTCCGTCAGGTCGCCGCCACTGAGCAGGCTGACCGGTTCGTTGGCGTCGTCGAGGCGGGCACGCACCGCAGCCAGCGGCAACGGCGCGTCGGAGGCCACGACGAGGAAGTTGGCGCCCCGCTCACCGGCCAGCGCCTCGGGCGGTGCGATCAGCGCGACATGGGCGAACTCGGCGGCGACGGTGGCCATCTCGCTGCGGATGAACCGCAGCGGGGGGTAGTCGATGACGTTCTGGACGTAGACCCCGCCCGGCCGGGTCACCCGCCGGATCTCCGCGGCCATCTCCCGGGTGGCGAGGTGCCAGGGCACCACCAGGTGCCCGAACGCGTCGCCCACCACGAAGTCCCGACTGTCGGTCGCCTCGGCGGCGACGAGCAACCGGGCGTCACCCACCACCGCCCGCAGGTCCGGCCCCTGGCGTACGCCGAGTCGCCGCTCCCCCAACTCGACCAGCCCGCCGTCGATCTCGAACACCAGGTTGTCGGTGCCGGGCCGGGTGGCGGTCAGGTAACGCGGCACGGTGAACCCGCCGCCGCCCAGGTGCAGCGCGTCGAGCCGCTGACCCGGCGGGGCGAGCACGTCGGCCACCGCGCCGATCCACCGGGTGTACGCGTACTCCAGGTGGGTCGGGTCGGCCAGGTCCACGTACGAGTGCTGGGCCGAGTTGAGCAGCAGGGTCCGTCCGCTGGCCCGGCCCGGGTCGGTCTCGACGCGGGCGCAGTGGTACGCCGTCTCCACGTCGCAGGGGTTCGGGGCGACCATGGTCAGCCCGGCCCCGGCCAGACCGAGCACCGCCAGGGCGGCCTTGACCCGGGCCGGCCCGGGGAGGGCGGCCCGGTCCTGCCGGTGCAGGTACACACCCAACGCGATACCGACGACGCCGAGGGAGGCGGCCAGCCCGAACAGGATGACGGTGCTGGGCAGCGCGGCCACCAGCACGAAGCCGGTGACCAGGGTGGCCGTGACCGCGCCGAGCGTGCCGATGCTGGAGAGCCGGCCGACGACCTGGCCGGTGCGGCGCAGGTCGGCGAGCTGGAGCTTGATCACCAGCGGGCTGACCGAGGAGAGCAGCATCGCGGGCGCGAACACGGCCACCGCGACCAGCAGCAGCACCGCGCTGGCCGCACCGCCGCGCAACACCTCACCGGCGTACCGCACCGCCGGCAGGGTGATCGCGGTGGCGATGCCGGAGAGCACCAACGCCGGGGCCAGCAGCGTACGCGGGTTGCGCCGATCGGCCAGCCAGCCGCCCGCCCACGCCCCGTACGCGATCGCCGCCAGCGCGATGCCGATGACCGAGCTGGTCACCTGGAGGGTCACCCCGACGTACGGCCCGACCAGGCGCAGCGCGGCGGTCTCCAGCACCAGGACGGCACCGCTGGAGTAGAAGACCAGGAACGCGGCGAGCCCGTTGGGCAGCGCCCGGGGCGCCTCCACCAGGGAGGGCGTGGACCGGGCCGCCACGTCAGGCGATGGAGAGTTCATCGTGGCGATGGTACGCAGCGATTCACCGCGCGTACGTCAATGCATCGAAAGATGAACATGGTTCGTGTGGTCGGCGGCCGGGCTGCCGCTCCCGCTGTACGCCCGCCAGCCGGTACCGGGGTGCCAGATCTGGCGATACCAGATCACGTAGAGCACACCGAGCCGGTCGGCGTTGCGGACGTGCCAGGCGGCCAGGCTGTCGCCGTACGACTTGTCGCCACCGGTCGCCGAGCGGTTCTCGAAGCCGTTCGGGGCGGCGGAGAAGTCGCAGGCCCGCCCCTTGGGGTGCTCGCCGGAGCCACCGCTGCGGTAACAGGAGACGTGCCGCTTGTAGCCGGCGGCCTGGGTCTGCTGCAACGCGTGCAGGGTGCGTGGCGTGATGCAGCCCGAGGTGGTCGGGTCGTTCACCGAGCACGACTCGCTGGGCCACGATCCGTCGGAGTTGCGAGGTGCCGGTTTCGCCGACGTCGAACTGCCGCCGCTGAACCCGCCGCTGGTACCCGAGCTGACCGCCGCCAGCGCCGCCTCGGCCTCCCGCTTCTTCTTCGCCATCACCGCCAGCTGCTTGGTCTGCTCGCGTACCTCGGCGTTGATCGCGAGCTTGGCCTGCCGGGCCTGCTCCCGCGCCTCGGTCAGCTCCCGGACCCGGCGGCCGTCGCGCTGGGCCATCATGTCGAGGTTGGCGGCCCGCTGCACGAACGCCTCCGGGGTCGCGCTGTCCAGCAGCGCGGCGGCCGGGCTGAGCCGGCCGACCCGGTAGGACTGCGCGGCCACCTCGCCGACCAGCGCGGTCAGCTCCTCCAGCCGGCCTTCCATCTCAGACAGCTCCTTGGCCAACTGCTTCTGCCGCTTCTTGGAGCCGTCCAGCTTGCGCTTCGCCTCGATGTGCGCCTTGGCGGTGGCCTCCAAGGCGTCTCGCAGCTTCTTGCTGCCGCCCTCGTTAGGCTCGGCGTACGCCGGCACGACGCCCACGCCGAGCAGCAGTGCCACGGCGGCGAGCAGGGCGATCAGCGGCCGGTGGGCGCGCCGCATGACGGGCATGGACCTGCGCACGAAAGCATCCTTTCGTCGGCCGCCGACCCCCGAGAACTCACTGCACGGCGGCGACCCTCGCCGGCGCCGATCGGCGGCCTGCTGGCGGAAGGCCGCCGGTCAGAATACCGGAACCAGCCCGGTCGGCCACTGTACCGATCGCCACCTCCCGACTCTCGTCGACCCTCCGCGACGATCCCCTCACCCTGCGCACCACTCGCGGCGACCCGTCGCGTTGCCGCCGCTCGGCCGGGAGGTGTCAGGAGGGCAGCAGGGCGGCGTGGACCGTGTTCCACACCTCGTCGTTCACGGCGACCAGCAGGCCGTGTTCCGAGTTGGCCGGGTGGTAGTCCGTACCGTCCAGCCGACGTGCCACGCCACCGGCGGCCCGCACCAGCAACGTGCCCGGCCCGTGGTCCCAGGGCAGGGTCCGCCCGAACAACACGAACTGCTGACGGCCGGTGAGCACATCGAGATACTCGCGGCCGGCGCAGTGCTGCCCCGGCAGCAGCTCGCCGAGCCGCGCACCGCCCGCCTCCACCCTGCGCCGGGACGGACCCGGCAGGTACCGCGTCATCGCGGCACCCCGCAACTCGCCCATCGGCGGGGCCTTCTCGGGCAGGTGCAACTGCTGACCGTCCAGGTACGTGCCCTCACCGCTGCGGGCGGTCGCCAGCGCGTCGGCCAGCGGGTCGAAGACCCAGGCCGCCACCGGCTCGCCGTCGGTGAGCAGGGAGACCATCAACGCGAACGGGCGACGCCCGGCCGCGAAGTTGCCGGTGCCGTCGACCGGGTCGACCAGCCACACGTCCCCGGAGGCGCGCAGGTGACGCAGCAGGTCGGGATCGTCGGCCACGGCCTCCTCACCGACCACCACCGACCCGGGACGCAGCCGGAGCAACCCGGCGCTGATCATTTCCTCGGCCCGCCGGTCAGCGATCGTGACCAGCTCACCAGGAGCCTTCTCGATCACGTCGGCGTCATCGAGATGGCGGAACAACGGCAGTACGACGCGGTCGGCGGTGTCCCGCAGCAGTCCGGCGACGTCGTCGAGCAGGGTGTCAGCCACGCGGCGGCAGCTTCACCACGCTGACGAAGAACTCGTCGATCTGCCGGACCACCGAGATGAACTGCTCGAAGTCGACCGGCTTCGTCACGTACGCGTTCGCGTGCAGCTGGTAGCTGCGCAGGATGTCCTCGTCGGTCTGGGAGGTGGTCAGCACCACCACCGGGATCCGGCACAACTCCGGATCCCGCTTGATCTCCTCCAGCACCTCCCGGCCGTCGCGGCGAGGCAGGTTCAGGTCGAGCAGGATCAGATCCGGCAGCTCGGCGTCCGCATACCTGCCCTCACGGCGCAGGTAGGCCAGCGCCTCGGCACCGTCGGAGACGACGTTGAGCCGGTTACGCAGCTTGTGCTCCTCGAACGCCTCCTGGGTCATCAGCACGTCGCCCGGATCGTCCTCGACCAGTAGCACCTCGATCGGGCTGTTGCCGTCCGCCGGCGCGGTCATCCCACCGCCTCCTTCATGTGGCCTGTCCCACCGCCGGACTGTGACAGGCCAGCGACGGCCGAAGGGCGCTCCATTCCGCCGCCGGCCTCGGCGCCGACGCTACCGTCATCCGCCCCGCCCCCGTCATCGGGCCGGTCCGACGCCGGGTCCGTCCCGCCTTCCACCGAATCGGGCCGGTCCACCTCGGCGGTACCCGTGTCGGTCGCGGCCTGCACGTCGGCAGGCAGCGCGGGCAGCGTGAAACGGATCGCCGTCCCCTCGGGCACGTCCGTGTCCACCCAGACCCGACCACCGTGGTACTCCACGATCTTCTTCACGATCGCCAACCCGATCCCGGTGCCCGGATAGGCGTCCTTGGCGTGCAGCCGCTGGAAGATGACGAAGATTTTGTCGGCGAACTCCGGCTCGATCCCGATGCCGTTGTCCTGGCAGGTGATCTCCCAATCTTCGCCCACCAGGCGGGCCGAGACGTGCACCTTCGGCGCGACATCCGCCCGACGGAACTTCACCGAGTTGCTGACCAGGTTGACCAGGAGGTTGGTCAGCAGGGGCTCCTCGCCGCGGATCACCGGCAGGTCATCCCAGGTCAGCTCGGCGTCGGCGTACTGCCGGGCCGGCTCGGTCTGCGCCGCCACCTCCTCCATCAGGCGGTTCAGGTCGACATCGGTGAAACCCGCGGTGAGCCGACCGATCCGGGAGAACGCCAACAGGTCGTTGATCAGCCGCTGCATCCGCTGCGCACCGTCCACCGCGAAGGCGATGTACTGGTCGGCCCGCTCGTCGAGCTGCCCGGCGTAGCGCCGCTGGAGCAGCTGGCAGAAGCTCGCCACCTTACGCAGCGGCTCCTGCAGGTCGTGCGAGGCGACGTAGGCGAACTGCTCCAGGTCACGGTTGGAGCGGGTCAGCTCCTCGGCCTGCTTCTGCAACTGGGTGTTGACCCACTCGATCCGCTCCCGCGCCTCACGCACCTCGGCCAGGTCTGCGGCGATCTTCTGCCGCATGGCGTCCACGTCCTTGCCGAGCCGCCGGAACTCGCGCGGACCGGCGCCGGTGATCCGGTGCCCGTAGTCGCCGGTGGCGACCTGCCGGATCTGCCCGGCCAGCCCGGTCAACGGGCGGATCACCATCCGCTCCAGCGAGGTGAGCAGCACCACCCCGGCGACCAGCACCACCAGCGCCGCGACGACCAGCAGCAGCACCAGCAGGTTGCTGGTCTCGCGGACGTCCGTCGCGGTCTCCTCGCGGACGTCGAGGATCCCCTCCTGGAGCACCTCCACGGCGACCCGGATCTGATCGAACTGCTGTCGGGACTGGTCGGTGAGCAGCTGTCGACCGGCGGTGGTGCCGCTGACCTCGATCGCCTGGATGACCGGCAGGGCGACCGACTGCCGCCACTGCTCGGCCCGCTCCCGCACCGCTTCGAGCTCGTCGTACAGCTGCGGGTAGGTGGCCAGCAACCGGTTCATCGACGTGACCAGTTCCTGCTCCCGCTGCCGACCGGTGTCGAACGGGACCAGATCGTCCCGATCGCCGGTCAACGCGTACCCCCGGATCGCGGTCTCCTGGTCGATCAGGACCGCGAGCAGTTCCTGGGACTGGGCGCGCAGCGGGCCGGTCGTGTTGAGCACCGCGTCGATGTGTGCCCGGTTCCGGGTGGCGACCACCGCCTCCGCGCCGGCCACCCCGATCAACAGCAACGCGACGACCGCGACCAGCATCGCCAGCCGGCCACGCAAACTCCAGCCGGCGCTCGTGGACGTCACCGGCCACCACCCCGGGTGACCAGCAGCATCGCCACGTCGTCGGCGAACGGCCCGTCGTTGAGCTGCTCGGCCCGGCCGACCAGCCACGCCGGCAGATCCGGCAGCGGAACCACCCGGCCGGCCGGCTCGCTGAGCAGCCGGGTCAGGCCCGGCACGTCGAGACGTTCGTCGCCCGCACCCACCCGGCCCTCGATCAGACCATCGGTGTACATCAGCAGTGACCAGTCCTCGGTGTCGAACTTCAGGTCGAAGGCGACGGGCCGGCGTGGCCGGACACCGAGTAGCAGACCGCCCGGCGCCGGCACCGGCGTAACCCGCCCACCGGCGAGCAGCACCGGCGGCGGATGGCCGGCCAACCGCACCGTCGCCTGGTTGGCGTTGAGGTCCAGCCGCGCCGTCGCCACGGTCGCGAAGATCTCCTGAAGCCGGCGCTCGCTCATCAGCACCTGTTCGAGCGCGGGGAGCACCTCGTCGTCCGGCACCCCGGCAAGGATCAGCGCCCGCCAGGCGACCCGCAGTTCGACGCCGAGGGCCGCCTCGTCGACGCCGTGCCCACAGACATCACCGACGATCAGATCCACCCGGTCGGGACGGGTCTGCACCACGTCGTAGAAGTCCCCGCCGATCAGGGCGGCGTGCCGACCGGGCCGGTAGAAGGTGTGTACCGCGATCTCGTCGGTCGACATCAACGGCTGCGGCAGCAGACCGCGCTCCAACCGGGCCGACTCGGCCTGGCGCAGTTCCACCTCGCGCAACCGGCGGGCATTCTCGTCGGCCCGCTTACGCTCCACCGCGTAGCGCAGCGCCCGGGTTAGCAGCACCCCGTCGACCTGGCCCTTGACCAGGTAGTCCTGCGCTCCCTCGGCGACCGCCACGATGCCCAGGTGCTCGTCGGTGCGCCCGGTGAGCACACAGACGGCAGCGCTGCCGGACATCTCCAGCACCTGCCGCAGCCCGTCCAGCCCCTGCGCGTCGGGCAGACCCAGATCGAGCAGCACGCAGTCGACGTCCGCGATCCGCCGCCGGGCCTCACGCAGGCTCGTCGCCACCACCAGGTCGATGCCGGAGTTCGTCTCGGTCAGCAACTCGCCGACCAGGAAGGCATCACCCTCGTCGTCCTCGACCAGCAGCACGCGCAGCCGCTCTCCGGGGGGCAGGTTCGGGTTGCTCCCCAGCCCTCCCTGCGGGTACGGCCACGACACGACGGAGGGGCCGGCCGGGCCGGTCCCCCGGGTCGCTGCCGCGATTGGCGGAAGATCGCTGGTGATGTCGGGCTCCTTCCGAGTGCCCTGCTGATCCTGTATTAGACAACGTTCGCACACAACACGACGGAGCGCCCTCGGGCGGCATGTGAGGATGACGGGCACCCCCGAACCCCCCGCAAGGAGTCACCAGTGGGCGCACCCCCCAGCCCCGCCGCCGACCGTGCTCTCGCCCGGCCACGTCGACGTGCCCTCGCCGCACTGGCGGCACTCGTCGCGCTCGTCGCCGTCGGCACGAGCGCCCTGCTCGACCTGCGTCCCCCGACGCCCCGACCGGCCGACGCCCCGGCTGGTGAGTTCAGCGCGGCCCGCGCGTACCCGCATGTGACGCAGGTCGCCGGACGGCCGCACGTCGCGGGCAGCGCGGCCAACGACGAGGTCCGGGTCTATCTGGAAGGCGTACTGCGTGGCCTCGGGCTGCAGACGCAGGTCCAGGACACCGTCGCCGAGGAGGCCGGACAGCTCAGCGGCGCGGCCGGTGGCGCCACTCTGGCCCGGGTACGCAACGTAGTGGCCCGACTACCCGGCACCGACCCCACCGGCACCGTGTTCCTGGTCGCGCACTACGACGCGGTGCAGACCGGGCCGGGCGGCAACGACGACGCCGCAGGGGTCGCCACCATCCTGGAGGTGGCCCGCGCACTGACCGCAGGTCCGGCACCCCGTAACGACGTCGTCCTCGTCCTGACCGACGCCGAGGAGGCGTGTCTCTGCGGTGCCTCGGCGTTCGCCTCCGAGCACCCGCTGGCCGCCGGTAAGGGAGTGGTGCTCAACCTGGAGGCACGGGGGCGCACCGGGCCGGTGATCATGTTTGAGACATCGCCGGAGAACGCCCGCCTGATCGAGGTCTTCGGTCGGGCCGCGCCGCACCCGGTGGGCACCTCGTTCGCCGTGGAGGTGTACCGGGCGCTGCCCAACGACACCGACTTCACCGCCTTCCTCGACGAGGGGTTCCTCGGGCTCAACTCGGCGTACCTCGACGGGGGCGCGACCTACCACACACCGCTGGACACCCCCGCCTCGATGGACCGGGCCAGCCTCCAACACCACGGTGACAACGCCCTCGGTCTCGCCCGGGAGTTCGGGCGGATCGACCTCGCCGACCTACGCGCCGGTCACGACGCCACCTACTTCCCCGTTCCCGGCGGCCTCGCCCGCTATCCCGGCTGGTTGGTGCTGCCGTTGGCGCTGCTGGCGCTGATCGGCGTGGTCGTACTCGGCTGGTTGGCCCGACGTCGAGGCCGGGTCACCGGCGGCGGACTGGCCGCCGGTTTCGGCCTGGCCCTGGTGCCGATCGTGGTGGCGCCGGTCGGCGCGCAGCTGCTCTGGGCGGCGATCCTCGCCGTCCGGCCGGGCAACGCCGAACTGCTCGACCCGTACCGGCCGACCTGGTACCGACTGGCCGTGCTGGCGCTCGCCGCCGCCGTCGTGTTCGCCTGGTACGCGCTGAGCCGACGGCGGATCGGCCCGGCCGCCCTGGCCATCGGCGGGCTCGGCTGGCTGGCGTTGCTCGGCCTGCTGCTCGCGATGCTGGCACCCGGCGGCGCCTACCTGGCGACGCTGCCCGCCCTGGCCGGGGCCCTCGGTGGGCTGGTGGCACTGACCACCCGCCTCGACGGTCCGGTACCGGTGATCGCGGTGACCGTCGCGGCCGGGGTCGCGGTGATCATGCTGCTTCCCACCGTGGTGCTGCTCTTCCCCGCGTTGGGCATGGCGATGGGCGGCGTCGCGGCCCTCTTCGCGGTGCTGCTCGGGCTGGCCGCGCTCCCCGTGATCGACCTGTTGCACCCGCAGGCGGGCGGCCAGCGAGGCATGGTGGCGGTACGCGCCCGCCGGCTCGGCGCCCTACCGGCCGGGGCCGCCGCACTGGCCGCGGTGGTCCTCGCCGGGGTCGGCGTCGCCGTCGACCGCTTCGACGCCGCACACCCCGCGCCCACCCACCTGATGTACGCGGTGGACACCGGCACCGGCCAGGCCCGTTGGCTCAGCCGCGAGACCGGGCCACAACCTTGGACCGACGAGTACGTGGACGGTCCCGTCGAGATCACCGACGAGTTCCCGGGGATCGGCGGGCGCGAGCTGCTCGGCGGCCCGGCGCAGCCCGCCGACCTGCCCGCACCCCGGCTCGACGTGGTGGCCGACACCACCGCCGCCGGTCTGCGTACCGTGTCGCTGCGGCTCACCCCGCAACGCCCCGTACGCCTGGTCACCCTGCACGTCGACACGTCCACCGCGACCGTACGCGCCGCCCAGGTGGCGAACCGGCCGGTCCCGGTGGAGGAACGTGCCGGCCGGTGGGGCTTCGGGATCGTCTTCCACGCCCCGCCACCGGAGGGAATCGAGATCACCCTGACCGTCGAGCCGAAGACGCCGCAGTTGGCGCTGCGCGCGATGGACGCCAGCGACGGTCTCGACGCGGTCCCCGGATTCCGCCCCCGTCCACCGGACGTCGGCGTCGTCGGCTCGCACACCTCCGAGATGCTCGCCGTCGCCCGCACCTACCCGCTCTGACCCGTCTGCGGCACTACTTCCAGCGGAAGTGGACGAAGAGGCGACCGAAGTTCTTGGAGTCCTTCTCGACGCGGTGGTAGAGCTGCTTGACGTCCTTCTGGTCGAGGAAACGCAGCACGCGCTTCTTGAGCTGACCGGAACCCTTACCGGGGATGATCTCGACGAGGGTGGCCTTCTTGGCCACCGCCTCGTCCATGATCCCGCGCAGCGCGCGGTCGATGTCGTGGCCCTTGTTGAAGATGTCGTGCAGGTCCAGCTTCAGCTTCATGCCACGTCCACCGTCCGGTCGGCTGTCATGCGGCCCATGGTAGGCAGGTCGCCCGCCGGGCCGGGACGTCGAGAGGGGCAGCCCGACCGGGCTGCCCCTCTCGACGTGGGTCCGGGTCAGCGACCGCTGGCGACCCGGGTCTCGACCCGGCGCAGGGCCGAGGTGTAGTCGTCGTTGGACGAGTGCATGGCCGCCGCGATGCGCAGGTGGCGCAGCGCGTCGGTGTACCGGTTGAGCCGCTCCAGCGTCCGGCCCAGCACGTGGTGGGCGTAGTGGTCGCTGGGGTTACGGTCGACCAGTTCCCGCAGTTGCTGCTCGGCCCGGCTGAGCTGGGCCGACTGGAAGTACGCCCGGGCCAGCAGCTGCCGCACGGCGGCGTTGTCCGGCTCGGCTTCGATGATCGGTTCGAGCAGCCGGGCCGCGCTGCCGGGGTCACCCGCCTCGAAGAACAGGGTCGCCCGTCGGTACTCGGCCAGAAGATCCATGCCGCCACCCCCTCCGTGTCGCACCACTGCTCCGACGCTGGCACAACACCGGCGATACCGCGACTGTTCCCGACCGCCCTTCTCCGCCTGCCGGACCGCCTCCTACACGGTGGCGAGGTCCCAGGCGCGAACACCACCGACGATCCCGGCGCTGTTGGGCACCACCACGACGTCGTCACCCATCCGGGTGAGCTGCTCGGGGCGGATCCGCCGCGAGTTGCCGCCGCCCAGGTAGAGCCGGTCCCAGCGGAAGACCGGCCGCAGGCCCTCCACCACCTGCCGGATCCGCCGGGACCAGAACGCGTCACCCAACCGGCGGCGCTCCGGTTCACCGACGTACGTGTCGTAGGTGGTGCCCCAGCGCACCGGCGCGTGGGACAGTTCGAGGTGCGGGGCGAGCACCCCGCCGTCGAAGAGGGCGCTGCCCAGCCCGGTGCCGAGGGTCAACACCAGTTCGCAGCCGGTGCCGGCGACCACCCCGGCACCGTGCACCTCGGCGTCGTTGAGGACCAGTGTCGGCAGGTCGAACGCGGCCGAGAGCGCACTACGCGCGTCGAATCCGGACCATTCGGCGAGCAAGGCGGGGTCGACGCGGCTGCGCGGGCCCGACCGGGTCACGTAGTGCGGGGTGGCCACCACCACGCCGTGCCGGATCATGCCGGGTATCCCGACCGTCACCCGACCGGCCGCCGGGAGTCGTGCACCTAGTTCCACCAGGGTTTGGACGAACAGTTTCGGCGGCAGGGGGTACGGCGTCGGCACCCGCATCGGCTGGGCCCGCATGGTGCCCGCGCCGTCGAGGACCGACGCTTTGATCCCGCCGCCCCCGCAGTCGATCGCCAGAGTGGTCAACACGAACGTGAGTCTGCCTCGTCCCGGTGGTCGGCCGCTCGGCGACGGATGGCTCGCCCGTTCGTGCGGTTGCCGCGTCGACGAGAATTCCACGGACAACCAGCGCATACCGGTCAACTATCCGGGTAACGGGCGGGCCGGAGGTGGCCGGTATGGTCGCGTTGGCACACACCCCGCCCTCCGCCGAGCGACTGCGGGCGGTGGACGGGTTCCTCACCGAGGCGTGGGCGGAGCAGGCCCGCCACGACGAGCGACTGCGTACGCTCGGCGTCGACGTCCGCTTCGACCGGGGCGTCGCCCACCTGACCGGCGAGGTCGACGAGCCGGCCCAACTACGACTGGTACGCGAGCAGATCGGCCGGCTGGCCGGCGTCTTCGGCGTCTGGTGCCGGGTACGGGTGGGTGGCCGCGACCCGGTGGTGGTCGACCTGGGCTGCGGTGCCACCAAACAGTGGCCGGGCAACCTCGGGCTCGACATCTTCCCCGCGCCCGGGGTGGACGCGGTCGCCGACCTGTCCGGCTCCCTGCCGCTGGCCGACGACTCCGTCGACGTGCTGTTCGCGGTGCACATCCTGGAGCATCTGATCGACTTCCTGCCCCTGCTGGACGAGTGCCACCGGGTGCTGCGCCCCGGCGGTGTGCTGCACGTGATGAGCCCCTGGTGGGGTCATGTGAACGCGGTGGCCGATCCGACCCACGTACGGCTGTTGGACGTGCAGACCATCAAGGGCGTCTGCCTGATGCGACCGCCGGGAACTCCGCGCTGGTATCCACTGCACGCCAGCAGCGACGGTGCCTCCATCTTCGCCGACCTCACGCCGTTGGGACCGGACGACGAGGGCCCCTCCACCAGCCATCTGGCCCGCTTCTTCGACTGAGGACCTCGCCAGATCCCTGGACATCGGTCGATGTCCAGGGCATTCGTCTGTTTCAGCACAGGTCACCAATATTTCTCGCGGGTAACACCGGCGGGCCGGGTCATTGATCGAAAATCATCGAACCCCGGCAACTCGCCGGTAATCAGTGCTCCACCGCACACCCCCAGCGGAGGTATTGACCGTGCATCGACGTTTCGCCACCATCCTCGCCTCGGGCGTACTCGCGCTGCTCACCGCCCTCGCCGTGGCTTCCCCCGCCACGGCGGCCGTGACGCCACAGCAGAAGCTGTCCGTACTGTCCAGCTGGACCCAGACGAGCGTCAGCAGCTACAACGCCTGGTACTCCGCCCGACAGAACCGGGCGCCCTGGGCGGAGTACAACTTCGACTGGTCCACCGACTACTGCTCGTCCAGCCCGGACAACCCCCTCGGGTTCAAGTTCGACATCTCCTGCGCCCGCCACGACTTCGGCTACCGCAACTACAAGGCGGTCGGCCAGTTCAGTGCGAACAAGTCGCGTCTCGACAGCGCCTTCTACGAGGATCTGAAGCGTTCGTGCGCCAACTACAACTCCGTCGTCCGACCGGCCTGCCTGAGCCTGGCGTGGACCTACTACCAGGCGGTCTCCATCTTCGGGTCGGTAGCCGCTGTCCAGCAGTCCGACATCGACCGGGCGGCTCGGATGAAGGCTGACGCCGAGCGTCGCGCCGCGCTCTGACGAACACCGAGGGACGCCCGGCCAGCAGCGTGGCCGGGCGTCTTCGGCGTCTCAGGCGTGCTCGGTACGGCGGTCGGCGGTGCTGGTCTGGCGCGGGGCGGAACGAGACGCCCCGGTCGCGAACCGTCCCGAATCGGCCGCCAGGTCGGGATGCTCGACACCGAGCGCCAGCGCGACCGCCTCGTCCAGCCCCAGTTCGGCACCCTCGCCGTACGCCTCGTCGAAGACGGCGTCACCCAGCACCCGCCGCAGCTCCACCTGCCGTTGCGTCCAGTACGCCTCGTAGATGCCGGGGGTCGACCGCAGGCCCGCCCGGGTCGCCTGGGCGGCACCGAAGAGTCGAGCCGCGGTCAACGGGTGGCCACCGAGGGCACAGCGCACCGCGACGGCGTTCAACGTGTCGCAGGCCCGCCCGTGGAAGCCGTGATTCATCCGCGAGCGCAGCGCCACCAGCAGGTGTTCGTGCGCGGCCACCAGGTCGCCCCGAGCCAGCGCGACCATGCCGAGCAGCATGTCCACCGAGCGTCGGCCCCGGTCCACCGGCCGGGCGGCCTCCACCGGCCGGGCCGCACCGAGCAGTTCCGCCGCCTCGTCCAGCGCGCCCCGCCGCCACAGCAACTCGGCCAGCCGGAACACGGCGAACAACGCCTCCGACTCGACGCCCTGATCCCGCGCCCAGTCGATGACCTCCCGGCAGACCCGCTCCGCCTCGGCGAACTGTCCCATGTCGACAAGTGGGGCGGCCCGACCCGCGAGCACCCGGGCCAGCAGGCCGGCGTCACCGGCCTGACGGGCCGCCGCCTCGGCCCGCTGCGAGTACCGCAGTTCCTCGCCGAACTCGCCGTCGCCCCCGGCGTGCAGCGAATGCATGTGGTAGGCCGCCGCCAACTCGTCCTCCGGGACCACCTCACCGGTCTCGGCCAGCCGTCCGTATAACCGGAACAGCCAGAGGCGTCCCTCCCGGGCCAGTCCGCGCTCCCGCCACCACTGGTCCAGCCCTCCGGCCAGCCGCAGGCCCGCCCGCGCGCTGCCACCCGTGGCGCACCAACGCAGCGCGGCGCGCAACTCCCCGGCGAGGGGATCGAGCGCGTACAGCGAGAGCGTCACCGGCTGCCCGCCCGGCCCGAGACGCGCCCGCTCCAGGGCGTGCGCCGACCAGGCCACGTGCCGGTCCCGGGCGGCCTGCTCCTCGCCGGCCTCGGCGAGCCGGCGCGCCGCGTAGGCCCGGATCGGGTCGAGCATCCGGTACGTGCAGCCGGCCGCGTGCGGCTCCGCCAACACCATGGACTTGTCGACCAGCACCGACAGCGGGTCGAGCGGGTCGTCGTCGAGCAGCCACTCCACCGTCGGCAAGTCGACCGGGCCGGCGAAGACCGCCAACCAGCGCAGCAGCCGCGCGGCGCGCGGCCCGAGCGTGCGGTAGGACCACGTCACCGTCGCCTGCATGGTCAGGTGCCGCTCGACCGCCGAACGCGCCATCGCCCGGGTGGCCGACATCGAGGGGTCGGCCCCGGCCGCCGCCGCAGCCAGGTCGACGGTGTCCCGCTGGCTGCCGGCGTTGTCCCGCTCGGCCGGTGGGGTCAGCGAATCCACCCGCCCGGCGTCCAGCGTGCCGAGTACGTCGTCGAGACGCTCGGCGAGCTGCCCCACCGAGAGCACCCGCAGCCGGGCCGCGGCCAGCTCGATCGCGAGCGGCAGGCCATCGAGTCGGCGCACCACCCGCCGTACGTCGGCCAGCTCGGACGGGTCGGGCTGCCGCCCGCCCCGCGCCGCCGCCGTACGGTCCACCAGCAGGGCCACCGCATCGCTCTCGGTGCCGTCAGGGGCCGGGTCGACGGACAGCGGCGGGATCCGCCACACCACCTCACCCGGCAGCGCCAGCGGTTCCCGGGTCGTCGCCAGCAACCGCACCCCGCCACCGCCGGCCAGCAGCCGGGACACCGCCTCGGCGCAGGACGCCGGCTGCGCGTCGCAGGTGTCGAGCACGATCAGCATCCGGCGGGAGGCGGCGTACTCCACCAGCGTGTCGACCATCGGGCGGCCCGGCTCCGGACGCAGCCCGAGCACGGCGGCGATCGCGAACGCGACCAGCCCGGGGTCGGTGACCGCGGCGATGTCGACGAACCAGACCCCGTCCGGGTACTCGTCCACCAGGTCGGTGGCGAGTTCCACGGCCAACCGGGTCTTGCCGCTGCCACCCGCACCCAGCACGGTGACCAGTCGGTGTCGAGACACGAGTCGCCGCAGCTCGGCGCGTTCGGTCTGCCGGCCGACGAAGGTGGTGACCTGGATCGGCAGGTTGTGCGCCGCCGCGTCGGCGGTACGCGGCCGCGGAAACTGCAACTCCAGGCCGGGCGCGACGAGTTGGAAGAGCCGCTCCCGGTCGTCGAACCCCCGCAGCCGGTGCAGCCCGAGGTCGAGCAGGGAGGCTCCGGCCGGCAGTGGGTCGGCCCGCCGCGCGGTGGCAGCCGAGCAGAGGATCTGCCCGCCGTGCGCGGCGGCGGCGACCCGGGCTGCCCGGTGCACCTCCGGGCTGGCGTACTCCCCGTCGCGTGGCTCCGCCCAGCCGGTGTGCAGTCCCATCCGGACCCGAGGGGCCGCCTCGGGCGTCGGCCATTCGTGTTCGCCCAGGGCCCGCTGCGCCGTCAGACACGCGGTCAACGCCGCCGTGGCGTCGTCGAAGGCGAGGAAGAACGAGTCGCCCTCGGTCAGCAGTTCCGCGCCCTCGGTCGCCGCGATCGTCCGGCGCAGCAGCCGCCGGTGCTCGGCCAGCACCGGTCGATAGCCGGGCCCGAGCAGCTGCGCCAACCGGGTGGAACCTTCGATGTCGGTGAAGACGAACGTCACCCAGCCGGTCGGGAGTTGGATCCGTGGCGGCATGCGTGGAACCTCCCCCCTGGTCTCGGCACCATACTTCCCGAGATCAGATCATCACGCATCGTGAGAACGGCTGGCCAAGACTCCGACCCAAGGTGCCATCGGACTCTGCGTCCGGGCAAGACCGCCATCACCCGTACCACCCATCGACGGACCGTGCCGGTGTGGTCAGCAGCCGCAGCCGCCACCGCAGCAGCCGCCACCGGCCGGTGCGGGAGCGGCACCGGCCCCGCCGCCACCTCGACCGGTGACCGCGACCGTGGAGAGGAGTTTCACCGTGTCGACGTGTCCCTGTGGGCAGGACGCCGGCTCGCCGGCCCGCGCCATGGGACGGTTGACCTCGAAGGTGTCGCCGCAGGCGCGACAACGAAACTCGTAGCGGGGCATGGCACCAGCCTACGACCGCACCTGACGTCCGCCCAGAGATGGGTGATACTCGACGGGTGGCAGACGGCGAAGAGCGCACGACCGTTCGGCCCCTCCGACCGGCCACGCCGCCCGCTGGTTCCACCACCGGCGCGGAGGGGCCGGCGACCGGGCTGCCCCGACCTCGCCGTCCCTGGCTGGAGTCGGGTCCGACCAAGCCGGACGACACCTCCGGCACCGCCGCCGCCGAACCGAAGACCACCGTCAGCTCGGAACCGGCGGCCGCCGGCGAGGAATCGAAGGCCGCCGCCGCGGAGTCCACTCCGGAGACCGGTACGCCGGTGCCCCGGCGCCGCCGGACACGCTTCGCCCACGCCGTACGCATACCAGGGCCACGCGCGGCGGCCCGGGCGACCCGCGACTGGTCGCGCCGACCCAGTGGTCGGCTGACCCTGCCCGGCGTCTTCCTGCTCGCTCTGGTCGCCGCCACCGCCACGGTCGGTGCGCTGGTGGTGCCCGCGACCCTCGGCGATCCGCGTCCGGTGGCGGTGGACGCCACCGCCGACGTGCCTGACGCGCCCACCGGCGATTTGCCGTCGTCCGGCGCGGCGCCGCCACCCGGGCAGTTCCCGCCGCCCACCGCGACGCCGCCGGGTGCGACCCCGCCGGGCGGCGTCGCACCGGCCGGTGGACGCCCATCCGACGCCCTGGCCGGTTGGGCCCGCGACACCGGCGCCAAGGTCGGCATCGACCCGATCGCCATGCAGGCGTACGGCTACGCCGAGCTGGTGCTCGCCGAGACCGACCCGAGTTGCGGCCTGAGCTGGACCACGTTGGCCGCGATCGGCTTTGTCGAGTCCCGCCACGGCCAGGCCAACAACGCCCAGCTCGGTGCGGACGGCCGAGCCGTCCCGGAGATCATCGGGCTACCGCTGGACGGCCAGGGCGGCCGGATGCGGATCACCGACACCGATCGGGGCGAGCTGGACCGCGACACCACCTACGACCGGGCGATCGGGCCGATGCAGTTCATCCCGACCACCTGGCAGGAGATCGGCGCCGACGCGGACAACGACGGCCGCAAGGACCCGCACAACATTCACGACGCGGCGCTCGCCGCCGGGATGTACCTCTGCAAGGGCGGCAGGAATCTCACCATTCCGGGTGACTGGTGGAACGCGATCCTGTCGTACAACGACGTCCGGCGGTACGCCCAGGACGTCTTCGACACCGCCAACCGGTACGGACAGGCCAGTCGCACGTGAAGTGATCGTCCGCATACATTGGAGAACTGGACACTTCCCCCAGGCTGCGGTTGACGGCAAGCTAGACGGGTGATGGTGCGCGAGTGGGACCCCAGGACCGCGTCGTCCGCCGAGATCGCGTCGCTGCTGGACACGCTGAACGCGGTCCTGGCGGCCGATCTGCCGCAGGATCCGCCGTGGCGGGAGAGTTCCCTGCGGGAGTACCTCGCCGAGGTGATGCCCGGCGAACGCCGGATCTCCTGGGTCGCCCAGGAGGATCCGGACGCGGACGGCAAACCGGGGGCCATCCTCGGCCAGGTGCACGTGTTGCTGCTCGGCAACATCGGCGTAATGGAGGTCCTGGTCCATCCGACGGTGCGACGCAGCGGCCTCGGCCGTGACCTCGTTCTGCGCGCGGCCCGCCGGGTCTACCAGGAGGGCTTCGAGTCGATCGGGGTGGAGGTGGTCGGCGACACTCCCGCCGTCGCCTTCTACGAGTCGCTCGGCTTCAGCAAGGAGTACGTCGAGACCCGCAGCGTGCTCGACCTCGCCACTGTCGACTGGGCCGAGTTGGCGCAGATGTCCACCGTGGTCGGCGAAGGCTATCGCGTCCAGTTCCACCCTGGAGGCCCGCCGGACGAGCTGATTGAGGCGTACGCCCGTGCCAAGGCCGAGGCCCGGGACATTGAGGACGGCGAGCTACGACCGAGTTCGTACGATCCACAGCGACTCCGGGACAGCCTCGACTGCCTGCACCGGCGGGGCATGAAGCCGTACATCGTGCTCGCCCTGCACGAGCAGACCGGCGAGGTGGCCGGCTTGACCGAGGTGGTGGTGCCGGCTCAGCACCCGACCCGAGCCGACCAGTACGACACCATCGTGGTGCAGGATCACCGCGGTTACGGCATCGACCGGGCGATCAAGGCCCGGATGCTGTTGGAGTTGCGCTCGGCCGAGCCACAGTTGACCGAGGTGCAGACCTGGAACGCCCAGGCCAACGAGGCCATGCTCAAGGTCAACGCCGAGTTGGGCTACCGCACCGACCGGGACTGGTGCGAATACAGCATCGACGTCGCCGAACTGGTCCACCGGCTCGACGCGAAGCGTTGACCGGTCTCCCGCTGGCCGGTCAGTCCCGGTACCAGGAGCGCGGATCCGGCGGGGGTGGCACGTTCCGGTACTTGGCCACCCGTACCTCCCACTGACTACGGCGTCGCCGCGCCTCGCGGTCGACCCGGCAACGGTGGTAGGTCTCCGGTGGTCGAGCCAGACCGTAGATGTCCCCCCACCATTCGCCGGGTTCCGGGTCGAGAATGGTGTTCAAATGGGCCGGGTAGCGACGATTCGCGCCATCGCGCGTGTCGTCCCAGACCTCCATCGGCAGCACCACCCGCCCGTCCTGATCGACGACCACGAGGTAGAGCCCGGCCGCGCCCAGCAGCCGTTCGAGCACGGCGAGGCTCGGCGTCAGGCTGCCCGCCTCGACGCGCGCGACGGTCGACGGCGCGACCTTGGC
Source organism: Micromonospora sp. DT48 (assembly GCF_049844495.1). Classification (NCBI taxonomy): domain Bacteria; kingdom Bacillati; phylum Actinomycetota; class Actinomycetes; order Micromonosporales; family Micromonosporaceae; genus Micromonospora; species Micromonospora sp. DT48. The sequence goes on from NZ_JBNCLE010000004.1 coordinate 222,588, forward strand.
GAACCGGGCCATCCGCAGTTGGCTGAGCCCGACGATCCGGCGGGCGCGTCGCACCAGACCCGCGATGGGAAAGGGGCCGACCGTGGGGCCCAGGTCCGGCGGCTCGAAGACGGAAGACATGCTCCGACCTTGCCGCTGCCGTGACCCACGCGGCAATCCCTGTGGAAAACCCTGTGGATATCGCCCGCCCTTCGCACCCACGACCTGATGAGGACCTCGACCGACCCGACCAACACTCACGCTGAGCAACAGTCACGCTGGGCGACGGATCTGCTCCTTCTCCCGCCACCCCCGACATCCCCTCGCGCGCCCTTTGCTCTGCTTCAACCCACGCAACCGCCACTGACCAGCGGCGCAGCAGCGGAGGTTTTTGGCCCACCCGCCGGGTTTCGACTACCGTCCGTAAGCTGTGCGTGGAGTGAAGCAGAGCAAAGGATGGGTGGGGAAGTAGGTCGGGTAGGGCAGGCGGACACCCAGCGTGACGGAACGTCTGGGTCATCGTCGGTGAACCGCCGGAAATCGGCCAGGTTGTCCGGCCGCAGCCGCCGGACTTGGGCGTGCTGCGGCTCCGGCGGGGTGGGTCACCAGCGCTGACCGGGGGCAGCGCTGACCGGGGGCAGCGCTGACCGTGTGCCGTACCGGCTACACCGGCGAGCTAGGGGTCAGTAGCGCTGGCGGAGCAGTTGAGCGGCCTCGACGGCCCAGTAGGTGAGGATGATCTGGGCACCGGCGCGGCGCAGCGAGGTGAGGCTTTCCAGCATCGCCCGCTCCCGGTCGATCCAGCCGTTCGCGGCGGCGGCCTCGATCATCGCGTACTCGCCGGAGACCTGGTAGGCCGCCACGGGCACGTCCACGGCGGCGCGCACCGCCGACACCACGTCGAGGTACGGCAGCCCCGGCTTGACCATCACCATGTCGGCACCCTCGGCGACGTCCAACTCGACCTCGCGTAGCGACTCGCGCAGGTTCGCCGGATCCTGCTGGTAGGTGCGCCGGTCCCCCTCCAACGCCGACTCGATGGCCTCCCGGAAGGGCCCGTAGAAGGCCGAGGCATACTTCACCGCGTACGCGAGCACGGCCACGTCGGGGTAACCCGCCGCGTCGAGTGCCCGGCGGGTCACCCCGACCTGGCCGTCCATCATCCCGGACGGACCGACCACGCCGACTCCCGCAGCGGCCTGGGCCACCGCCATCTCGGCGTACGCGGCCAGGGTGGCGTCGTTGTCGACCTCACCGTCCGGGGTGAGTAGCCCGCAGTGCCCGTGCGAGGTGAACTCGTCCAGGCACAGGTCGCTCATCACCACGGTGGCGTCGCCCACCTCGGCCACCACGTCACGGATGGCGACGTTCAGGATGCCGTTCGGGTCGATGCCACCGGAGCCGTGCGCGTCACGCGACGACGGCACACCGAACAGCATGATCCCACCGACACCGGCCTGCACCGCCTCCACCGCCGCCTTACGCAGCGAGTCACGCGAATGCTGGACCATGCCCGGCAGCGAGGAGATAGGGCGCGGCTCGGTCAACCCCTCCTTGACGAACATCGGCACGACCAGCTCGGCCGGGTCGACACGGGTTTCGGAGACCAGCCGACGCATCGCCGCGGTGCGGCGCAGCCGACGGGGTCGCATCTGCGGGTACGGCATGAACCAACCCTCCCTGACGAGCAGCCGGCGCCGAAGCGGCTACCGGAACCTCAGCGCGGTCGGCCCCTGGACCTTCGAGCCGCGGCGCTGCTTCGCCGGCATCGCGGCGAGCTTCTCCCGCAGCTCGACGGCGTAGCCGGCGAGCGCCTCCACCAGATCGGGAACCGACGCGTGCGGGGGCTGGACGTCGACCCGCAGGCCGAACTCCGTCGCGGTCTCCGCCGTCTTGGGCCCGATGACAGCCACAACGGTACGCGTGTGCGGCTTGCCCGCGATGCCGACCAGGTTCCGGACCGTGGAGGACGAGGTGAACAGCACCGCGTCGAACCCGCCCGACTTGATCGCGTCCCGGATCTCGGCGGGCGGCGGAGCGGCCCGGACCGTCCGGTAGGCGGTCACGTCGTCAACCTCCCAGCCGCGCTCGGTGAGCCCGGCGGCGAGCGTCTCGGTGGCGATGTCGGCGCGCGGCAGCAGTACCCGGCCGACCGGGTCGAGCACCTCGTCGTGCGGCGAGAACTCGGCCAGCAGTCCCTCGGACGACTGCTCGCCGGAGGGGATCAGCTCCGGCTGGATACCGAAGGCGCGGACCGCGTCAGCGGTGGCGTCGCCGATACAGGCGATCTTGACGCCGCCGAAGTGCCGGGCGTCCAGACCGTGTTCGGCGAACTTCTCCCAGACCGCCCGTACCGCGTTGACCGAGGTGAAGATCACCCAGGCGTACCTGCCGTCGACCAGGCCCTTGACCGCCCGCTCCATCTGCGCCGGGGTACGCGGCGGCTCCACCGCGATGGTCGGCACCTCACAGGGGATCGCCCCGTACGCACGCAGCCGGGCGCTCATCACACCGGCCTGCTCCTTGGTGCGGGGCACCAGCACCTTCCAGCCGTACAGCGGGCGGTTCTCCCACCAGCTGAGCTTGTCCCGCTGGCCCACCCCCTCGCCGATGGTCAGCACGACACGGCCGGTGAAGCCGAGCGCCGCCGCGACGAAGGAGTCCACGGTCGACGTGGTGGTGTACTGCGTCTCGCCGGTGCCGTCGCCGGTCACCCCGACATCGGTGGCGCCGTCGACTCCGGCGGCGAGCAGGCCGTCCCGGATCGCGGCCAGGTCACCGGCGTCGACCGCCAGCGCCAGCGAGCCGCGCTGCACGGCTGCGGCCAGCGCGTCGAAGTCCAGGGTGCTGACGTCCTCGACGTCAGCGGCGGTGCGTACGCCCGGCAGCGGCACGCCCGCGTAGGTGGCCACCCCCTCGGCCTGGCCGACGCCGGGAACCACCTCGAAGTGCGCGGCGGTGCGCGCCACCGCCTGCACCTCCTTGACCACCGAGTCGTGACCGAACGGGTCGCCAGCAACCAGGTGCACCGCGTTCTGCCCGGAACGGGCCGCCGAGATCAGGACCTTGGCCACGTCGCCCGGCGCGCCCTCGGCCGGGGTGAACTGGGCGTCGGATCGGGCCTCCGCCCGGACGACGTCGAGCAGCGACTCGGGGACTCCCCGGTCGTACACCACCTGGTCGGCGTCGACCAGGGCGTCGTGCGCCCGGCGGGTCAGCAGGCCCGGGTCGCCGGGTCCTGCCCCGACGAACGCGATACGGCCTACGGGCTTACGGGTGCGGGTCATTCTGTGCTCCCAAATTGCTGGGTCCCCGGGCCATCGTGTCCTTGCGGGCCGAGGATCGAGTCGGCGCCGAGGTCGAGGAGTTCGGTGGCGAGCGCCTTACCGATCTCCGCCGCATCGGCGGGCGTTCCGGTGCGGGACAGCCGGATGTCACGAGTGCCGTCCGGGCTGATCACCGCTCCGCGCAGGTAGATCTCTTCAACAGCGTCACCCTCGTCGCCGGTCGGCTCGCCTTCGGCGACGACGGCGTAGGCGGCGACCGGAGCGGAGCATCCGGCCTCCAGGGTGGCCAGCAGCGCCCGTTCCGCGGTGACCGCGGCGCGGGACGGTGCGTGGTCGAGCATGGCGAGCAGCTCGACCAGGTCGGTGTCGTCGACCCGGCACTCCACCGCCAGGGCGCCCTGGGCGGGAGCCGGCAGCATCAGCATCGGGTCGAGCGTCTCGGTGACCACGTCGGCGCGGTCGATGCGGGCCAGGCCCGCCCGGGCCAGGACGACGGCGTCCAGGTCGGCCTCCGGGCCGAGCACCCGGGCCAGCCGGGTGTCGATGTTGCCCCGGATCGGGGTGACCGACAGTGGCATGCCCAACGCGTGCAGCTGGGCGATCCGGCGCAACGCGCCGGTGCCGACGACCGCGCCGGGTGCGAGTTCGGCAAGCGTCTTGCCGTCGCGGGCGACGAGTGCGTCGCGCGGATCCTGTCGCGGCGGCACCGCGGCGATGTGCAGCCCGGCCGCAGTGGCGGTGGGCAGGTCCTTGTACGAGTGGACCGCGAAGTCGATCGTGCCGGCGACCAGGGCGTCCCGCAGCGCGGAGACGAACACACCGACCCCGAGCCGGTGCACCGGCGCGTTGGAACGGTCGCCGGCGGTGACCACCTCGACCAGCTCGACAGGCCGACCGGTGCGCGCGGTCAACGCTTCGGCGACGTGCCCGGCCTGGGCCATCGCCAGCTTGCTGCCCCGGGTGCCGAGGCGCAGCGGAGCCTCGTTCATCGCTCGCCTCCACTGGTTGGGGTGATGTCGGGCACGGTGTCCACCGGCGAGGTCTGCGGGACCTGGAGGTCGAACAGCTCACGCAACAGGGCCGCGTACTGGTCGCCACCGGGTTCGGCGGCGAGTTGGCGGACCCGGACGGTCGGCTGGTGCAGCAGCCGTTGGACCACCCGGTGCACGGTGCGGGCGACCTCGGCACGCTGGTCGTCGCTGAGGTCGGGGCGACGCTGCGCGAGCCGGCTCAGCTCCGCGGTGACCACGTCCTCGGCCCGGCCGCGCAGGGCGGCGACGGTTGGGGCCACGTCGGCACCGCGCAGCCAACTGAGGAAGGACTCGACCTCCCCCGCCACGATCCGCTCGACGGCGGCGGCGTCGGCCGCCACCGGACCGTCGGCGAGCAGCGCCGCCATCCGGTCGATGTCGATCACCTCGACGCCGGGCAGCTCGGCGACGTCGGGGCCGACGTCCCGGGGCACCGCGAGGTCGAGCAGGACCAGCGGACCACGCCCGGAGTCACGGTCGGCGACCGCCGCGGCGACCACCTCGCGGGTGAGGACCGGCTCCGGGGAGGCGGTGGCGGCCACCACGACGTCCACCGCGGCGAGCGTGTCGGCCAGCTCGGCCAGCGGCCGTGCGGCAGCGCCGTACGACTCGGCCAGCCGGACGGCCCGGTCGGTGCTCCGGTTCGTGACGGTCAGCGGCCCGGCGCCGAGCCGGGAGAGCGTCGCCACGCCCAGCGAGCCCATCGCACCGGCACCGACGATCAGCGCGGGACGGCCGGTGAGATCGTCGTCGAGGTGGCCTGCGGCGAGCCCCAGGGCGGCGGTGACGACGCTCTGGCCGGCGCGGTCGATGCCGGTTTCCGAGTGGGCCCGCTTACCCACCCGCAGGGCCTGCTGCATCAGTTCGTGCAGCAACCGTCCGGCGGTGTCCGCCGCACTGGCCCAGTGGTACGCGTCGCGCAGCTGCCCGAGGATCTGCGCCTCGCCGATGACCATCGAGTCCAGGCCGGTGGCCACCCGGAAGACGTGATCCACCGCCGCCGAGTCAAAGTGCACGTAGAGGTGGTTGGCCAGCGCGGCCGGTTGGCAGCCGGCCTGCTCGGCGAGTACGGCGCAGATGTCCCCGAGGCCGCCGTGGAAGCCGGAGACCGCCGCATAGACCTCCACCCGGTTGCAGGTGGAGACGAGGACGGCCTCGCTCACGTACGGCTGCGCGACCAGACGCGCCAGGATGTGGTCGAGCCCGCTGGGTGACACCGCGAGCCGTTCCAGGGTGGCGACCGGTGCGGTGCGGTAGGACGCGCCCACGACGAGGAGTTTCACGTGCCGATCGCCTCCTGGCTCTCGGTGACCGCGAGACCGCCCGGCAGGGCGGTGAGGGCGGACCCACCGGCGGCGGGGAGCGCGGTCAGGGATGCCTTGCGGTGCTCGTGGAACGACAGGATCTGCAACTCGATGGCGAGGTCGACCTTGCGCACGTCGACCCCCTCGGGGACCGAGAGTACGCATGGCGCGAAGTTCAGGATGCTCGTCACACCGACCGCGACCAGCTGGTCCGCGACCCGCTGCGCGGCGGTGGCCGGGGTGGCGATGACGCCTATCGCGATGGCTTCCTCGGCAGCTACCCGGGGCAGGTCGTCGATGTGCTGTACGACCAGTCCGTTGATCTCCTCGCCGACGCGTTCCTGGTCGGCGTCGAAGAGGGCGGCGATGCGGAACCCACGGCTGGCGAAGCCGTCGTAGCCGGCCAGGGCGTGACCGAGGTTACCCACTCCGACCAGGGCGACCGCCCGACGCTGGGTGAGCCCGAGCACGTACTCGATCTGGTCGATCAGCAGCCCGACGTCGTAGCCGACGCCCCGGGTGCCGTACGAACCGAGCTGGGACAGATCCTTGCGGAGCTTGGCCGAGTTCACCCCGGCGGCGTTGGCCAACCCTTCGCTGGAAACCGTCTCGTGACCGGTTTCAGCGAGATTGTGCAGGGCACGGAGATATTCGGGGAGCCGGGCCACCGTCGCCTCGGGCAGGTCCGGGAGCGCCGGTACGGCACCTGCGCGACCGGGCGCGCCAGGGTGACGGTGCTGACTCATGAGACTCCGTGCGGTGCGATCCTCGACCAACTCCACCGGTCGGCCGTTTCGGGACTCCCGCTGGCGACCGATGTTGCCGGCTGTGCTAGCAGGGCGCGTCGGAATTACAGAGTAGGCGCTTGTGAAGACGTGCACAAATCGCGATCTTGCTGGCACGGCCCGCGCCCCCACCGGCCCCTCCATCCCACAAGATCGATCACCACCTTGCCGTAAGCACTCGCGCGATTATGGCCCAATCCCGACTTCTCTGACCAATCACACGCGGGCCGCCCAACCGCATTCCCATGAGCCGATCACGAGGTTGTGACCTCGACGCCCCGATTCCGAGCGCGCTACTTCACGATCGAACGGACACGTCCGCGAAAGTGGTGGCGAGGGTCACGGCCTCGGTGAGGGTGTCGGCGACCGGGTGGCCCGAGGCGAGCAGGCGGGACCGGTCGGTGAATCCGCCGGTGTAGAGGACGGCGCGGGCACCGACGGACAGGGCGGCGTCGGCGTCGTCCAGCGAGTCGCCGATCAGCACCACCGATCGGCCGTCGACGCCCAGCGCGTCGAGATGCCGGGCCAACGACTCCGCCTTGCGGTCCCCGCCGACCTGCGCCCGCAGCCCGTCGATGCGGGCGAATCGCCCGCTGAGCCCGTACGTCTCGACGGCGGGCACCAACTCGTCGTGGAACCACATCGACAGCAGCGACTGACTGCCCGGCCAGGCCGTCAACGCGTCCACCGCGTCGTTCGCCAGCTCGCAGGTGGTCAGACCGACCCGGTACGCGTCATGGAAGATCTTGTCGAACCGGCCGAACGCCTCGTCGTCCACCGCTTTGCCGAGCACGTCCGCGTAGTAGTCGGCGATCGGCCGACGGAACCGAACCCGATGCTCGTCAGGGCTGACACTCGGCCCACCCTCGCTGGCGAACACCGCGTTGGTGCAGGCCACCACGAGGCTGAGATCGTCGAGCAGGGTGCCGTTCCAGTCCCAAACCAGATGAGGGCGCACAGGGGTCATCGCCGCACCTTATCCGGCGAGGTGGCCCCTCGGCCGCCCCCGAGCTGGGCGCATGACGGCCCCTTGGCCGAGGGCGCGGCGGACTCAGAGCCGAGGGCGCGGCGGGCTCAGAGCTGGGGGGTGGTCAGGTCCCGCAGCAGTCGGTCCTCCTCGACCCGCCAGTAACCGTGCTCCCTGCCGTCGAGCAGCACCACCGGCAGCCGGTCACCGTACTCCCGCTCCAACTCCACGTCACCGCTGACGTCCCGCTCGATCCACCGGTCGCCGGTGACCGCGACCACCCGGTCGAGCGCCGCCTTGGCGTCCTCACAGAGGTGGCAGCCGGGGCGGGTGATCAGGGTCAGGCGGGGTTCACGCATCGGTCTCCTCCGTCGTGCCGAGCAGGGTCTTGCGTACCTTCCCGATCACCGAGCGCGGCAGCGCGTCGACGAACTCGACCTCGGTCGGGCACTTGAATCGGGCCAGGTTACGCGTGCAGTGGGCGATCAGCTCGGTGCCGGCCACCTCGACCCGTGGCGCCGGCACCACGTACGCCCGAACAGTCTCCCCGGTTCTCGGATGCGGCACGCCCACTACCGCCGACTCTGCCACCGCCGAGTGTGCCGACAGCACCAGCTCCACCTCGTGCGGGTACACGTTGAAGCCGTTGACCAGGATCAGCTCGCCGAGCCGGTCGACCAGGAAGAGGTCGCCGTCGGCATCGGCGTACGCGACGTCACCGGTGGCCCACCAACCGTCGGCGTCCGGTCCACCCCCGCCGTCCGGGAGGACACGACGAGTCCCGTCGACGGAACCCGTCGACATCACCGACGGTGCGGAGCGGGTACGGCGAGGAACGCACCGCAGCTTCCCGACCCGCCGGTCGACGGCCACCTTTCCGACCCCGCTCGACCACCCGGGACCATGCCCCTCACCAGCGATAACAGGGGTTCCACTGGGGATCAGGTGAAGCGCCGATTGTCAACCACACCCGACGGACAACCGGTCCGCCAGCCCGGCGACACGTCGGGAAATACTTCGGCCCTGTGTAACGGACTTGCCACGCGCGGGTGACGTTGGCCCTATCATCACTCGGGTCGGCTCACCCCATTTGCCGTGAGTCGACACCCCTCAGCCCGAGGAGGCCCCCGTGCCGTTGAGCGCATTGGACCAGCACCTCAAGGGGATCTGCCGCACGTCGGCACACCCCGGAGCCACCCTGCCCGACGGGGCAACGACCGGTCGACCGGTCGTTGCCGGCCCGGCGGCCACCGGCGGAACGGAGGCGACGCGATGACCGCCTTCAGCTTCGCCGAGCGTCCGGTCGGCCTGACCGGTCCCGCCGCCCGTACTCCGATCAATGAACGCGGCGGCGCCCACAGCGCGTCGGACGCGTCGGCGAACCTCGCCGTGCGAGGCGACGGCACCGCCCGCCGGGTGGGTAGCCGACCACATCAGAACGAACCGCCACACCGACCACCGGTGCCGGGGGGAAACACGAAGTCCGCCGGTGGGCGGGTCGCCTCCCCGAATCGCCCGACGATGCCGGCCCAGGCTCGGCGCGGCGGGGACGCGCCGGTCACCGAGGCGTCCACCACCGAGACCGCGGTACTGCCGGCGGTCACCGACACGAGCGGCGGCTCGACCGGGTTCCCGAGCCGACCGGATCCGTCCGATCCGGCTACCGAGGTCTGGGCGCTCGTCGAACGCGCCCAGGCGGGCGAGGCGGAGGCGTTCGGGCTGATCTACGACCGGTACGTGGACACGGTGTTCCGCTTCGTCTACTTCCGGGTCGGCAATCGGCAGCTCGCCGAGGACCTCACCTCGGACACCTTCCTGCGTGCCCTCAAGCGGATCGGTAGCTTCACCTGGCAGGGTCGGGACCTCGGTGCCTGGTTGGTGACCATCGCGCGCAACCTGGTCGCCGACCACTTCAAGTCCGGTCGTTACCGGCTGGAGGTCACCACCGGCGATGTCCTCGACGCCGATCGGGAGGACCGGGGCCCGGAGGGCAGCCCGGAGGCGGCGGTGGTGGAGCACATCACCAACGTCGCCCTGTTGAGCGCCGTGAAGCGCCTCAATCCCGAGCAGCAGGAATGCATCGTGCTCCGCTTCCTCCAGGGTTTCTCGGTCGCCGAGACGGCGCGGGCGATGGGCAAGAACGAAGGCGCGATCAAGGCGCTCCAGTACCGAGCGGTCCGGGCCCTGGCCCGGCTGCTCCCCGACGGCTTCCAGCCGTGACCTACGCGTACCGGCACGTCAGTCACCGATCCACCACCGGACGCGATCACTTTGGGTAATTTTCGACGCGGACCGGGCCGTAACCCGTCCCCGGCGCGGCGCGTTTCTCCGGGTGCGACCGCAGACAGACCAGGAGCCCTGCGGGTGACCTGGGACGGTGCCGCCTACGGCCATCCGCCGTGGTGTCACGAGGTCATCGGTCGCTGGCGGTGAACGCGGCCGACCGGCCGTGACCAGCGAGAGGAGGTGCCACGGTGGACAACGCCCTCTTCTCCCGTCGGCGCGCCGAGCGCTTCGCGCAGCTTCTCGACGAAGCCAACGGCGGCCGACGTCATCATGTGCGATCCCGGGACGACGACGGGCTCATGCCGCTCGTCACGCTCGGCCGGCAGCTCGGGGCCAACCCTCCGGTCGTCGAGGTAGACCCGGAGTTCCGCACCGGCCTACGGGCGATGTTGCTGGCCACCGCCGCTCGCGAGGGTGTCGGGGCGTCGGCCGCCACCAAGCCGACCGAGAAGTCCGCGTCGGTCCGGGGGTCACTACTGCCTGCGGTCACCGCCCGCCGGGCTCGCGCCCGTGGTGCGATCCTGATCGGCATCGCCGCCGGTGCGGTGGCCGTCTCCGGCATCTCGGCGGCCAGTGAGGACGCGGTGCCCGGTGACGCGCTGTACGGGATGAAGCGTGGCACCGAACGGGCGCAACTCGCGCTCACCAGCTCCGACATCAGCAAGGGCCAACTCTTCCTCGACTTCGCCCGCACCCGGTTGGCCGAGGCAGCCACGCTGCGGGGTGGCCAGAGCGGATACCGCGCCGTGCTGGACGACATGGACGAGGACACCCGCCAGGGCGTACGCCTGCTCGCCGGAGCCGCCGCGCAGCGCTCGGATCCCGCGTCGCTGGCTGCGGTCGACGCATTCCTCACCGCGCAGCGACGGTCCCTGAGCGCGTTGGAGGACCGGGGTTCCCGGGCCGATCGGGCGCGCACCAGCGAATCGCTGGCGCTGCTCGAATCCGTCGCCGAGCGGGCCGACGCCATGCGCGCCGCCATCGCCTGCGGTCAGGGGTTCACCGCCAGCAGCGACTCGCTCGGCCCGATCCCCGCCACCTGCGCCTGACCGGTCGGGCGCTTCGGGCCCGCCGGGGTCCGGACCGGCTAGTCGCCGGGCTGGGACACCCCACCGAAGGCTTCCAGCCGTGGCTACGACACCACCGCGCCCATGCCCGACACCGGTCTTCGCTCCCGCTACGGCGCGGTCAAGAGTCCCACCGGCGATGGCGAGTCGGTCGCCACCCTGTTCTGCATGATCCCTGACAGCAAACTACCGCTCGCCCGGTTCGACGCGACGGTGACGGCCGTGCGGGGCAGCTTCTCCCTGCACCTGAGATCTAAGGGCCGAACGGGTCAGGCCGGCGCTCCAGCAACTGGTGCAGGGTCTGCTGGATAGTCTCCCGTACCTGGTCGGCGAGGTTGAACACGACGAGCGGATCGTCCGCCGAGTCCATCAGGTGCGCCGTCGGGATCGGCGGGCAGAACTCGATCAGCCACTTGCTCGGTAGCGGCACCATGCCCAGCGGGCCGAGCCAGGGGAAGGTCGGGGTCACCGGGAAGTACGGCAGCTTGAGCAGTCGGGCCAGGGGCTTGATGTCGGCGAGCATCGGGTAGATCTCCTCGCCGCCGACAATCGCCACCGGGATGATCGGGGTGCCGGTACGCAGCGCCGCCGAGACGAAGCCGCCCCGCCCGAAGCGTTGCAGCTTGTAGCGTTCCGCGTACAGCTTGCCGACGCCCTTGAAGCCCTCCGGGAAGACACCCACCAGTTCACCGTTGCGCAGTAACCGCTCGGCGTCCGGGTTGCAGGCAACCGTGCCGCCGGTCTTGCGCGCGATCTCGGAGACCACCGGCATCCGGAAGACCAGGTCCGCGCCGAGCAGCCGCAGGTAGCGATGGTCGGGGTGCTCGTGGTGCAGCGCGGTGGAGAGGATCAGCGCGTCCAGGGCGACCGTGCCGGAGTGGTTGCCGACGATCAGTCCCGCCCCGTCCGTGGGGACGTTCTCCAGGCCGCTGACCTCGGTGCGGAACCAGTCACGGTAGAGCCGACGCAGCAGCGGGTGGAAGACCGCCTCGGTCAGCTCCGGGTCGAAGCCGAACTCGTCCACCTCGTAGTCGCCGGCCAACCGGCGGCGCAGGAAGGCCAGGCCGCTGGCGACCCGCCGGTCCCAGACGTCGCCGACCTGGTCCGGTGCCGGGCGGTGTCCGTTTTGTCGGGCCGGGTCGGTGTCGGGCGTCACCGGCGGCGGTACGGCGTACCGGTCGTCGAGGCGCGACTCGTCGTGCTGCTCCTCCGGCCCGCTCACGACCGCTCCCGGACAGCGCTGCGAACCTGCCTGATCTGGTCCAAGACCAGCTTCTCGGCAGCGGCCAGTTGGTCCCGGGTGACCACGGCACGCCCGTGGTGTGCCCGGATGAAATCGTCGAAGGCGGCGGCGGTGGAGCGGGGTGTGAAACCGTACTCCCGCTCCAGCCGGGAGATGTCCACTACCCGGCCGTGCACGAAGAGGTCGACCTGGTCGAGGCCGTAGCGGCCGAAGCCCATGAGCCGGGCGAGCGCGACGGCGCCGGACAGGCCCGGCTCCAACACCGGCACGGCGATCCGCCCGGCGCGGCGGATCGCCTGCGACAGCGCGAGCACCCCGGGCCCGGCGACGTTGAAGGTGCCGGGATGGTCCTCGACGACCGACCGGTGCAGCACCTCCAGCGCGTCCTCGAAGTGCAGGAACTGCAACCGGGCGTCCCGACCGAGGATGGTGGGCACCACCGGCTGCGCGAAGTAGCGGGTGAGCGTGGTGTCCGCCGTCGAGCCGATGAACGGCGCGAAGCGCAGCACGGTGGCGGTGACGTCACCGCGCCGTCGGCGGAAGCCACGGACGTACCCCTCGATGTCGAGGATGTCGCGGCCGAAGCCGCCACGCGGCACCTCGCGCGGCTCGGTCTCCTCGGTGAAGACGGCCGGGTCACGGAACGAGGCACCGTACGCCGCGGTGGAGGAACGGACCACGATCTTGCGCAGTCGCGGTGCCCGCTGGCAGGCGGCGAGCAGTTGCATGGTGCCGATGACGTTCTGTTCCTTCATCGCCGCCCGACCACCGTGCTGTGGATCCGGGGAGCTGACCAGGGCCAGATGCACCACGGTGTCCACGTCGAGGTCGGCGAGGAGACCCCCCACCGAGCCGGCGTCGATCCGGATGCGTTCGACCCGGTCGAGCAGCGCGTCGATCTCGGGACCCGGCTCCGGCAGGTCGATACCGATGACCCGGTCGATCCGTGGGTCGGCGGCGAGCCGGGCCGCGACGTGCGCGCCCAGGTAGCGGCTGACTCCGGTCACGACGACGACCCCCGGGAGGCTCTGGGAGCCACCGGGGGTCATGTCTCGCACCCGCCCCGGCAGGTGGGACCGAGCCGGGACAGCCACGGCCTGATCACCTGAGCCTCCGAGGGTCGACAAGTTGGCAAGGACGGACGCCGGGCCTGCGCCCGGCGTCGGTCACTTGCCGAGACGGCGACGCTGGACGCGGGTCTTGCGCAGCAGCTTGCGGTGCTTCTTCTTAGCCATGCGCTTGCGGCGCTTCTTGACCACCGAGCCCATACGACAGCCTTTCGATGCAACGTGCGGCGCGATCGGGAGAACACCACGAGCCTGTGGCGTCGGCGACCGCTTACGGACAGGGACCGGACCGGCGGGATGGGCGGCGGAGCGCACCAGCGGTCACGATCGGAGTCCAGCGTAGCGGGGAGGCGTCAACAGGACCAACGCGCCCCCGCTCGATGCCCGTTCCACCGGGCCCGCACGGCCCGGTCCGCACCCGGGTCAGGCGGTCTCCTGGAAGGCGCCACGCAGGTATTCGTGCACCGCGTGCTCGGGTACCCGGAACGACCTGCCCACCCGCACGGCGGCCAACTCACCGCTGTGCACCAGGCGGTAGACCGTCATCTTCGACACCCGCATGACCGTCGCCACCTCGGCGACGGTCAGGAACTTGACATCCGACAGCCGACCGTCGGACTGCGACCCGGCCATGGCTCACCCGACCCATCCCATGCCCGGCGCGTGCCGCCACACGGGTCCTCCCGCGCGGCCGGCGACGCGCGTGTTACCAGTACGGTAGCGGGGCGGCTGTGACCGGCGCGATCCCTTCCCGCAACTGATCATGATCGGTTGCCGCCTGGTGAGAAAAAACCCCTGGTCGGGTGCTGCGTCCCGGGTTCCGACACCGATCAACCTCGGCCACGGGTATCGGGGAGATCACTCTGAGCGCAGGGCCACCACGGGATCGAGCCGACCAGCCCGCTGGGCGGGTACCACCCCGAAGATGATGCCCACCGCCGCCGAGACGCCGAAGGCCAGTGCCAGCGACCACCAGGTCACCGCCGCCGGGATGGGTGAGACGGCGGCCACCAGCAGCGCGCCGCCCACGCCGAGGGCCATCCCGGTGAGGCCACCGACCGAGGTCAGCAGCACCGCCTCCAGCAGGAACTGCACCCCGATGTCTCGGGGCCGGGCGCCGACCGCCTTGCGCAGACCGATCTCCCGGGTCCGTTCCCGGACCGAGACCAGCATGATGTTGGAGACGCCGACCCCACCGACCAGCAGCGAGATGCCCGCGATGGCGGCCAGTACGCCGGTCAGGATGCCCAGGATGTCGCCCAGCACACCGAGGATCTGCTCCTGAGTCACGGCGCTGAACTCGGTACCCGGGTGTCGACCGTTCAGCTCGGCCACGATCCGCTCACCGAGTTCGTCGATCCGTTCCCGGTCCGGGGCCTTCACCGCGATGGCGTCGACCCGTTGGGTGCCGTAGAGCCGCTGCGCCGCCGTCACCGGCACGTGTACCTCGTCGTCCCGGTCCACCCCGAGGCTCTGCCCGAGCGGGGTGAAGACACCGATCACCCGGAAGCGCACGCCGGCCACGTTGAGCTGCTGACCGACCGCCTCCCGATCCGGGAAGAGGGAGCGGGCGACGGAGTCGCCGAGCACCGCGACCCGGCGACCGGTGTCCACGTCGGAACCGGTCAGGTATCGCCCCCGGGCGACCTCCCGGGCGAAGACCGTGGGGGTCGTCTCCAGCACCCCTTGGACGGTGGTGAAGTCCTCCCGGTTGCCGGCCCGCACGGTCGCCCCGGAGGCGACCGTCACCGCCACCCGGCTCGGATCACCCACCACCCGGCCGACGGCGTCCACGTCCTGGAGGGTGAGCGGGGAGAGCGCCGGCGCGCTACCCACGTCGAGTCGCCCCGGCACGACCAGCAGCAGGTTGGAACCGAGGCCCTCGACCTGCTGCTCCACCCGCTGCTTGGTGCCGGTGCCGATGGCCACCAGCAACACCACGGAGGCCACCCCGATGACCACCCCGAGCATGGTCAACGCGCTGCGCATCCGGTTCGCGCGCAACGCGTCCCACGCCACCCGCCAGGCTTCGGCCACCCTCACGCGCCAGCCCCTCCGTCCGCCACCTCGGTCGAGCCGGATTCGGCGGCGCTGTCGGCGACCACCACGCCGTCGCGCATCGCGATGCGTCGCCGCGCCCGCGCCGCCACCTCCGCGTCGTGGGTGACCATCACCAGCGCCACCCCGGACTCGCCGTTGAGGCGTTCCAGCAGTTCCAGCACGGCGGCACCGGTGGTGCTGTCCAGGTTGCCGGTCGGTTCGTCGGCCAGCAGCACGGTCGGATCCGTGACCAGGGCTCGGGCGATCGCCACCCGCTGCTGCTCGCCGCCGGAGAGCTGGTTGGGCCGGTGGTGCAACCGGTGACCCAGGCCGACCCGCCCGAGCATCGCGGCGGCGCGCTCACGCCGCTGCCGCGCACTCACGCCCCGGTACACCAGCGGCAACGCCACGTTGTCCACCGCCGAGGTACGCGGCAGCAGGTGGAACGCCTGGAACACGAAGCCGATGGTCTCGTTGCGCAGCCGGGCCAACTCCGGGGCGGTGAGGGTGCCCACCTCCCGGCCACCGATGACCAACCGGCCGCCGCTGGGGCGGTCCAGCCCACCGAGCAGATGCATCAGGGTGGACTTGCCGGAGCCGGAGGGCCCGATCAGCGCGACATAGTCCCCGGCTTCGACGGTCAGCGACACCCCGCGCAGGGCGGGCACCGACACGCCGTCCAGCTGGTACGTCCGGGAGACGTCGACCGCTTCGATCGCCGGAGCCCGGCTCACCCGATCTCCTGGCCCTCGCGGACCTGGTCGGTGCCCCGGATCACGATCCGGTCGCCGGCCTGCACCCCGTCGACGATCTGCACCAGATCCTGCCCCTGGACGCCGACGGTGACCACGGCCCGGTCGGCGCGGCCGTCGCGGACCAGCCAGACGGTGTCCCGGCCGTCGACCGAGAAGAGCGCCGACGCGGGCACGGTCACCGCGTCCGCCTCCTCCCGGACCCGCAGCCGCAGCACCGCGTTCATCCCGGGGCGCGGGGTGGGCGCGGGCTCGGCTTCACCGAACTGCCCGGGGCCGAGGGCGAGTCGCACCCGGTAGCTCACCCCGCCCCGGGCCGAGGTGGTGGGCAGTACGTCGATCGACTGCACCGTCGCCTGGTAGCTGGCACCGGTGACGGCGTCGAGTTCGACGGTGCCGGTCAGCCCGGGGCGGACCAGCAGGACGTCCGTCTCGTCGACCTCGGCGAGCAGACCCAGCTCGCGGGTGTCCACCACGGTCAGCACCGGGGTGCCGGCGGTGACCCGACCGCCCACCGGAACCGCGGTGTCCACGCCCGGCGGCGGTCCGGCCGGCGCACCGAACGACTCCCCACCGATCCCCGACGGCATTCCACCCGATCCGAGCAGCCCGGCGAGGGCTCCCGCCGAGCCGGTGCCGGTGCTGACGCCGCCCGGCTGCACGACACCGGCGATCGGGGCGCGCAGGGTCAACGCGTCGACGGTCGCCTTGGCCAGGTCGTACGCCTGCTGTGCCTGAAGTCGCTGGGCGGTGGCGAGCGCGCTGACCGCGCTGTTCAGGTTGCGTACGCCGCGCTGCACCTCCCGTACCGCCCGGTCGGCGGCGCGGGCCGCCGCGTCGTACCGGCGCTGTGCCGCCTCGACCTGGGCGAGCAGCGCCTTGCGGAGTTCCGGGTCGCTGATCTTCGCCGCCGCGGCTCGGGCGGCGGCGTGCGTGGCGTCGGCGGCGCGGTCGGTGCCGCGCAGCGACCCGACGAGGTCGCCGCCGCCACCGCCGCCACCGGCGCGTTGCGCGGCCCGCAGCGCGGCGCGGGCCTGGCGGAGGCGTTCCCGGGCCGACGGTGAGTTGATCACGGCGAGCACCTGCCCCCGCTTGACCCGCTGACCCGGCTCCACCCGGAGGCGGGCCAGCGTGCCGTCGGCCGGGGCGGTGAGGGTGGCCGCCGCCCGGGCGACAACGGTGGCGGGAGCATCGATCTCCTCCGCCACTGCGGCGCGCGTCGCTGCGGCGAGCGCGATCGGCGGCTCGTCACCACCACAGGAAGCTGCGGTGGTGAGGGTCAGTACGGTGACGGCGAGCAGAACGGTGACCAGGCGCAGCCGAGTGGCTGGCAACCGCGGCGAGTCGGAGCGGCGCACGCGACACATGCTACGAGCATCTGTCGATGTCGCCCCGACCGCCCCGACCAGGCCACCGGGTCAGCGCACGGCCTTGCGGATGTACGCGACGCACTCCTTACGCAGGCTCGACCAGGACTCGCCGAAGATCTCCTCGGTGGTCTGCTCCGGTCGCCGCAGGTCGTACACCACCGCCTTGAAGAAGGCGAACGCCTGCTCCTCGCCGAACCGGTCGACCAGGTGCCGGAAGGCGAGGTAGGCGATCCCGTAGCTGCCGGTCACCTTCCGGTCGGGCGTGTCGTCGTCGGGAAGGAGTCCGTCCAGCTTGCCGTCCCAGTCGCCCGTCACCAGCCGGCGGGTGGGCGCCAGTCCGTCGTACCGGGAGACCGGCTGGCCGTCGGCACCCGCGTGCTCGGCCAACCCTTCGATCAGCCACCAAGCCGAGTCGTCCCAGTAGCTCTTGTCCGGCAGTGAGGCGGCATGGGCCAGTTCGTGACGGAGCAGTTCGTCCAACGCGGGGCCGTAGTAGTCGAGCGTCTCGGGTGCCAGTATCACCTCGTAGTGCCCGCCACCGGTGTTGATCGCGGCCCCGGCACCCCATTCCGGTTGGTCACCGCCGTACCACCGCTTCCACTCCTTCGGCCCGGCGTAGAAGACGCGGTACATGTCCGGAGGCGTACCGTCGACGACATAGGTGTCGGCCACCTTCGCCGCCGCCTCGGCCCGCTTCAACAACCCCGGCAACCGGTTGCGGTGATCCGGGGTACTGGCCACCATGACGCGCTTGCCGACCACCACGGCCAGCTTGCTGATCTCCCAGGGCAGGGCACCGGGCTGGCCGTTGAAGCGACCGTTCACGTACGGCGAGGACTTCGACTTCGACAGGGCGAGCAGTCGGGGTTGCGCACCGTCCCGCCAGCGGGTCTCCACCACCATCGGGCTCGGTTGGCAATTCGGCACGACGAAGCAGTACTGGAACTCGATCTGCACCCGCCACTGTCCGGGGCGCCCCGCCGAGGTGGGCAGGCCACTCGGACGGCCCTGCCAGCGCGTCACCCGCAGGGCCCGGAGCGCGGCGAACCGCCGACGCAGGTCAGGGCGTACGGCTGGGGCCGCGATCGCGGCGAACCCGGACCGGTCGCCGTCGAGCAGCGCGGCGGCCTGCTTGTCGAGTTGCGCGGTGATCCGTTCGGCGACCTGCCGGGCGGCGATGGTGGTGGGGTTCTCCGTCGGCGAGGCGGCAACGGCCGGTTCACCGACCTTTGCATCGGACAGTCGACCGTTCAGCAGCGCCGCCGGTACGCCGACACCCAACGCCAGCACCACCGCCACCACGGCGGCCCACAATGGCCATCGGCGACGCGGCCGTCGCTCGGGGACCGGGTCGGCGTCGGGCATCACCGTTGTGGGTGGCAGCGCCGCCTCCTGCGCTGCCGGGCTGGTCACCGCTGGATGGTCGTCGCCCGCCGGGGCCCCCTCATTCACCGGCGAAGGGTAAAGCCTGCGGTAGCGCCGACGGAAGTGTGATCTACCGGCCGACTCGGGTCAGGCAGCGTCGGGCTCCGCCGAGGCGGGCCAGGAACGGAACGCCACGTCCAGGGCGGCGATCATCCGGTCGAAGGACCGGTTGACGTCGCGGGGTAGTCCGAAGTCTCCGGTCGCCTCCAGCGAGACGAAGCCGTGCACCGCCGCGCGGAACATCCGGACCCCGTCCACTGCGGCGTCGCCCTCGATGCCGTATCCCCGCAGGATGGCGTAGACGACGCCGACCGCGCGTTCCCCGGCGGCCAGGTGCGCCGGGTCGGCCGGATCCGGTACCCGCTGGGTGGCCGGATAGCGGCCGGGGTGCCGACGGGCGTACGAGCGGTAGGCGGCGGCGACGGCCCGTAGCGCGTCCTCGCCGCTGCGCCCGGCGGCAGCTGTGGTCATCTCGTCGGCGATCTCCGCGGTGGCCAGCGCGGACAACTGCTGCGCGAGCGCCTCGGCACCCTTGACGTGCTTGTAGAGGCTGGGCAGTGCCACGCCGAGCCGGTTCGCCAACGCGGCGAGGGTGAGCTGGCCGTACCCGACCTCGTCGACGAGCCGGGCCGCCTCACGTACCACGATCTGGGTGTTGAGCCCGGCCCTAGGCACGGTTGACCTCGGCCAGGAAGGCGACCAGCTCGTGCGCCATCGCCTCCGGGCGATCGGCGTGCGGGTAGTGACCCGCTTCGGTGATCATCCGCGCCTCGGCGACCGGGAAGAGTCGCCGGGCGGCCCGGGCCTCCGCGCCGGGGTCGGAGAAGTCGGGATCCCTGGTGCCCATCAGCACCAGTACCGGCTGGCGGACCTGCGCGGCGAGGCTGGTCCAGTGCGGCTCCACCGGGTGGATCACCCCGCGCAAGGGTGCCATCCGGCCGGGCCGGCGCAGCGCCGCCACCAACTGCCGGCGGTACTGCGCGTCGTCGGCCGGACGGTGCACGGGAAAGAGCGTGCGGTGGAACAACCCGAACAGCCGTGGACTGTGCAGCACCACGACCATGGCCAGCCGCATGAAGGGGTTGAGCTTCGGCTGGTTGACGAACGCGCCGACCAACACGATGCCGTTGACCGACTCCGGCGCCTCGGTGGCGGCGAAGACCACGGCCGCGCCGCTGGACGAGTTGCCCACCAGCACCGCCGGGCCGCCACCGAGGTCACGCACCACCGCGAGCAGGTCGCCGCCCACCTCCGCCGGGGTGTACGACGGCCAGCCGGTGGTCGAGTCGCCGTGCCCGCGTACGTCGACCGAGGCCACCCGGTAGCCCGCTGCCACCAGCAACGGAATCAGGTGCCGGTAGGAGCGGCGGTTCTCCCCCATGCCGTGCGAGAGCACCACCAGGGGCCCCTGCCCGTGCACCTCGTACGCGATCCGGCCGTCGGCACACGCCACAAAGCTAGTTGACATAGCCGCAAGGCTAATGTTGTTAGCTTTCCTGGTCAAGGCACGGCTCGCACCCGCCGACCGGCGGTACGGCTGCTGCCGGGTGTTACCGGCGGGAGGTGAGCGCGCGGGCGAAGAAGGCCACGTTGGCCGGACGCTCGGCGAGCCGACGCATCAGATAGCCGTACCAGTCGTCGCCGTAGGGCACGTAGGTGCGGACCGTGTAGCCCTCACCGACCAGGCGGGCCTGCTCCTCCGGCCGGATGCCGTAGAGCATCTGGAACTCGAAGCGGTCCGGGTCACGGTCGAACCAACGCGCCCGGTCCTCGCCGATGGCGATCAGGCGCGGATCGTGGGTGGCGAGCATCGGATAACCGTCGCCGGACATCAGGATGTTCAGGCACCGGACGTACGACTTGTCGACCTCCCGGGCCGACTGGTACGCCACCGACTCCGGCTCCCGGTACGCGCCCTTGCACAACCGCACCCGCGACCCGGCCGACGCCAGCTCGCGGCAGTCCGACTCGGTACGCCGCAGATAAGCCTGCAACACCGCACCGGTCGACGGGTGGTCCTTGCGGAGCTTGGCCAGGATGTCCAGGGTCGAGTCGGTCGTGGTGTGGTCCTCCATGTCCAGGGTGACCGTGGTGCCGGCCGCCTCGGCGGCGGCGCAGATCGCCCGGGCGTTGTCGTAGGCGAGTTGCTCGTCGAACGCCTGACCGAGCGCGGAGAGCTTCACGCTCACCTCGGCGGCGGGAGTCAACTCCGCCTCGGCCAGCATCCGCAGCAACGTGAGGTACTCGTCCCGGGTGGCGTTGGCCTGTTCGCCGGTGACGGTGTCCTCGCCGAGATTGTCGAGGGTGACCGCGAGACCGTCCTCGACGAGTTCGCGGGTCACGCGCAACGCGTCGTCGGTCGTGGTGCCGGCAACGAACCGGCGGACGACGTCCCGGGAGAACGGGGCCGTCGCGACGAGCCGCTCGACCCGGGATGACCGGGAGGCGGCGAGGATGACGGAACGGAGCATGAGCCGAGCGTAACTCCCACCCGACCACCAGGTACCTTCCCGTCCGCCCTCGGCCCGGGGCGGACGGGATGGCATCCATCGGTTACAACGATGTCGTGGAAAATCGCCCCCGCCGCCGGCTTCGGTCGGCCTCCGTGCAGCTTGGCGCGCTCACCGCCCTGGCGCTCGCCCTCTCCGGCTGCAATATGAACTCCGACGACGATGACGATGACGACTGCGCCCTCGGCCCCGCCGGTGGTGGCGCGACGGTCGCTCTGGCCATGCGGATTCCCGCCCCAGCCGCCGAAGTCGGCAGCCGAACCGCGCCCGAACCGGTGAGCGCCTCGGTGCCCGAACGCGGCGGTTTCGGTACCCATCTCGCCTACTGCGGCGGCTGAGCGTGCGGCGCGAGACGGTCACACCGCGCCCCGACTGGGACACCACGATCCGCGAACAGGGCCTGGTCTACGTGGACACGGAACTGCCCGACGGCGGGGTCATGTCGTACTGGGACGAGACCGCGGCGTACGTCTTCGACCTGGACGAGGTGCTGCGCCTGGAGGAGGCCACCGAGGAGCTGCACCGGATGTCGCTGGCCGCCGCCGAGCACGTGGTGCGGCGCAACCGGTACGCCGAGTTCGGCATCCCGCAATGGGCTACCGAGGCGGTCGCCCGGTCGTTGCGGGAGAAGCCACCCAGCCTCTACGGCCGCTTCGACCTCTGGTACGACGGCAGCTGGCCGCCGAAGCTGCTGGAGTATAACGCCGACACCCCCACCGCACTGGTCGAGGCGAGCATCACGCAGTGGTACTGGCTGGAGCACACCCGGCCGGAGCTGGACCAGTGGAACAGCCTGCACGAGCGGCTCGTCGGCACCTGGGCGAAGATCGGCGCGGGGCTGCACGACCGGCGGGTGCACGTGGTCTGGTCGAACGAGGAGGAGACCGGCGAGGACCACATGACCGCCGGCTACCTGGCCGAGACCGCCCGCCAGGCGGGGCTGGACGTCGAACTACTGCCGATCCAGCACCTCGGCTGGGACGGCCGGCGCTTCGTCGACGCCGACGACCGACCGGTCGTCACCTGCTTCAAGCTCTACCCGTGGGAGTGGATGCTCGCCGAACCGTACGGCCCGCTGGCGGTGCGGCCGGGCACCCCGACCACCTGGATCGAGCCGGCCTGGAAGCTGCTGCTGTCCAACAAGGCGTTGCTGGCCGTGCTGTGGGAGTTGTATCCGGGGCACGAGCTGCTGCTGCCGGCGTACCTGGACGGTCCGCGCGGAATGTCGGAATACGTCGCCAAGCCGCTGCTCGGCCGGGAGGGCGCGGCGGTACGCATCGTCACCCCCGGCGGTGAGATCAACAATCCCGGCGACTACGGCGAGGAGGGCTTCTGCTACCAGGAGTTCCGGGCGTTGCCGACATTCGGCGACAGTCATCTGGTGCTGGGCAGCTGGATCGTCGACGGTGAGTCGGCCGGTGCCGGGCTGCGGGAGAGCGCCAGTCTGATCACCGACGGCTACGCGCGGTTCCTCCCGCACTACATCGACGCGCCACGCCCGGGATGAGTCGTCTACGGTTGACACGTGGACTTCGACGCGTACGCCCGGACCGGGGTTGACCTCGTCAACGCGCGACTGAACGACCTCGACGACCTGCGTGGCCTCTTCTGCGACGACCAGGAGTGGATGCGCGACGAGGTCACGGAACGGGATCTACCGACCTTTCGGCGTGCACAGAAGCGGCTGCGGGACGTCTTCGCGTACGGCACCTCGGGGCGGGACGCCCTGGCGGTCAGCGAGCTGAACTCCCTGCTGGAGGCGTTCCCGGTGCAACCGCGCATCTCCGGACACGACTCCAGCGACTGGCACATGCACGTCACCAGCCGGGGTGCCTCGGTCAGTTCGGAATACCTCGCCGGTGCGGTCTGGGGGCTGTCGGTCTGGCTGTGCGAGTACGGCAGCGCCCGGTTCGGCGTCTGCGCCGACGACCGCTGCGGCAACGTCTACCTGGACACCTCGTCCAACTGCTGCCGGCGGTTCTGCTCGGAGCGCTGCGCCACCCGCTCGCACGTGGCCGCCCACCGGGCGCGTAAGCGGGCTGCGGTGCCCAGCCAACCGGACCCGCTGACACCGGTTTCCTGACCCGCCCCTGGAGGGTCGACGGTCAGAACGGGCGGGTCGACGGTCAGGCGTCGACCGGGGACGGCGTGCCGAGGTGCTGACGGGCGAAGGCCAGCGCCTCGCTCAGATCCGCCTCGCGGACCTGCCGACTCTTCGCGCCCCGGGTGGTCACCTCCACCGCCACCGAGCCGGTGAAGCCCCGCCCGGCCAGCGAGCGCAGCAACTCGGCGCAGGGCTGGTTGCCGCGCCCCGGCACCAGGTGCTCGTCGCGTCCCTCGCCGGTGCCGTCGCCGAGGTGCACGTGCGCCAGACCGTCGCCCATCCGGTCGGCCATCGCCAACGCGTCGCTGTGCGAGGCGGCACAGTGCGACAGGTCGAGCGTGTACGAGGTGTAACCGGCGTCGGTGGGATCCCAACCGGGCACGTACGGGACGAACTGGCGGCCGGCCATCCGTACCGGATACATGTTCTCCACGGCGAACCGCAGGCCACCGAACTCGCCGGCCACCCGGTCGAGCCCCTCGGCGAAGCGTCGGGCGTAGTCCCGCTGCCAGGTGAAGGGCGGGTGCACCACCACCGTCGGCGCTTGAAGCGTCTCGGCCAGCACCGCCGCCCGGCGGAGCCGCTCCCACGGGTCCGGGCTCCACACCCGCTGGGTGACCAGCAGGCAGGGGGCGTGCACGGAGAGGACCGGCACCCCGTAGTGGTCGGCGAGGCCCCGCAGCGCGCCCGCGTCCTGGCTGACCGCGTCGGTCCAGACCATCACCTCAAGGCCGTCGTAGCCGTGCGTGGCGGCGAGCTGGAACGCCGCCGCGGTCCGCTCAGGGAAGACCGAGGAACTGGACAGGAGCACCGGGACGCGGGAAGTCACACCACCGAGGGTAGCCGCCGTTCATTGAGGCATCATGACGAGAGTACGCAAACCGGACAGGAGGGACGACGGGGATCACACCGGAGCCAGTCGATCCATCCGGTTGAGGATCACGCCCTCCCGCAGCGCCCACGGGCAGATGTCCACCGATTCCACCCCGAGTCGACGCATCACCGACTCGGCGACCACCGCACCGGCCAGCAGTTGGTGGGCCCGCCCCGCGCTGACCCCCTCCAACTCGACCAGTTGCGCGGGCGGGATGTGCCGGATGAAGCCGAGCACCTGTCGCAGGCCGGACCGGGTGAGTCGGCGGCGGGCCCAGAGCCCGGCACCACTGGGGGCCGCACCGGCGAGCCGGGCCAGCGTACGGAACGTCTTGGAGGTCGCCACCGGGCGGTCCCACCCCACCTCGATCATCCGCTCGACCACCGGATCGAGCTGCGCCTCGACGTATTGCCGCAGCTCCTCCACGATCTTCGACGCGGGCGGGACGCGGCTTTCCGGGTCGACGCCGAGCCGGTCCCGGGTCAGCCGACCGGCTCCGAGGGGAAGCGACACCGCAGCGTCCGGATTCTCGTCGATGCCCGCCGCGATCTCCAACGAGCCGCCGCCGATGTCCAGCACCAGCAGCCGCCCGGCGGACCATCCGAACCACCGCCGGACCGCGAGGAACGTCATCCGTGCCTCGTCGGCGCCGGAGAGCACCTCCAGCCGTACGCCGGTGGCGTCGCGCACCCGGGCCAGGACGTCGGCCGCGTTGGTGGCGTCACGCACCGCGGAGGTGGCGAAGGCGATCAACTCGTCCACCTTCAGTCCGGTGGCCGCCGTACGCGCCGCGTCCACCGCCTTGACCAGGGCGTCCGCGCCAGCCTCACGGAGTGCGCCGTCCGGGTCGATCTGCTCGGCGAGGCGCAGCACCGCCTTCTCCGAGTGCACCGGCCACGGGTGCGCCCCGTGGTGCGCGTCGACCACCAGCAGGTGCACCGTGTTCGAACCGACGTCGAGGACACCCAGTCGCATGGGAGAACCATAGGCCCACCTGGTTCGCGTCACTCGACGACCGGGCTGCCCCACCACGCGTACGCTGGCCAGGTGACAGGGCAGATCGAACTGCGTGTGCTGGTGGACGACCCGGCCGATCCGCGCAGCCGGGAAGTGCCGCTGGACTTTCCCCGGGAGTGGGTCGAGTTCGTCGACCCGGCGGACGAGCGGCACCTGATCCGGGCCGATCTCACCTGGTTGCTGTCCCGGTGGACCTGCATCTTCGGCCGGGGATGTCACGGGATCATCGCCGGCCGGTCGGCCGACGGCTGCTGCTCGCACGGTGCCTTCTTCACCGACTCCGACGACGAGACGCGGGTCCGGGCCGCGGTGAAACGGTTGACGCCACAGACCTGGCAGCACTATCGACGCGGTTTCAAGAACTGGACCGAGAACGACACCGTCGACGGCAAGACCCCGGCACGGCGCACCGCCACCCAGGACGCGGACGGCCCCTGCGTCTTCCTCAACGACGCGGACTTCCCGGGCGGGGGCGGGTGCGCGTTGCACGCCCAGGCGTTGCGCGACGGGGCGCATCCGCTGGAGTACAAACCGGACGTGTGCTGGCAACTGCCGATCCGCCGCGATCAGGACTGGGTCAAGCGGCCGGACAACACCAAGGTGCTGGTGTCCACGCTGGCCGAGTTCGACCGGCGCGGCTGGGGGGCTGGCGGGCACGACCTCGACTGGTGGTGCACCTCCTCCACCGACGCGCACGTCGGCACCGAACCGATGTACCTGTCGTACGCCCCGGAGCTGACCGCGCTGATCGGCGAGGCCGGGTACGTGAAACTGGCCGAGCTGTGCGCGGCGCGGATCCGGCAGGGCCTCGTCGCCCCCCACCCGGCCGACCCGGTACCGGGTCAGGGCTCGAACTTGTAGCCGAGACCCCGCACCGTGACGATGTGCCGTGGGGTGGACGGCTCCGGCTCGATCTTGGAACGTAGCCGCTTGACGTGGACGTCGAGCGTCTTCGTGTCACCGACGTAGTCGGCGCCCCAGACACGGTCGATCAGCTGGCCCCGGGTGAGCACCCGACCGGCGTTGCGCAGCAGCAGTTCGAGCAGCTCGAACTCCTTGAGCGGCAGCTGCACCGCACCCCCGGCCACGGTCACCACGTGCCGCTCGACGTCCATCCGGACCGGCCCGGCGACGAGCGTCGCCTCGCTCGACTCCACCTCCGAGGTCTGCCGGCGCAGCACCGCGCGGATCCGGGCGACCAGCTCCCGGGGGGAGTACGGCTTCGTCACGTAGTCGTCGGCCCCGATCTCCAGGCCGACTACCTTGTCGATCTCGCTGTCCCGCGCGGTGACCATGATGATCGGCACCTGCGAGCGCTGCCGCAGCTGTCGGCATACCTCGGTGCCGGACATCTCCGGCAGCATCAGGTCGAGCAGCACGATGTCCGCGCCGGTCCGGTCGAACTCGGTGAGCGCCGCCGGCCCCGTGGCGGCCACCGAGACCTCGAACCCCTCCTTGCGAAGCATGTACGACAGGGCGTCGGAGAACGACTCCTCGTCCTCGACCACCAGTACGCGACTCAACGGCGTTTCCTTTCCATCGGTCGGACCGGACGGCGCCCCGACCCGATCCACGTGCGGTCAACCCTGCCCGGGTTCGGCCGTGGTTTCCGCCTCCGGCAGTGTGCCCAGCAGGTCGTCCGGCGGACGGGCGGGCAGCCGGAGGGTGAACGTCGACCCACCACCAAGAGTGCTCGCGACGTCCACCCGGCCACCATGGTTGCTCGCGATGTGCTTGACGATCGCCAGCCCCAGGCCGGTGCCGCCGGTCGCCCGGGAACGCGCCTGGTCGGCCCGGTAGAACCGTTCGAAGATGCGGTCGACGTCGGTGGGGGCGATGCCGATGCCCTGGTCGGTGACCGCGATCTCCACCTGTTCACCGGCGGACCGGGCGACGATGCGGACCGTGGTGTCCTCGCCGGAGTAGTTGAGGGCGTTCTCCACCAGGTTCGCCACCGCGGTGGCGAGTTGGCTGTCGCTGCCGTACAGGGTCAGCCCCCGCTCGGCTTCGACCGTCACCTCGATCCGGCGGGCAGCGGCGGCGGTCCGGGTGCGATCGATCACCTCGGACATCACCCAGTCCACCGCGACCGGTTCGGGCGCCGGCTGCGGTTCGGCGCCCTGGAGCCGGGTCAGCTCCAGCAGCTCCTGCACCAGCCGTCCCAACCGGGTCGACTCGTGCTGGATGCGCTCGGCGAAGCGGCGGGCCGCGCCGAGGTCCTCGGAGAGTTCCGGGCGACCTTCGCCGGCCGGGCCGGTGGCGTCCAGCAGCGCCTCGGCGAGCAGTTGCAACGCACCGATCGGGGTCTTGAGTTCGTGGCTGACGTTGGTGACGAAGTCCCGGCGGACCCGGGCCAACCGGTGCGACTCGGTCACGTCGACCGCCTCCACCGCGATGTAGCCGCCGCCCAGCCCCATCGCCCGCAGGTGCACGCCGAGCGGATTCTCCGCGGCGTTGTCGCCGCCTCGGGGCAGGTCCAGCTCGATCTCGCGCCGTACGCCGGTGCGGCGTACCTGCCCCGCCAGGGTACGGATCATCGGATGCGCGATGACCGATCCGGGTCGACCACCGGCCCGCAACAGCCCCATCGCCCGCGCCGCCGGATTGGTCAGCACGGGCACGTCGTCCGCGTCCAACACCACGACACCCGCACGCAGCGAGTCGATCGCGCGACGGCCGATGCCGCCCTGCACCTCGTCGATGACGGGCCTCCCCTTACCGACCCGGAAACCGGCCCGCGGACTCCGGGTGGACTCGGTGGCCCGGCGCGCCGCCGGGACCACGCGGGACAACCCCAGCCCGGCGATCACCCCGACCGCCAGGGCCGTGGCCACACCCACCGTCACTGCCCATGTCACCCGGCGATCGTAGGGTCATTCTCGACCCGGCGATCGCCCAGAACGGGACGAAGCACTCCGACGTCGAGCAGAGTTCACCTACCTGTCCGGCATCGTTCACCCGTACCGAGCCCCTGGTCGCACCTGGTCGACGGTGACTCTCGTCCGCCGGACACGCCGAGGGCCCCGACACTCGCCGGGGCCCTCGGTGTCGGGGTCAGCGACCCTGGTTGGCCACCGCCGCGGCGGCGGCCTTCGCCGCCTCCGGGTCGAGGTAGGTGCCGCCCAGCGTCTGGGGGCGCAGCAGCGGGTCCAGGTCGTAGCGCAGCGGGATGCCGGTGGGGATGTTGAGCTTGGCGATCGCCTCGTCGCTGATCTGGTCCAGGTGCTTGACCAGCGCCCGCAGCGAGTTGCCGTGCGCGGCCACCAGCACCGTACGACCGGCCAGGATGTCCGGCACGATCGAGTCGTACCAGTACGGCAGCATCCGCGCGACGACGTCCTTGAGGCACTCGGTACGCGGCATCAGTTCGGTCGGCAGCAGCGCGTACCGCGGATCGCCCACCTGCGACCACTCGTCGTCGTCGGCGATCGGTGGCGGCGGGGTGTCGTACGACCGGCGCCAGAGCATGAACTGCTCCTCGCCGTACTCCTCAAGGGTCTGCTTCTTGTTCTTGCCCTGCAACGCGCCGTAGTGACGCTCGTTGAGCCGCCACGACCGGCGTACCGCGATCCAGTGCCGGTCGGCGGCGTTGAGCGCCAGCTCGGCGGTCCGGATGGCACGGCGCATCACGCTGGTGTGCACCACGTCCGGCAGCAGGCCGTGATCGCGCAGCAGCTCGCCGCCGCGGCGCGCCTCGTCCTCCCCCTTCGCGGTCAGGTCGACGTCGACCCAGCCGGTGAAGAGGTTCTTGGCGTTCCAGTCACTCTCGCCGTGCCGCAGCAGGACCAGCGTCCCGACGGTGGGCCCCTCGCTAGCTGTCATGCCGATCATCCTGCCGCAAGCCGGAGCGGGCCGTGCGGGAAGGGTGGTGACGACCACCACGTGGAAATACGGGTGACCTTGATTCCGGCACGCCACTAGGTTGGTAAGGATCCAATAGATCATCAGTCATTACGGATGCGGGGGCGGGCGTGCGCGCGATACGAGGCTGGTTCCGGGACACCACAGGTGGGCTACCAACAACCTTCTGGTACCTCTGGACCGGCACGCTGATCAACCGGCTCGGCTCGTTCGTCCTGGTCTTCCTCGCCATCTACCTGACCCAGGAGCGCGGCTTCTCCGCCGCACAGGCGGGCCTGGTGCTCGGCGCGTGGGGTGTCGGCGGCGCGGTCGGCACCACCGCGGGCGGCACCCTGTCCGACCGGTGGGGCCGCCGACCGACCCTGTTCACCGCCCATCTCGGTGCCGCCACCATGATGCTCGCCCTCGGCTTCGCCCGTGACCTGTGGACGGTGGCGGCGGGTGCGTTGCTGCTCGGCCTCTTCGCCGAGGCGGCCCGCCCCGCGTACGGCGCCATGATGATCGACGTGGTGCCGGAGCGGGACCGGCTGCGCGCCTTCTCGCTCAACTACTGGGCGGTCAATCTCGGCTTCGCCTGCGCCGCCGTCCTCGCCGGCTTCGCCGCCCAGGCCGGCTACCTGCTGCTCTTCGTGGTCAACGCGGCCACCACCCTGATCACCGCGCTGATCATCTTCGTGAAGGTACGGGAGACCCGCACGGTCGTCGTCGGGATGCCTCGCGGCGGCGCTCCGTCCGGCGCCCTGCGGACCATCCTGAACGACCGGGTGTACCTCGGCTTCGTGGCGCTGAACCTGCTCGGGGCGCTGGTCTTCCTCCAACACATCTCGATGCTGCCGATCGCGATGGCCGACTCCGGCCTGAGCCCCGCCACCTACGGATCGGTGATCGCGCTCAACGGCGTGATGATCGTGGCCGGGCAACTCTTCGTGCCCCGACTGATCAAGGGACGGAGCCGGTCGCACGTGCTCGCCCTGGCCGCGGTGGTGACCGGAGTCGGCTTCGGGTTGACCGCGTTCGCCGACGTCGCCTGGTTCTACGGGTTGACGGTGCTGATCTGGACCCTCGGCGAGATGCTCCACTCACCCTCCAACGCCACCCTCATCGCCGAACTCTCCCCGGCCGAGCTGCGTGGTCGCTATCAGGGGGTCTTCTCGCTCTCCTGGCAGCTGGCCGGGGCGGCGGCACCGATCCTCGGCGGGCTGGTGCGCGAGCAAGCCGGCAACGCCACGCTCTGGTTCGGCTGCGCGGCGATCGGCCTGGTGATGGCGGTGGGTCACCTGCTCTCCGGGCCGGCTCGGGAACGGCGGGCCGTCACCCTGCGTACCGTCGGCGCCGCTGCGGTGCTGACGACGCAGTCGACCGCACCGCAGCCCGCCGCACCCAAGGCGGCCGAGCCGGTGGCCACCTCCCAGGGGTGAGCCGAGCCCGGGCGTCGCCACCCCCGGCGGCCCTGCGCAGAAGGACCTGGGCTGACGAAACAGTCGACGCCCGGTACGGAAGCCGTACCGGGCGTTCGACGTCGTACGACCGGCGGCGGCGGGCGGCACTCACCCCCGTAAGCGACGCCCGCTCGCGCCGCCGGTCCAAACAGGTGGGCCACCGTCCCCCAACGGTGTCGGTCCACCCGTCCCCCGCGCCCACCCGGATGCACAGATCTGATCGATCCGCCGCTCCCCCGAACGGTTCCGAGCGTAACGCGGTGCAATAAAGCTAGTGCGGCCTGACCTCGCGATTCAACTTGAGCGGCTGTCTCGCCCGTCACAGCGACCCCGCCGGACGGTGCTCAGGCCCTCGGTCAAGGCCAACAGCGGGTACCCGAGGGCTATTCCCGCAAACCTCATCCGTCTTCCCGATCGGGTGACTCGGTCCGGAAGAAGTTGCTCTGCCGACCGTCGCGCATCTGCTCCTGGTAGATCAGGTTCAGCCGACGCAGGTCGAAGGTGTGAAACCACTCGTCCCAGGTGATCTCACGGATCCGGCTGCTCTCCCGGTAGCCCGGGATGTTGAACGTCAACACCCCGGCTCGGCCCGCCCGATCGGTGCCGCTGATCGTCGCCGGTTTGGCACCCCGTTGCCGGGCCCACCGCCGGATGACGTCGTGGTTGGTGGTGACCAGGCTGCGGCCGGGACGCTCCGGCCGGTCCTGGAGCGAGGTGATCAGCTGCGACGAGCGGACCGACCGGGACGTCGACCGTCCGGTGCGCACCGCGCCGCCACCGGCCGCCCGGCGGGTGGCGGCCGCCGTACCGCTCGTCGCCGCCTTGCGCGGAGCCGCCTTGCGCGCAGCTGCCTTCCGAGCGCTGGTGGCGCTCCTACCCGTCGTGCCGGTCGACGTGCGGGCGGCGGTCCTGCCCGCCGTGCCGGTCGACGTGCGGGCCGCGATGGTCCGCTTCGCCGGTGCCGCCTTGGCCCGGCCCGGCGCGGTCCGACCGGACGCCGGTTGTCTGGCACCCGATGCCTTCGTCGCCTTGGCCCGGCCCGCCGGGCCGCTGCTGCGACGCCCGGCACCGCCGGACCGCAACGTCTTCACCAGCGTCTTCACCAGTTCCGGCTTACGCAGCGTGGAGATGCCGGAAACCCCGTGCCGCCGCAGTTGTCCCCGGATGTCGTCCACCCGCATCCGGGAGATCTCCGCCTCGGAGATCCTTGGCGTGTTCGGCGTCTGGTTACCGCCCTGCCGTCTGGTCCTGGTCGCGGTCCCGCCGCGACCCGAGCTACTTCGCTGAGCCATGGACGCTCACGCTCCTCGAACTCGCCGTCTCGGCGCGGCGGGTCCCAACGCCGCACCGCGCGCTGCGGCTTACCCGTCAGGAGCGGTCCGAACCTCCGGCGGCCGGCGGAGCCGACCGGGCCGCCGCCGAGGGCTCGAACAGGTGCGCGAACGCCGCCAGGTTGGCGGTCGACTCACCCCGCTTCACCCGCCACTCCCACTCGCGGCGGATCGAGCTGCCGAACCCGATCTCCAGCATCGTGTCGAAGGACTCGTCGGCGTAGGTCAGCACCGCGCCGAGCAGCCGGTCCAGCTCGTCGGCGTCGACACCGTCGGGGTTGACCCGGCCGGTGAGGTAGACGTCGCCGACCGCGTCGATGGAGAACGACACGGCGTACATCTTGGCGTTGCGCTGCAACAGCCAGGCCCACAGTTCCTCGCGCCGCTCGTCCGGCTGACGCATCACGAACGCCTCGATCCGCAGCGCGTGCTCGCCGACGATCAGATTGCAGATCGTCTTGAGCTTGTGCGTGCCGGGCAGGGTCACCGCGTACGACCCCGGACCGGTGGGCTCGCAGGCTAGTTCCCGCTCCGCGCAGACGGACTCGATCAGTGCACCGAGGTCGCTCATCCGACCAACTCTACGGCGACCGTCACCGCGCCGCCCGGCTGCCGGTAGGTCGTCGCCGCCCTGCTGGCCGGGCCGACAGCCGGGCCCACGGCGGTCAGCAGCAGGAGCCGGTGAGCGCGGCGGCGAGCCCGGCCCGGTGGTCGGCCATCGCCTCGCCGTAGACGGCGAGCAGGCCGGCGGCGGTGCGATGCCAGGAGAAGTTCCGGGCGTGCTGGGCGGCACCGACCGACAACTCGGCCCGACGGGCTCGGTCGGGGAGCAGGCGGGCCAACGTACCCGCCCAGTCGACCGGGTCGTGTCCGCGCACCAGCACCCCGCTGACCTGGTCGCGCACTGCGGTGACCAGGCCGCCGACGGCAGCGGCCACCACCGGCGTACCGCAGGCCTGCGCCTCCAGGGCGACCAGGCCGAAGGATTCGTTGTACGACGGCACCGCGACCAGGTCGGCCGCCTGGTACAGCAGGGGCAGTTCCGCTCCGGTGCGCGGCGGCATGAAGTGCACCCGGTCGGCGACGCCGAGCGAGGCGGCCAACTCGATCAGCGCGGTGGGCCGGTCCAGCCCGCTGCCACTGGGACCGCCACAGATCACCACTGCCACGTCACGAGCCAACTCGGCGTCCCGCGCCCGCAGGGCCGCGATCGCCCGGATGAGCACGTCGGGTGCCTTCAACGGCTGGATCCGCCCGACGAAGGCGACCAGGTGGCCATCGGGCGGCAGGCCCAACCGGATCCGGGCGGCCCTGGTGGCGGCGTCCCGGTCGCCGGCGACGGGACGGAACCGGTCCAGGTCCACGCCGGGTTCGACCACCGTGACCCGGGCGGGCTCGGCGTCGTACCGGTCGATCAGGTCGCGCGCCTCGACCCGGGTGTTCGCGACCAGCCGGTCCGCCTCCGCGACCACCTGTTCCTCACCGATCACCCGGGCCTTGGGCTCCGGCCGGTCACCGGCGGCCAACTGCGCGTTCTTCACCTTGGCCAGGGTGTGCGCGGTGTGCACCAGCGGCACTCCCCAGCGCTCCTTGGCCAGCCAACCGACCTGCCCGGAGAGCCAGTAGTGGGAGTGGACGAGGTCGTAATGGCCGGGCGGGCGGGCCGCCTCGGCGCGCAGCACGCCGGCGGTGAACGCGCAGAGCTGACCGGGTAGTTCCTCCTTGGTCAGCCCCTCCAGCGGACCGGCCATCACGTGCCGGACGTGCACCCCCGGGGCCACCTCCACCACCGGGGGCAGGTCACCCGAGGTGGCCCGGGTGAAGATCTCGACCTCGACGTTCGCCTCGGCCAACCGGCGGGAGACCTCCAGGATGTAGACGTTCATGCCGCCCGCGTCCCCGGTCCCCGGTTGGTGCAACGGCGAGGTGTGTACCGACAGGGTCGCGATCCGCCGGGGACGCGGCCACGGCAGGGCACCTCGCTGACGACCGACACCGGTGTGCTCTTCCGCCACGTCCGCTCCCTTTGCCACGGTTGATGCCGTCCCCGCACGACCGGCGCTCCTGCCTCAACGCTTCACGCCGGATGTCATCTTCCCGATCGGCGACGGGAAATACGTCGGGCAGGCCCTCGGGCGTGACCGACCTCATGACGACCGCGCCGCCCACCGCCGACCGGCGGGGGGCGAGAATGGCCAGATGAGTCGTGTCGCGATCGTCACCGGAGCGTCCAGCGGGATCGGCGCCGCCACTGCCCGGCGGCTCGCCGGCGAGGGTTTCCACGTGCTCGCCGCCGCCCGGCGTACCGACCGGTTGGTCGACCTGGTCGCCGAGATCACCGCGGCGGGTGGCACCGCCACCGCGGTCGGCTGCGACGTCACCTCCGACGAGTCGGTGGCCGATCTGGCTCGGGCCGCGCGGCAGACCGGCGGGCCGGTGACCCTCCTGGTGAACAACGCGGGCGGGGCGCGCGGGCTGGATCCGGTGGAGTCCGGCGCGATCGGTGACTGGCAGTGGATGTACGACGTCAACGTGCTCGGCACGCTGCGGGTCACCCAGGCGCTGCTGCCGCTGCTGGAGGAGTCCGGGGCGGGCACGATCGTCGTCGTCTCGTCGACCGCCGGATTCACCGTCTACGAGGGTGGCGGTGGCTACACCGCGGCGAAGCACGCGCAGACCGCGGTCGCCGGCACGCTACGGCTGGAGTTGTGCGGCCGTCCCGTGCGGGTGATCGAGATCGACCCGGGCATGGTGAAGACCGACGAGTTCTCGCTGACCCGGTTCGGCGGGGACACCGAGCGGGCAGCGGCGGTCTACGCCGGTGTCGACGAGCCGCTGCTCGCCGAGGACGTCGCCGACTGCATCGCCTGGTGCGCCACCCGCCCGCAACACGTCAACGTGGACCGGCTCGTCGTCCGGCCGCTGGCCCAGGCCGCCCAGCACAAGGTGCACCGGACCAGCTGAGCCGGGAACCATGATGGCGTCGCGGGCGTCCCGGCCGCTCGGTGCGGTGACCCGGGGAACCACTCACCCCAACCGGCTCCGCCGGGTGGACAACTGGATCGTGGAGCACTGCGCCGAGCCGCTGCGCGCCGCAGCCGACCCGCTGGTGGTGGACCTCGGCTACGGCGCGACCCCGGTGACCACTGTGGAGTTGCGCGCCCGGCTCGCCGCCCGGGTCCGTGCCGACGTGCGGGTGGTCGGGCTGGAGATCGATCCGGTACGCGTCGCCGACGCACAGGCCGCCGCCGACCCACCCGGGCTCACCTTCGCCCGGGGTGGCTTCGAGCTGGCCGGTCTGCGTCCCGCCCTGGTCCGCGCGTTCAACGTGCTGCGCCAGTACGACGAGCGCGAGGTGGCCGGCGCGTGGCGCACGCTGTGCGCCGGGTTGGCACCCGGCGGGCTGCTGGTGGAGGGGACCTGCGACGAGTTGGGTCGCCTCGGCGGGTGGGTGCTGCTCGACGCCGACGGGCCCCGCTCGCTGACCCTGGCCGCCCGGCTGACGACCCTGGAGAGCCCCGCCGAGCTGGCCGAGCGGTTGCCGAAGGCGTTGATCCACCGCAACGTACCGGGTGAGCGGATCCACGACCTGATCCGAACCCTGGACGACGCCTGGCACGCCGCCGCCGGATACGTCCCCTTCGGTCCCCGCCAGCGCTGGTTGCACACCGTGTCAGCCGTCCGCGCCCAGGGCTGGCCGATCCTGGACGGGCCCCGCCAATGGCGCCACGGCCACCTCACCCTCCCCTGGCCCACCGTGGCCCCCACCCCCACCCCACCGTGTTGATCAAGAAGTTTTGGTCGGGTTCGGGGCGCGATCAGACGAAAACTTCTTGATCAACACGTCACAGGGCGCAGTTGACGTCACAGGGCGCAGTTGATGAGGACGGGTTCGGGGTGGAGGGTGACGCCGAACCGGTGGTGGACGCCGTCGCGGATCTCGCGGGCCAGGGTGAGCAGGGCCTGGGTGCTCGCACTCGCGGTGGGGTTGGTGAGGGCGAGGGTGTGCTTGCTGGAGATGGCGGTGCCCTCGGGACCGGCGTACCCCTTGCCGAAGCCGGCCTTGTCGATCAGCCAGGCGGCGCTGACCTTGACCGTGTCGCCGGCACTGGGCCAGGACGGCGGTTCACCGAGGTCGGCGGCGCGCTGCCGCACCTGTTCGTAGGTCGCGGCGTCGAGGACCGGGTTGGTGAAGAACGAGCCGACGGAACGGGTGTCCGGGTCGTCGGCGTCGAGCACCATGCCCTTGCCCGCGCGCAGCCCGAGCACGGTGGACCGGGCCTGCGCCAACGGCACCCGGTCACCGACCTCGACGCCGAGCGCCCGGGCCAGTTCCGCGTAACGCACCGGGCCGGACAGCGGCGAGCGGGCCAGCCGGAAGTCCACCGAGAGCACCACCCAGCGCTCGCTGTACTTGAAGATGCTGGATCGGTAGGCGAAGCCGCAGGCGTCGGTCTCGACCTGCCCGACGGTCCCGGCGATTCGGTCGTACACCTGCACGGCCACGATCGTCTCGGCGACCTCCTGCCCGTACGCCCCGACGTTCTGGATCGGGGTGGCCCCGGTCGAACCGGGGATGCCGGACAGGCACTCCAGCCCCGCCCAGCCGTTTCGCACCGTCGCGGCGACCAGGTCGTCCCACGGCTCACCGGCCTCGACGCGTACCGTCACGGTGCGCTCGTCCTCCGTCAGCACCCGCAACCCCCGGGAGCGGACGAGGATCACCGTGCCGGGGAAGCCGGCGTCACCGATCACCACGTTGCTGCCCCCGGCGAGCAACAGGATCTCGGAGCCCGCCTCGCGTACCCGGCCGACGATCTCGTCGGCGGTGGTGGCGGTGACGACCCTGCCGGCCGGCCCACCCAGGCACAATGTCGTGTATTGCGCCAGATCGCCCGTGCTGGCGGGTTGGGCGGCGGCTGTCGGCTGGGCGTAGACGTCAGACACGCCTCTCACCCTAGGCTGATAGGTAGCCGTGGCACCCACTGGTGGCCCGGTCACCCCCGGGAGGATGGCGATGAGCAGATTGCACGGCAGCAAGGACTTCTGGATCGGGGCACTCCGGGCGGAGGGCCCGGCGTTCGCCGCCGCGGTGGCCGAGGCGCCACCTGAGACGCCCGTGTTGTCCTGCCCAGGCTGGACCGTCACCGACCTGACCCGCCACCTCGCCGGGATCTATCGGTGGGTGCACGGCCTGGTCGCCTCGGGTGACGCCACGGCACCGCAACAGAGCCGCTCGCAGCCGGTCGAGCCGGTCGACGGCGTCACCGCCGTGCAGCAGTGGCAGCAGGCGTACGACGAGTTGATGACCCTCTTCGACTCCCTCGACCCGGAGGCCCCGGCGTGGAACTGGGCTCCGCAGCCGAAGAAGGCGGGTTTCTGGCCGCGCCGGATGGCTCACGAGACGGCGGTGCACCGCTGGGACGCCCAACTCGCGATCGCCTCGGGTGAGCCGATCGAGGCCAAGCTCGCGGCCGACGGGGTGAGCGAGGTGCTGGACACCTGGTTGCCGGCGGGTCGGCGCAGGTCGGGCGGCCCGTGGCAGGGGGTCGTCCGGCTGACCGCCACCGACGCCGCCCAGGAGTGGTACCTGCGGCTGCGCGGCGAGGGTGTCGCGCTGCTCGACACCGGCACCATCCTCGACCACGACGATCATCACGCCCGGGTACAGGTCAGTGGCACGGCCAGCGATCTGTTGCTGGCGCTATGGGGGCGGGTCAGCTTCGACACGCTGACCGTCGCCGGTGACCGCGCCCTGCTCGACGGGGTCCGCACCGGCTGATCCTCGCGCGTCCCACGGCGGCCCTCGGGTACCCGAGGGCCGCCGTGGCCATTCTGTGACCCCTCCCGAGAGAGCGCTCTCTTGACAGCGTAGAGCCCACACCGCAGGCTACGTGAGAGCGCTCTCAGACAGCTTCTCCACCACCAATCGACCTGAGAGGGGTCATCAGACAATGGGCACATTCCCGCGTCACCGCCTCGCGGCGGTCGCTCTGGCCGCCACCGGCGTCCTACTCGTCGCCAGCGGCTGCGGCGGCAGCGACGAGGCCGGGGACGGCAAGATAACGCTCACCGTCGACGTCTTCGGGCAGTTCGGCTACGAGCAGCTCTACCAGCAGTACATGGACGCCAACCCGAACATCAAGATCGTCGAGCGGGGCACCGGCGGCAACCTCGACGAGTACTCGCCGAAGCTGACCCAGTGGCTCGCCGCGGGCAAGGGCGCCGGCGATGTGGTGGCCATCGAAGAGGGCCTGATGGTCGAGTACAAGGCCAACCCGGACAACTTCGTCAACCTGCTCGACCACGGCGCCGCCGACCTCAAGGGGAACTTCCTGGAGTGGAAGTGGAACCAGGGGCTCACCGCCGACGGCCAGAAGCTGATCGGGCTCGGCACCGACGTCGGCGGCATGGCCATGTGCTACCGCACGGACCTCTTCGAGAAGGCGGGCCTGCCCACCGACCGCGAGCAGGTCTCGGCCCTCTGGCCGACCTGGGAGGACTACATCGCCACCGGCGAGAAGTTCAAGAGCGCCAACACCGGCGCCTCGTTCCTGGACGCGGCCACCAACACCTTCAACACGATCGTGCTCCAGACGGCCGGCAACGCGCAGGGCTACCACTACTACGACACCAGCGACAACCTGGTGGTGGACAGCAACCCGGCGGTGAAGCAGGCCTGGGACACCACCATGAACATCATCAACGCCGGGCTGTCGGGCAAGTACGGCTCCTGGTCGGAGGAGTGGGTCTCGGCGTTCAAGCAGGCCAAGTTCGCCACCATCGCCTGCCCCGCCTGGATGACCGGTGTGATCGAGGGCAACGCCGGGCCGGAGGCCAGCGGGAAGTGGGACATCGCCCGGGTGCCGGGCAACGGCGGCAACTGGGGCGGCTCGCACCTGGCCGTGCCGCAGCAGAGCAAGCACCAGGACGAGGCGGTCAAGCTGGTCAAGTTCCTGACCAGCGCCGAGGGCCACATCGGTGCCTTCAAGGCCAAGGGTCCGCTGCCGTCCTCGCCGCAGGCGCTGGACGACCCCGCCATCACCGAGGCCACCAACGCGTACTTCTCCGACGCACCGGTCGGCAAGATCTTCGGTGAGGGCGCGAAGACGCTGAAGCCGGTCTACATGGGCCCGAAGAACCAGGCCGTCCGTACCGAGGTGGAGAACGCGGTCCGCACCGTCGAGCTGGGCCAGCGCAACCCCGACCAGGCCTGGCAGGACGCCATCAACAACGCCAAGAAGGCCGCCGCCAAGTAACCGGCTGGACGGCCCCACCCCGCCGCCGGTCCAGGGTCCCGCCGCGTCCACCCGACGCGTACAGCGGCTCACCCTGGCCCGGCGCGGGGCGGGGGCTCGGAAAGGA
Source organism: Micromonospora sp. DT48 (assembly GCF_049844495.1). Classification (NCBI taxonomy): domain Bacteria; kingdom Bacillati; phylum Actinomycetota; class Actinomycetes; order Micromonosporales; family Micromonosporaceae; genus Micromonospora; species Micromonospora sp. DT48. The sequence continues at coordinate 261,692 of NZ_JBNCLE010000004.1, forward strand.
GTCAACGGGTCATGGCGTTGCAGCTCGACGCGCGAGCACCGGCCGCACCGACGCCGCGTGGCATCCGCCCGTCCCGGGCCGGGTGGCTGAGCCGGGTGGACGCGAAGTACTCGCCCTATCTCTACATCGCACCGTTCTTCGTGGTCTTCGCGATCTTCGGGGCCTGGCCGCTGGCGTACACCTTCTGGGTCTCGCTGCACGACTGGGACCTGCTGGGTAGCGATCCCACCTTCGTCGGCGCGGAGAACTACACCCGGCTGCTGGTCGACGGCGATTTCTGGCACTCGGTCGTCAACACCCTCGGCATCTTCGTCATCAGCACCGTCCCGCAACTGCTCGCCGCACTCTGGCTGGCGAACCTGCTCAACCGGCAACTGCGAATGCGTACCGGCTGGCGGATGGCGGTACTGGTGCCCAACGTCACCTCCACGGCCGCCGTGGCGATCGTGTTCGGGGTGTTGTTCGGCCGCGAGTTCGGCATGATCAACTGGATGCTCGACCTGGTCGGCATCGACGGCATCGCCTGGAAGTCCGACCGGTTCGCCTCCTGGGTCGCCATCTCCACCATGGTCGACTGGCGCTGGACCGGCTACAACGCGCTGATCTTCCTGGCCGCCATGCAGGCCATTCCCCGCGACCTCTACGAGGCGGCGGCGATCGACGGCGCGAACCGGGCCCGGCAGTTCTGGACCATCACCGTGCCACTGCTCAAGCCGACCATCATCTTCTGCGTCATCATCTCCACCATCGGCGGGCTCCAACTGTTCACCGAGCCCCGGCTGTTCCATTCCGGCACCAACGCGATCCGCGGCGGGCCGATGCGCGAATCGCAGACGATGACCATGTACATGTTCGAGAACGCCTTCGCGCCCTACTACAACTTCGGCTACGGGTCCGCGGTCGCCTGGCTGCTCTTCGCCCTGATCGCCATCGTCGCGGCGATCAACGTTCTGATCATCCGCCGACTCGGCGCGGGTGCCCAGCCAGCCACCGGAAAGCGAAAGGGAAAGGCGCGATGAGCGAGCGAATCATTCGGCTCAGTGCGACCGTGCCTCATCGCGGCGCCGAGCGAAGCGAGGTGAAGCGATGAGCAGGTTGTGGCGGGCTAGCCCGCTGACGTACTTCGCACTGGTCGCCGCCGGGGTCCTGTCGGTCTTCCCGATCTACTGGATGTTCGTGGTGGCCAGCCGGTCCAGTGACGCGATGGGGCAGCTGCCGCCGCCGGTCACCCCCGGCGGCAACCTGGGTGCCAACATCTCGCGGCTGTTCGCCAACACCGACGCCTACTTCCTGACCGGCCTGATCAACTCGGCGATCGTCGCCACCGTGGTCACCATCTCGGTGGTGCTCTTCTCCACGCTCGCCGGATTCGCCTTCGCCAAGCTGCGGTTCCGGGGTAGCAACGCCCTGTTGATGATCATCATCGCGACGATGATGGTGCCCACCCAACTCGGCATCATCCCGCTGTACATGCTGATGACCAAGCTGAACCTGAACGACCGGCTACCGGCGGTGATCCTGCCCGCGCTGGTCACCGGCTTCGGCGTGTTCATGATGCGGCAGTACGCCGGGCAGGCGGTCAGCAGCGAACTGATCGAGGCGGCCAGGGTGGACGGTTGCGGTACCGCCCGCATCTACTGGAATGTGGTGGTGCCGGCACTGCGGCCGGCCGCCGCCGTGCTTGGTCTACTCACCTTCATGACCACGTGGAATGACTTCCTCTGGCCGTACGCGGTGCTCAACGACCCGGAGAATCCCACCGTGCAGCTATCGTTGCGGGCCCTGTCTGACGGCTATTACCAGGACATGTCCCAGGTCTTCACCGGCACGGCCATCGCCACGCTGCCCCTTCTCCTGGTATTCGTCCTGTTCGGCCGCCAGATCATTGGCGGGATCATGGAAGGTGCGGTCAAGGCGTGACTGAGTTGAGATTCCCCGACAACTTTCTCTGGGGTGCGGCCACTGCGGCGTACCAGATCGAGGGCGCGGCCCGCGACGACGGTCGCGGCGAGTCGATCTGGGACACCTTCAGCCGTACGCCCGGCAAGGTGTACGCCGGCCACACCGGTGACGTCGCCTGCGACCACTACCACCGGTACGCCGACGACGTCGCGCTGATGGCGGACCTGGGTTTGCAGGCGTACCGCTTCTCGGTGTCCTGGCCCCGCATCCAGCCCGACGGCACCGGCCCGGTCAACCCGCGCGGCCTGGACTTCTACGACCGTCTGACGGACGAGCTGCTGCGCCGGGGCATCGACCCGATCATCACGCTCTACCACTGGGACCTGCCGCAGACGTTGCAGGATCGGGGCGGGTGGGTCAGCCGTGAGACGGCGGAGCACTTCGCCACCTACGCCTCCGCCGTGTACGCCCGGCTCGGCGACCGGATCGGCACCTGGACGACGCTGAACGAGCCGTGGTGTTCGGCCTACCTCGGTTACGGCAACGGCGTGCACGCACCGGGGGTGCAGGATCCGGGCGCGGCCTTCGCCGCCGTACACCACCTGCTGCTCGCGCACGGCCTCGCCGCCCAGGCGTTGCGCGCGGGCGGTGCCGGCCGCGTCGGGGTCACGCTCAATCCCGCCGACGTACGCCCCGCCGACCCGAACAGCGCCGCCGACGCCGCTGCCGTACGCCTCGTCGACGGCCTGCACAACCGGATCTTCCTCGATCCGCTGCTGGTCGGCGGGTACCCGGACGACGTCCGCGAGCACGTCGCACGAATCGTCGATCCGGTGTTCGTGCAGGACGGCGACGAGAAGATCATCGCGGCTCCGATCGACCTGCTCGGGATCAACTACTACGCGCCGACCTATGTGGCCGGGCGACCGGACGGCGCCGGCGGTGGGGCGTACCCCGGCACCGAGGGGGCGGTGGAGTTCCTCGCGCCGGTCGGGCCGCTGACCGACATGGGCTGGATGATCGAGCCGGCCGGTCTGACCCGGCTGCTGGAACGCATCGCCACCGATTACCCGGCGGTGCCGCTGCTGATCACCGAGAACGGCGCCGCCTTCCCGGACAAGGCCGCCACCGACGTGACCAGCCCGATTCAGGACACCGACCGGATCGCGTACCTCGACGGTCACCTGCGCGCGGCCCACGAGGCCATCGCCCGGGGCGTCGACCTGCGCGGCTATCTCGTATGGTCATTGCTTGACAACTTCGAGTGGGCCGAGGGGTACCGCAAGCGATTCGGCATCGTGCACGTCGACTACCTCACTCAGCGGCGTACACCGAAGTCCAGCGCCCGGTGGTACCAGGAGGTGATCTCCCGGAACGGGCTGTGACGAGGTGGTGGTTTCTCCGATGACGGGGGCGCAGCGGCCCACCCTGGAGGCGGTGGCACGACGGGCCGGGGTGTCCCGGGCCACCGTTTCCCGGGTGGTCAACGGCTCGACCACGGTCGCCGAGCCGATTCAGAAGGCGGTCCGCCAGGCGGTCGCCGAGTTGGGGTACGTGCCGAACCTGGCCGCACGCACCCTCGTCACCCAGCGGACCGACTCGATCGCCCTGGTCATGCCGGAGGAGGCCACCCGGGTTTTCTCCGACGACCAGGTCTTCCCGGGGATCATCCGAGGGGCCGCGCAGGAGTTGGAGGCCGCCGACAAACAGCTGGTGCTGATGCTGGCCGGATCGCCGGCCGGGCACGAGCGGGTCGCCCGGTACACCACCGGCCGGCACGTCGACGGGGTGCTGTTCGCCTCGCTGCACGGTGCCGACCCGCTGCCCGCCCGGCTGGCCGCGCTGGGCATCCCGGTGGTGTGCAGCGGTCGGCCGCTCGACGGGGCGGACGTGCCGTACATCGACGTCGACCAGGTCGGCGGGGTCACCCGCGCGGTACGCCACCTGATCGACACCGGCCGACGTCGCATCGCCACCATCGCCGGCCCGCAGGACATGGTCGCCGGCATCGAGCGGTTGGCCGGCTACCGGGACACGGTCGCCGCCGTCGGGCTGCCGGAGATGGTGGCGGTGGGTGACTTCACCCGCGAGTCCGGCGCGGCGGCGATGCGTGAGCTGCTCGACGCGTACCCGGACCTGGACGCCGTCTTCGCCGCGTCGGACCTGATGGCCCACGCCGCCCTGCGTACGCTGCGCGAGGCGGGGCGGCGGGTGCCCGAGGACGTGGCGGTGATCGGCTTCGACGACATCGAGACCGCCGCGTACACCGACCCGCCGCTGACCACCGTGCGGCAACCGATAGTGGAGTTGGGCCGCCAGGGCACCCGGCTGCTGCTCCGCCTCGCCGCCGGGGAAGAGGTCGAGCCGGCTCTCATCCTGCCCACCGAGCTGATCATCCGCGACTCCGCCTGATCCGCCGCGCCTGGGTACGTTTGTTGCCGTCCAGGCGACAACAAACGTACCCACACCCCCTCGATGCCGCGTCCGCTAGCCCTCGGTGATGGGTTGGCCGAGCGAGCGGCGGGCCAGCAGGGCGGCACCGGCCACCGCCGCCGGCATCAGCAGGACGGCACCGAGGGGGATCAGGAAGCAGACGAACACGGCCACGCCGAAGCCGAGCGCGGTGGGGCGGTCCGCCTTCAGCACGGCCCGCCGGTCCCGCAGCCCCTTGCCTCGACGGTAGAAGGGTGCGCCCACCAGTTCGACGGCGAGCAGCCAGCCGCCCACCACCGCGCCGATCACCGGCACCACGGTCTGGCCGACCAGCGGGATGAAACCGGCGACGAACAGCGGGATGCCCACCAGGACGGCCAGAGCCACCAGGCGGATCGAGTCGGCGGCGCTGCGCCGCAGCGACGACCAGAAGGGCACCTCGACCGCGTCGGGAGTGCCGCCGTAGCGCTGCTCCACCCGCTCGGAGATCTTCTCGTAGAACGGGTCGCCGACGACCAGTGTGACCGCCGTGAAGGTGAGCACGGTGAGCAGGCCACCGAGGCCGAGGAAACCCAGCATGGCGACCACCCGGACCACGCTGCGGGCCGTCGTCGACCAGTCGTCGGCGAACGGCGTGACCGCGACGGCCAGGTCGTCGACGAAGAAGACCAGCAAGGCGTACGCGCCCACGAAGATCGTGCCGGAGATCAGCGCCGGGACGACGCCGAGCAGCATCAGCCCTGGACTGCGTACGTACAGGCCGATGCCCCGCAGCAGTAGCGCGGCTCCGCCGGCGAAACGGCGGCCCGCGCCGACGGCGGCGCCGGGGATTCCGGATGGTTGCACGCCGTGGAGCCTAGCCAGTTGTCGCCGCATCCACCGGTTGACGGATCGGCGGCCTCCACCGGATGCCGACCGAGATCATCTACAGCTGGTCGATTCGTCGGCGACCGCCGGTCGCGACCCTTGAGAGGTACGCGAAACCGATGGTGAGAGGCGGGGGGCTATGCCGGTCATCGAGGTGACCAACCTGCACAAGAGATACGGCGACACCGTGGCGGTGGACGACGTGTCGTTCCACGTCGAGACCGGAGAGATCTTCGGCGTGCTCGGTCCGAACGGTGCCGGCAAGACCACCACGGTGGAGTGCGTCGCCGGGCTGCGCGTCCCTGACGGGGGCGAGGTGTCGGTCTTCGGGCTCGACCCTCGCCGGGACGCCGCCCGGCTACGTCAGCTGGTGGGGGTGCAACTCCAGGAGAGCCAGCTACCGGATCGGCTCCGGGTCGCGGAGGCGTTGGAGCTGTACGCGTCGTTCTACCGCGACCCGGCCGACCCGGCTCAGCTGATCGACGAGTTGGGGCTCGGGCCGAAGCGGAACACCCCGTACGACAAGCTCTCCGGCGGCCAGAAACAGCGGCTCTCCATCGCGTTGGCCCTGGTCGGCAATCCCAGGATCGCCATCCTGGACGAGCTGACCACCGGGCTGGACCCGCAGGCCCGGCGGGACACCTGGAGCCTGATCGAGCGGGTACGCGACCGCGGAGTGACCATCGTGCTGGTCACCCACTTCATGGAGGAGGCGGAGCGGCTCTGCGACCGCCTGGCCGTCATCGACAAGGGACGGGTGGTGGCGCTGGACAGTCCGGCCGGGCTGGTCTCGGCCGTCGCTCCGGAGCAGCGGATCCGCTTCCGGCCCTCCGCACCGCTCGACGACCGGCACCTCACCGACCTACCCGAGGTGACCGCAGTGACCCGCAGCGGCCCCCAGGTGGTGGTGACCGGAACCGGTGACCTGCTGTACGCGGTCGCCTCGCTGCTCGCCCGCCACCGGATCGTCGTCGCCGACCTACGGCTGGAGCAGGCCACACTGGACGACGCGTTCGTCGAGCTGACCGGGCACCGGCTCACCGACTGAGAGGAGAGCGATGCACGCCTTCGGCCAGATCCTCAGGACTGAGGCGAAGCTCCACCTGCGCGACGTCCCGACGTGGGCGCTGACCGTCGCCCTGCCCACGTTCATCCTGGTGGTGCTCGGGCTCATTCCCGCGCTGCGGGAGCCGAGCCCGGAGTTCGGCGACCAGTCCTTCGTCACGTACTTCACCCCCTCGCTACTGGTGATCACCCTGGCGATGGTCGGAATCAACACCCTGCCCACCGTGCTGGCCACCTACCGGGAGCGCGGCATCCTCCGCCGGCTGGCCACCACACCGGCCAGTCCGCTGGCGCTGTTGACCGCCCAGCTCGTCCTCGCGCTGGCCGGGATCCTGGTCAGCGCGGCACTCCTCGCCGTGGTGGCTCGGGTGGCGTTCGGTTCTCCGCTGCCGCAGCACCTGCTCGGGTTCACGGTGGCCCTCGTCCTCGGTACGGCGGCGCTGCTCGCGCTGGGCCTGTTGGTCGCCGCGGTCGCCCCGACGGCCAAGACCGCCCAGGCGATGGCCGTACCGGTGTTCATGGTGATCATGTTCTTCGGTGGGGTGTACCTGCCCCGATTCCTGCTACCCGACTTTCTGGCCGATGTCGGCGCGTACACGCCGCCGGGCGTGCAGGCGCTGCTCGATGCCTGGACCGGCACCGCACCGCACCCGCTGCACCTGGGGATAATGGCGGTCGTCGCCGTGACGGCCGGCGTCGGCGCGGCGAAACTGTTCCGCTGGGAGTGAGCGGGGACCGATGACCAGCTACGGAGAAGCCGAGGGTCGGCACGACGCCTGGCAGGCACGGGAGGCGACGCTCTACCGGGTGCTGCCGTACGGCGGTCTGGCGGTGAGCACGCTGCTGGCCGTCCTCGCGCCGACGGCCACCGGCCTGCCGACGGCGGGCACGTTGGCCCTCGCCGGAGTGGCCGGAGGTTGGGTCGCCTGGTTCGTCACCCTGCATCCCGAATGGGAGAGCCGTCGGGCGCTGATGGCGTTCTACTACGTGGGGCTGCTCGCGCTCGCCGCCGCCCTGGTGATCGTCAGCCCGTGGTTCGGCTTCTTCGCCTGGGTCGGCTACCTGCACGCCCACCTCCTGACCGGCAGGTGGCCGATCGCCGGTGTCGCCGCCACCGCCGTACTGGTCGCCACCTCACAGATCGGCGGTCTGACGTCGGTGTGGTCGGACTGGCCCATCTGGCTGGTGATGGTGCTGTTCAACCTGGTGGTAGCGGGTGGGGTGAGCTGGTTCGCGTACGTCGCCCAGCGGGAGAACGAACGACGCAGGCAACTGGTGGCGGAACTGACCGCCGCCAACGAGCGGCTCGCCGAGACGGCGCGGGAGAACGAAGGGCTGCACGCCCAGCTCATCGCCCAGGCCCGGGAGGCCGGCATGCTGGACGAACGCCAGCGGATGGCCCGGGAGATCCACGACACCCTCGCCCAGGGGCTCACCGGGATCATCACCCAGCTGGAGGCCGCCGAACAGTCCCGGGACCGCTCGACCGACTGGCGGCGGCACGTGGACAACGCGCTGAGCCTGGCGCGGGAGAGCCTCACCGAGGCCCGCCGCTCGGTACGCGCCGTCCGCCCGGAGCCGCTGGAGACCGCCCGGCTGCCCGACGTCCTCTCCGAGCTGGGCGGACGCTGGTCCGCCCTGCACGGGGTGGCGGCGAGTGTCAGCACCACCGGCACCCCCCGCCCGCTGCATCCGGAGATCGAGGTGACGCTGCTGCGGGCCGCCCAGGAGGCACTGGCGAACGTGGCCCGGCACGCCGAGGCGTCCCGGGTCGGAGTGACCCTGTCGTACATGTCGGATGTGGTGACTCTGGACGTCCGCGACGACGGTTCGGGGTTCGACGTGACCGAGCGGTCGACAGCGCCGGACCGGGACGGCAGCTACGGCCTGACCGCGATGCGACAGCGGGTGATCCGGGTCGGTGGTCAACTCGCCGTCGAGTCCGAGCCGGGTGGCGGCACCGCCATCTCGGCCACCGTACCGGCCCTGCCGCAGGGCGTCGCATGAGTGACCCGGTACGGCTGCTCATCGTCGACGACCACCCGGTGGTGCGGGACGGGTTACGCGGCATGTTCGTCGGCGATCCCGGGTTCGAGGTGGTCGGCGAGGCGGCGGACGGTGCCGAGGCGCTCACGATGGCTGCCCGTCACCGCCCCGACGTGGTGCTGATGGACCTACGGATGCCCGGGATGGATGGGGTGACCGCGATCGGCCACCTCGTCGCGGCGGACGACCCGGTGCGGGTGCTGGTGCTGACCACGTACGACACCGACGCGGACGTGCTGCCGGCGATCGAGGCGGGCGCCACCGGCTACCTGCTCAAGGACGCGCCCCGCGAGGAACTGGTCCGGGCGGTACGCGCCGCCGCACGGGGCGAGTCGGTGCTCTCCCCCAGCGTGGCCAGTCGGCTGATGGGTCGGCTGCGCACCCCACGCCAGCCGGCCGAGGAACCACTCAGCCAGCGCGAACTCGAGGTGTTGACCCTGGTGGCGCGCGGCTCGTCCAACCGCGAGGCGGCCGCCCGGCTGTTCATCAGCGAGGCCACCGTCAAGACCCACCTGCTGCACGTCTACGCCAAACTCGGGGTCAACGACCGGGCCGCGGCGGTGGCCGCCGCGTACGACCGCGGGCTGCTCACGCCCGGTGGACGGTGACCGGTGCGCGCCGCGCGACTGATCTCGCTGCTGCTGTTGTTGCAGGCCAGGGAGGTGATGACGGCGGCGGAGCTGGCCCGCGAACTGGAGGTCTCGGAGCGGACGGTCTACCGGGACGTGCTGGCCCTCTCCGCCGCGGGGGTGCCGGTCTACGCCGACCGGGGGCGGGCGGGTGGCTACCGGCTGCTCGGCGGTTACCGGACCAGGCTGACCGGGATGACGCGCGACGAGGCGGAGGCGCTCTTCCTCGCCGGGCTGCCCGGACCGGCCGGTGACATGGGGCTGACCGACGCGGTGGCAGCGGCACAGCTCAAGGTGCTGGCCGCGCTGCCGCCGAGCCTGCGTGACGCCCCGGTACGCACCGGCCAACGGTTTCACCTGGACGTGCCGGGCTGGTATCACCACCAGAACGCCCCGCCACCGTGGCTGACCGAGTTGGCCGATGCGGTCTGGCGGGACCGCATCGTGACGCTCCGTTACCGGCGTGGCGAGCACGAGGTCACCCGTCGGGTCTGCCCGTACGGCCTGGTCCTCAAGAGCGGGACCTGGTATCTCGTCGGTCGGGTCGGCGAGGACTTCCGCACCTACCGGGTGGACCGGGTGATCGCGGTCGAGCAGCACGTGGAGGGTTTCGACCGCGAGCCGGACTTCGACCTGGCCGCCCACTGGCAGCGCCAGGCCGCGTCGTTCCTGCGGAAGATGCTGCGGGCCGAGGTGACGCTCCGGGTGAGCCCCGTCGGCCTGCGCGGCCTGCGGCACGTGGTCGACGCACCGTTCGGGTACGACGAGGCGGTCGCCGCCGCGACCGGACCAGACGAGCAGGGCTGGCTGACGCTCCGGTTACCCGTCGAGTCCGTCGAGGTGGCGTACAGCCAGTTGCTCGGTCTCGGCCCGGAGGCGGAGGTGCTCGACCCGCCCGAGTTGCGGGCGTTGCTGGCCGAGGCGGCGAGGCGGGCCACGGCCCTCTACGCCGCCGACCGGAGGCCGCCGACCGGCGAGGAGAGCCGGTCGGCGGGCGACGATCAGCGGTAGCCGGTCACGTCGGCGGGGCGACCGGCGTCGACCACCTCACTGATGTAGCGGTACGCGTCCGGCTGACTGCCGTCGACATCGGTGAAGCCGTACACCTTGGCCAGTTCCCCGGCGGAGACGGACTGGCCGTTCCAGCGCGCCTTGTCCGGGTCGGCGGCGAGCGCGGCGACCGCCCGGCCGACGAACGCCGGGGTCTCCGAGATCAGGAAGTGTGGGTCCTTGGCCGCGCCGTCCCGCCAGTTGGCCTCGGTCACGCCGAAGTGCTCCAGCATCGCCTCCGACCTCAGCCACCCCGGGCTGAGCGCCACCGCCGTCCCGCCGTACGGCTTGAGTTCGTGGGCCCAGCTGAAGGCGAGCCGGTTGACCGAGGTCTTGACCAGGTCGTAGAAGACCGAGAGCCGGTAGTTGCGCTCGTTGTACGCCTTCGTACCGTCCCCCATCTCCACGACCAGCCCTCCGGGTCGACGGATCAGCAGCGGCAGCGCGAAGTGACTGGTGATCACGTGCGTGTCGACGCCCAGCCGCAGCGTCCGGAACCCGGCGTCAAGGGGCTGTTCCCAGACCGGCTTCTCCCAGGTGATCAGCGGATCGGCACCCCACACGTCGTTGACCAGCACGTCGAGCCGCCCCTGTTCGGCGTCGATCCGCTCGACGAGCGTCCGCACCTCGTCGGGCACCAGGTGGTCGGTCCGGACCGCGATGCCGGTGCCTCCGGCCTCGGTGACCAGCTCGGCGGTCTCCTCGATGGTCTCCGGGCGGTCCAGTTCGGAGCGGCCCGCACGGCTGCTGCGGCCGGTCGCGTACACGGTGGCTCCCGCCGCACCGAGTTGCACGGCGATCTGCCGGCCCGCGCCCCGGGTCGCCCCGGCGACCAGCGCCACCTTCCCTGTCAGCGATGTCGTCATGGCTGCCACGCTGCCAGGAATACCTGACAGCCAAGGTCAGGTATTCCTGGCAACCGGCCGACCGGGTGAACGGTGGCCGAGCAGCGTGGCCGGAGGCGGTGAAACGCCGTGCCGATGGGCCGGGTCAGTCGGCCAGGCGGATGCGTACCCGGCGGTTGGCCCGCCCCTTGCTCTCCACCTTGACCACCCGAACCTTGCCGATCTGGGCGGTCGACGCGACGTGGGTGCCGCCGTCGGCCTGCACGTCCAGCCCCACGATGTCGACGATGCGTACCTCCACCTCGTCGGGTGGGATCAGATTCGACTGGGTACGGATGATGTCCGGCAGGGCCAGCGCCTCCTCGCGCGGCAGCACCCGGGTGGCGACGGCCCGGTCCGCCGCGACCTCGGCGTTGACCAACTCCTCGATGCGGGTCTTGAAGTCCGCCGGCACCTCAGGGAGGTTGAAATCCATCCGGGCCTCGCCCGGTTCCATGTTGCCGCCGGTTACCAGCGCGCCGAAATCACGGAACACCACCCCGCAGAGCACGTGCAGACCGGAGTGGGTACGCATCAGCCGGGTACGCCGCTCGTCCTCGACCGCGCCGGTGACCGTGGTCCCGGCCGGCGGCAACGGGTCGCCATCGGCGGGGATCAGCCACAGGTCGTCGCCCTTACGAGTGCCGACGATCCGGGTCTGCACCCCCTGCCAGAGCAGTACGCCGTGATCCGGTGGTTGGCCGCCACCGCCCGGGTAGAACGCCGAACGGTCCAACACCACGCCCTGCTCCGGGTCGGCGTGCAGGACGGTGCACTCCCACTCCCGCAGGGTCGGATCGGCGAGGTCGAGTCGGTGGGTACGGCCATGGTGTGTGACGCCCATGACAGGGGAGGCTACCCGTTGAGGAAGTCCGAGATCCGCCCACGCAGGTCGGCGCGTTCCGTCCAGAGCACGCCGGGGCGGTCGTAGCGGTGCAGGATGGCCCGGGGCAGCACGGCGGCGAGTTGTTCGGCCACCTCCACCGGGTGCAGGTCGTCGCCCGCAGTCGCGATCACCAACGCCGGGGCGGTCACCCGGGCGAGCACCGTGGCATCGGGCAGCGGAGCCTGCCCCGGCAGGTCGACCAGCCCGGCGGCGAGTCCGTCGCGCAGCAGGTGGTCCAGCCGTTGTCGCAGGTAGGCCCAGCCGGCCGGGGTGTTGCGTACGGCCGGTGGCAGTTCGGTCGAGACGACCTCCGCCACCGCCGAGGCGTCCCCGCTCTCCACCGCCGACAGCAGTTCGGTCAGCCGGGCACGGGCGACCGGGCCGCGCGGCCGGTCGAGCGCGGCGGGCAGGAAGAAGACCAGCCGCTCGAAGCGTTCGGGACTCTCGGCGAGCAGACGGCACAGCGCGCCGGCTCCCAGGCTGGCCCCGAAGGCACGGGTCGCCCCGCTGAGATCGGCGATCGCCCGCAGGTCACGGGCCAGGTCGAGGTAGCTCCACGGGCCGTCGGGGGCGTCGGATCGACCATGCCCACGGAACTGGAAGAAGACTCGGCGACCGGCGACACCGCTGCCGAAGGGCCTGGTGGTGGCGATGCCGTTGGCCAGCCCGTGCGCGAAGACGGTGACCGGGTCACCGGTGCCGGTGACCAGCCGCTCCAGCCGTACGCCGTGCGGGGTGGCGACCAGCTCGGTTTCCGGATCGGGCAGCGGCGGTCGACCGGTGCGTGGGGCACCCGGGCCGGGGCCCCAGGTGCGTGGGCCGCCGTCCGGCGGTGGTGGCCACCGGAAGGACCTCACCAGGACCCTCTGTTGTCGCCCAGGTCGCGGAGCCCGACCCGGACGTCGAGCAGGTAGATCAGGCCCGCCGCCACACCGATCAGCCCGAAGATGCTGAGGGTGGAGCGGGTGAGCAGGGTGAGCAGGAGGGTGACCGCAAGGATCGCGATCCAGCCGCCCTTGGGCAGGGTGCCGATGGCAGGGAAGGCATCGGAGCGCTGCGTCACGGCGTGCACCAGCGCCACCCCCTGCACGATCAGCGCGAAGACGAACAGGATCAGTTCGATCACGAAGCGGACGTCGAAGACGAAGATCGGCGCGGCGTTGGCCATGACGGCAAGCTTATGCCTGCGATCCCGGGTCCGTGGCGACAGGACGGCCCCGGGATCGCAGGCTACTGGCTCACTGGCCCCGCTTGGTGCTCCGGGGAAGCTTCGCCGACGGGCTGTCGGTCCGCTTGACGGCGGCCTGCCGGGTGGTCGACCTCGTCCGGGTGGCCTTCTTCGCGGCGGCCGGCTTGGCCTCCACGATCTCGGCCACCTCGGCCGGGCTCGGCACCTCGGCGGGCGTGGTCTTCCGGGGCTTGCGAGCGGTCGCGGCCTTCCGGGCGGTCGTCGGCTTGTCGCCGGTCGACGCCGCCTCGGTGATGTCGGTGACGGTCGCCACCGGTGCGGTGGCCTCGGTCGCCTCGATGTCGGCGTTCACCGTCTCGGCGGCCTCCAACACGCCCGTGCCGACGACCCGCTCACCCCGTGCCACCAGCGCGCCGTACGCGGCCAGCGCCCGCTCCTGGGCAGCCTGGGCACCGGCGACCACCACTGCCGCGTTGCGGGTGGCCACCTCGCGCAGGCGGTCCAGGTCGGCGACCTCCCGCAGCTTGTTCAGGTCGGCGGTCTCCCGCAGCTTGGTGAGATCCGCCGCCTCGCGGAGCTTGGCCAGGTCGGCGTGCTCGCGCAGCCGGTTCAGGTCGGCGGTCGGGGCGGCCTTCTGCCGCAGCGTCTCGGCCGTCCGGTTGGCGTTGCGCAGCGTGTCGTTGGCCTTCTGGCGCAGCTCGAAGCCGGTGACGACAGCCTTGCCGCCCAGCTCGTTGACGACCCGGCCGCCGTCGGCGACGACCCGGTCACGCAGCTCACCGACCACCGTGGGCAGTCTGCGCAGCTGCTGTAGGGCGAGTTCGCCGGCACCCGCCGCAGCGTAGATCGGAGCAGGAATGCGATTGGTCTTCGGCTGGGTCATGACTGCTTCTCCTTCTGGACCGCGGTAGCGGTCTTGCGGACCACCTTGCGGGCGGCCTTCCTGGGTGAGGTGTTGTTCGGGGCGGGCGCGGAACCCGCTTCGGTGACGGCGACCGACTCAAGCACCGCCTCGGTCGGAGTTCCCGCCTCCGTGGTGGGCCCGGTGGCGGCCAGATTGCCCACGTCTGGGGCGGTGATGTCGTCCGCGCCGGAGCCACCTGTCGCGTCGCTCGGGGCCGGTCCGGCGGTGGTGTCCCCGCTCGCCGTCGCGGTCGCTTCCGCCAGCCGGGCGTTCTCCCGGCGGAATGTCTCGTATATCTGGGTAAGGGACTGTTTCTGGGCCATCGTCAGGTCCGGGTCGACGGCGATGGCCGCCAGCACACCCTGGCCCTCCTTGTCATCGAGCAGACCGGCCCGCAGATACATCGCGGGAGTGGATACCCGCAGCGCGCTGGCCAGTTGCTGGAGCACCTCGGCGCTCGGTCGGCGCAGGCCGCGCTCTATCTGACTGAGGTAGGGATTGCTGACCCCCGCCTGCTCGGCCAGTTGCCGGAGTGAGATCTTCGCGTTCCGCCGCAGGTCACGAATGAACCCGCCGACGTCGGGAAGGTCCTTGGAAGTGGCCATGACTCAACGCTAGCCCGCCCTGCTAGCAGCTGCAAGCAAAGTGCTAGCCAGAGTTAGCGACGTCTCATCGTTCGGTTGCAAACCCCTGGACCTGGTCGTACCGTCCTGCGGTGACCAAGATCCAGGTAAATGGAACCCTCCTGGCGTACGACGAGGCCGGCACCGGATCACCGGTCGTCCTCCTGCACGCCGGCATCGCCGACCGCCGCATGTGGCGCGAGCAGATCGACCCGCTCGCGGCCCGACACCGGGTGATCGCCGTCGACCTACGCGGCTACGGGGAGTCCGAACTGCCGCCGAACGCCTTCGCCCACCACGACGACGTCGTCGGCTTGCTCGACGCCCTCGGGCTGGCCAGCGCGGCGCTGGTCGGCTGCTCCTTCGGCGGGGCGGTGGCGATCGACACGGCGCTCGCTCACCCGCACCGGGTGAGCGCGCTCGCCCTGCTCGGCACCGCCGTGTCCGGTTACGAATGGTCGGAGCAGACCAACGAACTGTGGGACCAGCTGGTCGGTGACGTCGACCAGGAGGACTTCGCCGCGAGCGCCGCCGGTGAGGTGCGGTTCTGGGTGGTCGGCCCGGAACGCGAACCGGCCGCCGTCGCCCCTGAGTTGGTCAGCTTCGCCGTGCAGATGGACGAACGCGCACTCGCCGCCGAAATGGCCCTCAGCGCCGTGGACGTCGCCGAACTCAACCCACCGGCCATCGGGCGACTCGCCGAGTTGACCATGCCCGTACTGGTCGCCGCAGGTGCCGCCGACATCCCCGACATCCGGCAGCTGGCCGACCGGATCGCCGCCGAGGCACCCCACGCGTCCCGCCTGCCCGACATACCGGACGCCGCCCACCTGTTCCCTCTCGAACGCCCCAGCGAGATCAACGCCGCCCTCCTCAGCTTCCTCGGCTAGGGCCTGGGGGATCACCAGAGGGAGCGGATGGCACCGACGGGAAGGCCGCCGCCGAAGATCGGCACCTCGGCGAACTCGGTCAACACCGGCGCGTCGACGCCGAGCCGGCGCAGCGCTGACACCAGGACCGGCATCCGGGCACGGCCGGCACCGTCGTCGATCTTCAGCGCCACGGCACCCCCGCCGGGCAGCGCCGTGGCGATGACACCCTCCGCGCCGACCTTCGCCAGCAGCCCGGGTACGCCGCGCATCAGCCGGGTGTCGTCCGCCTGCGTACCGCCGACCAGCTCCGGGTGGGCCCGCATCGCACCGGCCACCAGCCCCGCCTCGGTGTCGCCGTCGGCGGTGACCAACCGCAGGTACGCCCTGGCCAGCCCGGTCAGCGACGCGGACAGCACCGGGGCGCCACACCCGTCGACGCCGACCGCCACCGCCGCCTCGCCGGTGAACTCCTCCAACGTCCCGCGCAGCCACCGCTGGAGCGGATGATCGGCACGCCAGTACCCGTCCAACGGCCAACCAGCGACGCGGCAGGTCAGCAGCATCCCGGCGTGTTTGCCGGAGCAGTTCATCTGGATCCGGGTCGGCCCACCGCCGGCCCGCAGCACCGCGTTGCGCGCCTGCTCGCCCACCGGCAGCTCCGGCGGGCAGTGCAGCGCGTCCTCGCCGAGCCCGGCGCCGGTGAGCAGCCCAGCGACCCGGGCCAGGTGGAACCCCTCCCCCGCGTGGCTGGCCGCGACGATGGCCAGGTCGGCGGAGTCGGTCAGCGACAGACCGGCCCGGAGCATCCCGACGGCCTGCATCGGCTTGTTCGACGATCGGGGAAAGACCGGCGAGATGACATCACCCGCGACGGCCAGCGGCGCGCCGACACTGTCGAGCACCACCACCGACCCTCGGTGTACGCCCTCCACGAAGTCGGACCGGACCACCTCGGCGAGCGGCACGCCACCCTCGTACGTCTTTCCCACAACGTGGACGGTACCGAGGTGTCCGAACGCCCTCACGCCGGGGTGAGCAGGGAATCCACCTCCGGGCGTAAAGAACCTACAGCGATGCGCGCCTTACAGGCCGAGTAGCTCGCGGGCCTCGGCGGTGTTCAGCGGGGGCCGCTGCGCGAGCTGAGCGAAGCCGACCGCACGCGCGACGAGTTGCATGTTCGACTCCACCGGACGGCCCTTGGCGTAGGTGACCGTGTCCTCCATCCCGACCCGCAGGTGTCCCCCGGCGGAGAGCGCGGCGAGCAGCACCGGAAGGCTGGTACGGCCGATGCCGGTAGCCGAGAAGGTGGTGCCCTCGGGCAGATCCCGCAGCATCTGCTGAGCCGCGACGAGCGTCGCCGTGGTGCCCGGCATACCGCCCGGCACGCCCATCACGAAGTCGACGTGGACATGGCCGCCGTGCGGCAGGCCGTACCTGCCCAACAGGCGCTGGAGGGCGCTGAGGTGACCGAGATCGAAGATCTCGTACTCCGGCACGATGCCCCGTTCCTGCATCCGGGTGTGCAGGTCGACGACGAACTCCCAGCGGTTGAGGAAGACCTCATCACCGAAGTTGACCGTACCCATGGTGCAGGAGGCCATGTCCGGGCCCGCGTCCAGCACGGCGAGCCGGTCGGCCTCCGGGTCGGTGACCGCACCCCCGGTGGACAGTTGCACGATCAGGTCGGTGCTCTCCCGCAGCGCCGCCACGGTCGCGCGGAGCCGACCCAGGTCCAGGGTGGGCCGCGCCGCGTCGTCCCGGATATGGACGTGGATCACGGAGGCACCCAGCGCCTCGCACTCCTTGGCGGTGAGCAGCAGCTCGTCGAGGGTCACCGGCAGCGCCGGCACCTCGGTCTTCGCCGACTCCGCGCCGGTGGGGGCAACCGTGATCAACGTCCCTGTTGTCATGCCCGCGATCCTAGAGTGCCCGCCGCCACCAGCGCCGCACCCGGTGACTCCGCTGATCAGCGGACCTGTGGAGTCGCCGCCGTCCGATCGAACGGGATGCTACGAGGGGTCGATGGCGGCGGCGCTGTCGCCGACCCGGAGCGCGGCGTCGTCGGACACCGAACGCTTGACCACCGCGAGCGCCACCTGGCCCAACTCGTGGTGGAGCACCGCGGTGCCGACGAAGCCGACGGTACGGCCGTCGAGGGTCACCGGGGTACCGGCGGCGGGCAACTGGTCGGTGGCGACCCCGTCGAGGTGCAGCAGCACCAGTCGGCGCGGCGGGCGGCCCATGTTGTGCACCCGGGCGACCGTCTCCTGCCCCCGGTAACAGCCCTTGTCCAGGTGCACGGCGGGGGCGATCAGGTCCACCTCGGCGGGGATCGTCCGGTGGTCGGTGTCGACGCCGACCCTGGCCCGCCGGGCGGCCACCCGCACCGCCTCGTACGCCCACAGCCCGACCGGAGGCACCCCGTGGTCGCGCAGCCGCGCCACCATCTGGTCCATCGCGGGCCGGGGAACCAGCAGGTCCACGCCGAGCGGACCGCGTCGGGCCCACCCGCCCTGGGGCAGTGGTCGCACCGCGTAGCGGGCGGTCGGGCGGGGCGGCACCTCACCGGAGCGGAACTTCGGGCCGGGCAGCGCCACCACGTCCGGCTCGGCCAGCGGCGGTACGTCGAGCAGCGCCACCGCCTCGGCGGCCTTCGGCCCGACCAACGACAGCAGCGCGTGCTCGGCGGTGACGTCACGCGGATCGACCTGGCTGAAGAACCGCATCTTCTCCAGGTAGCCCAGCAGCCCCTCGGTCGCCCCCGGCTCGGTGTCGAGCCAGGTGGTGTCGCCGTCCTCGGTCACCATGGCGTGCTGCTCGACGTGGCCGTGCGGCGAGAGCACGAGCAGTTCGGTGCCCTGCCAGGGGCCCAACTCGGCCAGGTGCTGCGTGGTGAGGGTGTGCAGCCAGGAGATCCGCTCAGCACCCGGCACGGCGATGACGCCCCGGTGGGAACGGTCCACCAGGCCGACCTCGGTGTTGGCCTGACGCTGCTCACGCATCGGGTCGCCGTAGTGCGCGGCGACGCCCCGCACGCCGGCTGCGGCGTGAGCCGGCTCCGGCTGGTCCCGGCTGGCCTCGTCGATGCTCTCCACAGCCACCGCGCCCGCGATGTCGATCATGTCTGTTCCCCGTTTCCGCACCGCGCGCACAGGCCGAAGAAGGAGACGTGGCTGATGTCCACCCGGAAGCCCCGCTCCCCGGCCAGTCGATCGGCGAGCGGGCGCATCAGCTCCGGCTCCATCTCGTCGATCGCGCCGCACTCACGGCAGACCAGGTGTACGTGTTGGTCCTCCCCGGCGGCGTGGTAGGTCGGCGACCCGTGGGAGAGATGGGTATGGGTGACCAGGCCGAGCCGCTCCAGCAGCTCCAGCGTGCGGTAGATGGTGGTGATGTTGACCCCGGCGGCCACCTCGCGTACCGCGGTGTGCACCTGCTCGGGGGTGGCGTGCCCCAGGTCCAACACCGCTTGGAGGATCAGCTGTCGCTGCGCCGTCAGCCGCAGCCCACGGGCGCGGAGCAGTTCCGCGAGGGAGGATTCGGACACCCTCCGATCATAGTTCGGCCGTACGCGCGCCTCCCGGGGCGACCAACGCCACAACTATGCTCGGCAGATGGCGACCTCTCGGATCGGCGTGCTGGGTCGGGGCCGGTTGCCGATCGGTGAACCGGTGCTGCGCGGCGACGATCTCGGCGTACTGCGAGGTGACGGCCTCTTCGAGACGATGCACCTACGCGACGGACGGGCCTGGCTGCGCCAGGAGCACCTGGCCCGGCTGCGGGTCGGCGCGGCGGCCGTGGAGCTGACCCTGCCGGCGGACGCCGCCCTGGTCGAACTGCTGGACGAGGTCGCCGACGGCTGGCCGACCGAGGTGGAGGGCGCGTTGCGGCTGATCTGCACCCGTGGGCCGGAGGGCGGCGGCCCGCCCACCGTCTACGCCACCCTGTCGGCAGTCTCCCCCACGGCCCGCCAGGCCCGACGCGACGGGGTGAGCGTGGCCACCCTCTCCCTCGGTGTGCCCGCCGAGGCCCGCCCGGAGCTGGACTGGCTTCCGGTAGGCATCAAGTCCACCTCGTACGGCGCGAGCACCGCCGCCCGACGCTGGGCCGCCCGCGTCGGCGTGGACGACGTGCTCTGGGTCTCCTCCGACGGGTACGCCCTGGAAGGACCGACCGCCAACCTGGTCTGGCTGGCCGGGAAGACGCTGTGCACGGTGCCCGCTGCCCGCACCGGCATCCTGCCCGGCACCACCGTCGCCTGGTTGCTCGCCCACTGCGGCCAGGTCGGCTGCACAGCGGCCGAACGCATGGTCACCCCGGCGGACCTACGCGAAGCCGACGGGGTGTGGCTCACCTCGTCGGTGCGCGGCCTGGTCGCGGTACACACGCTCGACGGTGTGCCGCTGCCCGTCAGCCCGCGTACCGGGCCGTTGCAGGACCTGCTCGGCTTCCCGCTGCCGTAGACCGGGCCCCCGGCTGGATCAGCCGGCGACCCGGATCAGGCGCGCCGACAGGTGCGGGGAGAGCGGCTGACCGACGGCGGCCATGTCCTGCGCGTAGAGCAGGGCGCCCTCGACGATGCCGAAGAGGCGGTGACCGGCGGTGACCTCCTTGGCGGTGGAGGTCCGCACGACCGCGTCGGTGACGAACTCGACCTGGGTGCCCTTACGTCGGCCGATGTGCAACTCCATCACCCCGGTCGGGGTGGTCAGCAGCGCCTCCAACTCGTCGGTCGCCCGATCGCCGTCGAGCACCGGACGCCACCAGCCGACCTCCCGGCCGCCCGGCCGGACCGGTCGGCTCTGCTCGTCGAGGATCCACGCCCGCGACTCGTAGTGCAGAAACGGCCGCCCGTCGTGGCTGATCCGGATCTCCTGGGCGAAGTCGAAGTCCTCGATGGTGGGGAAGCCGCCTCGTCCCCGCCCCCGCCAGACGCCGATGTACGGCAGCAGGCCGTCGAGTGTGGGGTGCAGCTTCGGGCCGACCCGCAGGTCGTGACTCTCCTCGAAGGGGTACGGCTCGACCGGGGGCGCGTTCAGCCAGGGCGGCGGCGCCAACGGGTTGTCGTCACTCACCGGACCACCTTCGTTCGCGACTGCGGGGCTCGCCGTAGCGGCGCACTCCTCGGGATCACCACTTGCCTCTCGATATGCGTACAGCCAGGTAGACCAGGCCACCGGCGAGCGCGCCCAGGCCGGCGACCAGCAGGCTGACGAACCCGATCTCGGTGACCATCCGGGTCATCCTATGCTGGCGGACATGGCCCGCACTCTTGTCGTCAAGGCCACCGCCGGTGCCGACGCTCCGGAACGGTGTGCCCAGGCCTTCACCGTGGCCGCCACCGCAGCCGCCGCCGGGGTGGCCGTCTCACTCTGGCTGACCGGGGAGTCGACCTGGTTCGCGCTACCCGGCCGGGCGCAGGATTTCGAGTTGCCGCACTCGGCCCCGCTGGCCGAGTTGCTGCACGTGGTCCTCACCACCGGCAAGGTGACGGCCTGCACCCAGTGCGCGGCTCGCCGCGACATCGACTCCGGCGACGTGATCCCGGGGGTACGGATCGCGGGCGCGGCCGTCTTCGTCGAGGAGATCATGGCCGAGGGCGCACAGGCACTCGTCTACTGACTCGCCGGACAGGGTCTGGCGGGCTCGCTGCCGGGCAAGGCCCGGGAAGGCGACCGGAACAGACCCGTCAAGGCGGACGAATGCCTACGATTCGGGTGTGACCAAGGCGACCGAGCAGTTCTTCGCGACCCTGCCGGCCCGCGCGCCTGAGGTCCTGCGCGCCCCGGTCGCGGGAACGCTGCGGATCGACCTGTCCGACGGGCACTGCACCGACCATTGGCTGGTCCGGATGCGACCCGGTGCCGCCGAGGTCGACCGGGGACCAGAGCCGAGCGACGCGACCTGGTACTGCGGTACGGAACTCTTCGACCGGCTGGTCACCGGACGGGCGCAGACGATCGCGGCGGTGCTCCGCAACGAGAGCACCTTTCGCGGAAACGTGGTGCTGCTGCTCGCCTTCCGCCGGTTCTTCCCGTCCGCACCAAGTACCCGCGATCCGCGCGAGGTCGCCCGCGAGCACGCCAGGTGGACCCGGTGAAGGACCTGGTCAGCATCCTGGACGGCAACACCTTCCTGGTCAGCGACCAGAGTGGGGACGTCGAGCCGTCGCTGGACTTTCCCACCGGGCTGTTCTCCTTCGACACCCGTTTCCTGTCCACCTGGCTGCTGCTGATCGACGGCCAACGGTTGCACGCTCTCTCCGTCGACGACGCCGCCTGCCACCGCACCCGCTACTTCCTGGTGCCGGGCGAGGCGACCCACTTCCTGGACACCAAGGTCTCGGTGATCAGGAGTCGGATGGTCAGCGGTGACATGTCCGAAGACTTGACCGTGCTGAACCACTCCGGGCAGGAGATGAGCTTCACCGTACGGATGGAGATGGCCTCGGACTTCGCCGACATCTTCGAGATCAAGGACATCAAGGGCAAGAAGGGGCACAACACGGCCACGCCCGGCGAGAACTCGTTGCGGCTGACCTATCGGCGGGACGCGTTCCACCGCGAGACCACGATCCACAGCAGCGCCGACGCCCAGGTCGACCGTCGGGGGATGACCTTCCAGATCCGGATCGGACCGCACGGAGAGTGGACCACCCGCCTGACGGTCACCACTGTCATCTACGGTGCCCGTGGCCAGAACGTCCGCGCCCTGCTGCCTTTCGCGGGCAGCAGGACGTCGGCGGCCATCGAGAGCGAACACGCGGACTTCGTCGACCAGGCACCGAAGCTGAGCTGTGACTGCCAGCCGCTGGCCGGGGCGTACCGGCGCAGCCTGGCCGACCTGGAATCGCTGCGGTACGAGTCGATCGCGCTCGGCGTCCGGCTGATGGCCGCCGGTCTGCCCTGGTTCATGACCCTGTTCGGCCGGGACAGCATCTTCACCTCGCTTCAGGTGCTGCCGTTCGTACCGGAGCTGATCCCGCCGACGTTGACCATGCTGGCGGGGCTGCAGGGTCACCGGGTGGACGACTTTCGCGACGAGGAGCCGGGCAAGATCCTGCACGAGCTGCGGTACGGCGAGACCGCTGGTTTCGAGGAGCAGCCCCACTCGCCCTACTACGGCGCCGCCGACTCCACCCCGCTCTTCGTGATTCTGCTCGACGAGTACGAGCGGTGGACCGGCGACGCCGAGCTGATCAAACAGTTGGAGTTCGCCGCGCGGGCCGCGCTGACCTGGATCGACACCTATGGTGACCTGCTCGGCACCGGATACGTCTGGTACCAGACCCGTAACCCCGCCACCGGCCTGGAGAACCAGTGCTGGAAGGACTCCTGGGACGCGATCTGCTACGCCGACGGTCGGCTGCCGAGCTTCCCCCGGGCCACCTGCGAACTGCAGGGCTACGCCTACGACGCCAAGATGCGCGGCGCGCGGTTGGCCCGCCAGTACTGGAACGACCCGGTCTACGCCGACCGGCTGGAGCGGGAGGCCGCCGAGCTGAAGGAGCGTTTCAACCGGGACTTCTGGCTGCCGGACAAGGGGTACTACGCACTGGCCCTGGACTCCGACGGCAGCCAGGTCGACGCGCTCAGCTCCAACATCGGGCACCTGCTCTGGAGCGGCATCGTCGACGAATCCCGGGCCCGACAGGTCGCCGACCACCTGCTCGGCCCCCAGCTCTTCTCCGGCTGGGGTGTCCGCACCCTCGCCGACGACCAGGGCCGATACAACCCGATCGGCTACCACGTCGGCACTGTCTGGCCGTTCGACAACTCGATCATCGCGTGGGGTCTGTGGAAGTACGGCCTACGGGAGGAGGCGAGCCGGATCTGCGACGGCATGTTGCAGGCGTCCCAGTACTTCTCCGGCCGACTGCCGGAGGCGTTCGCCGGCTACGAACGGGACCTGACCGACTTTCCGGTGGAGTACCCGACCGCGTGCAGCCCGCAGGCGTGGTCGGCGGGCACGCCGCTGCTGCTGCTGCGGGTCATGCTCGGCCTCGAACCCAAGGGCGAGCACCTGATCATCGACCCGCACGTGCCGCCTGGCCTGGGCCGGGTGGAGTTGCTGGACATCCCCGGCCGGTGGGGCCGGGTGGACGCGCTGGGTCGCAGCCGCGAGGAGGAGCCAGGGCTTGCCGAGTGAGCGGCGGCGGGTTCGCCAGCGCATCGGCGTCGCTCAGCCGGTGCAGCCCGTCGTCGCGGAGACCACGACCTGTTCCGGTTGGACGTCGGCCAGCACCGCGACGCCGTCGCGCCGGTAGCCGTACACATCGGGGGTGTCCACCACCGGCGTGCCGCCGGCCAACGGCGCGAGCGCGGCGTGCGGCTCGGTGGCCACCCGGTCCACCACGGACCGGACGGTACGGGCCGCGCCGCCGCCGGGACAGGGCGCGCTCACCACCGACTCCGGATCGTCGATCCGGCCACCCAACGCCCGCACCGCCTCGGCCAGCACGCCGACCTCGGGCCCGGCCGGGCCGGGGCGGGCCCGGTCGTAGTCGTCGCCCACCGGTCGACATCCCGTGTCGACGGTGACCCGGATCCGGCCGTCGGTCGCCGGTCGCCCGGTCACCGTCACGAACTCACCGGCGTCGCCACGCAGCCGAAAACCGTCGGGGGTGAGCCGGACACCGGCCCGCCACCGCGCGGGTAGCCGGTCGGCGACCCGCTCCAGCAGCGCCTGCTCCTCGCCCACCGGCGCGGCCAGGTCGACCGCGCGGGTCAGCGTCGCGCCGTCGGCGAGCGGGCTGATCCGGCAACCCCTGTCGAGATCGGGTGGTGTCAACGCCAGCACGCCGTCACCAGCTGCCGCGACCAGCTCACCGACGGCGGCGTCGACCACCAGCCCGGCCTGGGTGAGGGTGCGTTGTTCCCGGACGGTCGGCGGGTCGTCGGCCGCCGAGATCCAGGTGAGACCGGCCAGCAGGACCGCCCAGAGCACCGTCGCCACGACCAGCCAGCGCGGCCACCGGGAGTCGGTGGCCGGTGGTCGGGGACCGGTCGGCGGAGGGTACGTGTGGACGGCGTTGCTCACCCGGTCATCGTGTCACGCCTGCTGCAACCGTCCGTCGGGACGCCCGTCACCGGACTCCGGCGGCGCGCTCAGTCGGTAGCCGACGCCGCGTACGGTCTGCACCTGCGGCCCGTCGGGTAGCGCCCGCAGTTTTCGGCGCAGCCGCTTCACCGCCGAGTGCAGGATCGCGGTGTCGCCCAGGTAGGCACCGCCCCAGACGGAGGCGAACAGCCGCTCGTAGCTCCACAGCGTGATCGGTGGACTGACCAGCCGGGCCAACAGCTCCCGCTCGGTACGGGTCAGCCCCAGCAGGGTGCCGCGCCAGGTGACCAGGTGCCCCGCCCGGTCGACCACCAGATCACCCCAGGTGGCCGGCCGTTCCGTGGGGCGCTCGGTGGGATCGTCAGCCGGCCCGCCCGACTCCGACGGTGGGGCCGGGAACATCGCCCGCAGTTGGGCGAGGTCGGCGCAGATCACCACCGGGCCGACACCGTCCAGCCGCTGCACCACCCGCTGCCGGACGGTGGCGTCCGAGCTGACGCAGACCAGGATCGGAAACTCTTCACCGGACACGACGCCTCCCCCGAGCAAGCCCTCTGACCTGCGACTTCCATCGATCGCCAATGACGGTCACCGATGACGCCCGGATGCAGCCTATCGGTCAGGATCGCGCCTCGTCACTGACCGAGTACTGACCGACGCCGTCCATTGATCACCGCCGGTCGGCGCAAGAGCATGACTCTCAGCGGGCGGAGGCACCACCACTGACCACCCACATCGCCCCGGCCGCTCCGCGCCGCCGCGTCGCGGCGCGCGGGTGTGCGGGCCCGAACGGATCGGGACCGACGACGTGGGGAGGAAAATTGTTCATACGACCATCCAGCCGGTCGCCACGATGGCGGGCGATAGCGGTGCTGACCGCCGCCGTGCTGTGCGTCACCGGCCAGCCCGCGATCGCCGCGCCGGCCCCACAGCCGGCACCGCACCGGGCCGCCGTCGACCCGGCGCTGCTCGACCAGCTCGGCACCACGTCGACCGCCCCGTTCCTGGTCTATCTGACCGAGACCGCCCCGCTGGCACAGGCCAGCCGCGAACGCGACCCCGACGCCCGGGCCGGTGAGGTGCACCGGCTGCTCACCGGCACGGCCACCCGCACCCAGCGCGACCTGCGCACGCTGCTCGACGACCGCAAGGTGCCGTACACCTCGTACTGGATCGCCAACGCGCTGCGGGTCGAGGGCGACAAGGCCCTGCTCGACGAGATCTCCCGCCGCCCGGAGGTGGCCCGGATCACGCCGAGCCGCAGCTATCCCCTCATCCAGCCGACCGAGGCCGAGGCCACGCGCGCTCGCACCGCCACCGTCGAATGGGGACTGACCAACATCGGCGCGCCCCGGGTGTGGGACGAGTTCGGTGCCCGTGGCGAGGGCGTGGTGGTGGCCAACATCGACAGCGGTGTGCGCTACGACCATGCCGCCCTCGTCGCCTCCTACCGGGGCAACCTCGGCGGTGGCAGCTTCGACCACGCGTACAACTGGTTCGACCCGGCGGGCGTGTGCGCCGGCACGGCACCCTGCGACAACCATGACCACGGCACGCACACGATGGGCACCATGGTCGGTGACGACGGTGCCGGCAACCAGATCGGCGTCGCCCCCGGTGCCCGGTGGATCGCCGCCAAGGGATGCGAGTCGAACAGCTGCTCGGACGCCTCGCTGCTCGCCGCCGGGCAGTGGGTGCTCGCCCCCACCGACGCCGCCGGCCAGAACCCCCGGCCCGACCTCCGCCCGGACATCGTGAACAACTCCTGGGGCGGGGACGGGGGCGACCCCTGGTACCAGCAGACGGTCACCGCGTGGCGGGCCGCCGGCATCTTCCCCGTCTTCTCCGCCGGCAACGACGGGCCGGCCTGCGGCAGCGCCGGTTCACCGGGGGACTACGTCAACGCATACGCGGTCGGCGCGTACGACGTGAACAACACCATCGCCGGATTCTCCGGGCGCGGCTCCGGCACCGAGGTGTTGAAGCCGAACATCGCCGCGCCCGGCAGCAGCGTCCGATCCAGCGTCCGCAACGGCGGGTACGCCTCGTTCAGCGGCACCTCGATGGCCGCCCCGCACGTCGCCGGCACCGTGGCGCTGCTCTGGGGGGCCTCCCCCGGTCTGCGTGGGGACATCACCGCCACCGAGGAGTTGCTGGACCGCACGGCCCGCGACGTCGACGCCACCACCTGCGGTGGCACGCCGGCCGACAACAACGTCTTCGGCGAGGGGCGGCTCGACGCGTACGCGGCGGTGCGGGACGCCCCCCGTGGGCCGGTCGGCCGGGTCAGCGGGGTGGTCACCGACTCCGCCGACGACGACCCGGTGCCCGGCGCGACGGTGACCGACGGCACCCGCAGCACCACCACCGGCACCGACGGACGGTACGCGCTGACCGTGCCGGCCGGCGAGGTCACCCTCTCGGTCAGCGCCTTCGGTTACGCCGACCAGTCGGCGACCGTCACGGTGCCCGACGGCGGCACCCTCGACCAGGACTTCGCCCTGCTGGCCACCCCGAGCGTCACGGTCAGCGGAAAGGTCACCGACGCCTCCGGCCACGGCTGGCCGCTGTACGCCCGGATCGACGTCGCGGGCCGCACCGGCGATGCGGTGTTCACCAACCCGGTGAACGGCCGTTACTCGCTCACCCTGCCGGGCAACACCTCGTACCGGCTGACCGTGACCGCCCAGTACCCGGGGTACCGCACCGTCACCCGGCAGGTGGCCGTGGGTGGGGCGGACACCACGATCAACCTGGCGGTACCCGTCGACGCCGCCTGCACCGCGGCCGGGTACACGGCTCAGTTCGGCGCTCCACTGTTCACCGAGAGCTTCGACGGCACCAGCGCGCCGACCGGTTGGACGGTGGCGAACCGCACCGCCTCCGGCGGCTGGGTCTTCGACGACCCCCGTTCCCGGGGCAACCTCACCGGCGGCACCGGCGGCTTCGCCATCATCGACAGTGACGCCCTCGGCTCCGGCAACACCCAGGACACCGACCTGATCGCCCCACCGATCGACCTGTCCACGACCGCCGCGCCGGTACTGCGGTTCCGCAGTGACTGGCGCGCCGTCGGCATCAGCGACACCGCCGACATCGACGTCTCCACCGACGCCGGGGAGACCTGGACCAACGTCTGGCACCAGACCGCCAGTCGGCGTGGCCCCCGGATCGAGGAGGTGCCGCTCGACCCGGCCGCGAACGCCGCGTCGGCGCTGGTCCGCTTCCGCTTCAAGGGCACCTTCGCCTGGTGGTGGCAGGTGGACGACGTGGAGGTGGTCAACCGCGAGTGCTCGCCGGTGCCCGGTGGGCTGGTGGTCGGTACCACCACCGACCGCAACACCGGCGACCCGCTCAACGGCGTGACGGTGGCCAGCGACCACCGACCCGAGAACAGCGCGGTCTCGGCGGCCACGCCAGCAGACCCGGCCGAGCCGGACGGCTTCTACTGGTTCTTCTCCGAGTTGACCGGCACCCACCCGGTCACCGCCGAGCGCACCCCGTACGCGTCGGTCACCAAGGAGGTGGCGGTCACCGCCGACCGGGTCAAGCGGGCGAACTTCGCCCTCACCGCCGGTCGCCTGAGCGTCAGCCCGACGACCGTCGAGTCCCATCAGCCGTACGGCAGCACCCGCACCACCCGGGTGACGGTGCGCAACACCGGCACCGCACCGGCCAGCGTCGACCTGTTGGAACGCGCCGGTCGGTTCGACCTGCTGAAGCAGGACGGCGCACCGCTGTTGGAACAGAAGGTGAAGGGGCTCAGCAAGGCGCGCACCGGCACCGCGTACGGCGGGGCGGCACCGACGGCCGGCACCGCCGCCGACGACGCGTGGAGCGAGATCGCCAAGCTACCGGCGGCGATCTACGACAACGCCGCAGTGTGGCTGGACGGGAAGATCTACTCGGTCGGTGGGGGTGGCGGTACCGGCACCGAGCGCAAGGTCTGGGCGTACGACCCGGGGCCTGGCGCCTGGACCGCCCTGCCGGACCTGCCGACGGTGCGCTCCAAGCCCGCCGCGGTAGCGGCCGACGGCAAGCTGTACGTGCTCGGCGGTTGGGGCGCTGACGACGCCCCCGTCGCCACGGTCGACGTCTTCGACCCGGTCGCCGGCACCTGGAGCACCCTGGCGGGAGCGACCAACCCCGCTCCGGTCGCGGCGGCCGGTACGGCGGTGGTCGGCGGCAAGGTGTACCTCGTGGGTGGCTGCGCCGATGCCACCTGCACCGACAGCGACAAACTGGTGGTGTTCGACCCGGCCACCGGCTCGTTCAGCACCGGTGCCACCTACCCGCATCCGGTGTCCTGGCTGGCCTGCGGCGGGATCGGTTCCGCGGTCTACTGTGCCGGTGGCACGGGCAGCACCGAGTACACCGACGCCTACCGGTACGACCCGGCGGCCGACAGCTGGAGCCCGCTGCCGAACCTGCCGCTGGAGTTGTGGGGGTCGCAGTACGCGGCGGCCGGTGGGCTGCTGGTGCTGGCCGGCGGGGTGACCGACGGATCGACCGCCGTCACCAACCGCACCGTCGGCTTCGATCCGGCCACCGGGGCCTGGCGTGACCTGCCCAACGTCCGGTTCGGCCGGTACCGGGGAGCCGCCGCCTGCGGCGTGTACAAGGTCGGTGGGTCGCCCAGTTCCTTCGTGGGCAGCGCGGACAGCGAACGGCTCGGTGGTCTGGAACTCTGCGCCGCCGAGGCTGACCTGGCCTGGCTGAGCACCTCCCCGACCACGTTCACCCTCGCCCCGGGTGAGTCGAAGACGGTGACCGTCACCCTCACCGCCACCGAGGCGGCGGGCGTCGCCCAGCCCGGCCGGTACGCGGGCGAGATCGCCGTCGCCTCCGACACCCCCTACCCGGTCAGCCCGGTTTCGGTGGAGATGAACGTGTCACCGCCGGCCAGCTGGGGCAAACTCCGGGGCACCGTCACGGGCACCACCTGCGGCGGCGTCACGGTCGGCATCCCGGCGACGGTACGGGTGAACCTGATCTCGGCTGGCACCGGCACGACGCTGACGGCCGGGGCCGACGGCCGCTACGAGTGGTGGCTGCCGAAGGGCCGCTACGAGGTGATCGTGGCCAAGGACGGCTGGGTGCCACAGGTGCAGCGGCACCGGGTCGAGGCAGGCATCGTCGGCACGCTCGACTTCGCCCTGGAGCCCGCCTCCACCTGCACCAGAGCCACCGGTATCTGACCCGTCGACACCTCGGGGTGCCGGCCATCCAGGCCGGTGCCCCGAGATCGGCACGGTTCCGGGCACCGCTGCCGTCGCCACGACGAGGTCACGCGGCGGCACGGTAGACGCGGACGGCCCCGACGACAGTGGCCCGCATCCCTCCCCGGGATGCGGGCCACCAGGTCGATCAGAGCGTGGGTCAGTCGGTGACGGTGACGCCCACCTCGTTGATGCCGAGACCGGCGGTCACCGTGGTGTCCCCGTTGCCCTGACGGGAGAGCGCCCGCAACGTCCAGGCGCCCGGCGCGGCGAAGAAGCGGAACTGACCGGCAGCTGAGGTCACCACCTCGGCGGTGAACTCACCGGTCGAGTCGAGCAGACGGACGTACGCCCCGGGCACCGCCTCGCCCTCGGCGGAGCGGACGATACCGGTGATGACGGTTTCCCGTTCCAGGTCGAGACCGGCGGGCAGCGGGGCGGCCTGGTCGGGGGCGGCGCAGCCGGTGGCGGCGCTCGCGGCGGTGGGTGCGGTCATCTCAGGCCTCCCCCGGCTCATCGCCGAGTGCCACCGGCACACCGACCAGGGAGCCGTACTCGGTCCACGATCCGTCGTAGTTCTTCACGTTGCGGTGCCCGAGCAGCTCCTGCAGCACGAACCAGGTGTGCGAGGAACGCTCGCCGATCCGGCAGTAGGCGATGGTCTCCTTGCTGTCGTCCAGCCCGGCCTCGCCGTAGATCTTGCGCAGTTCGTCGTCGGACTTGAAGGTGCCGTCCTCGTTGGCCGCCTTCGACCACGGCACGCTGATCGCGGTCGGGATGTGGCCGCCGCGCTGCGCCTGCTCCTGGGGCAGGTGGGCGGGGGCGAGCAGGCGACCGGCGTACTCGTCGGGGCTGCGCACGTCGACCAGGTTCTTGGTGCCGATCGCGTCCACGACCTCGTCGCGGAAGGCCCGGATGCTGGTGTCCGGCTCGCTGGCGACGTACTGCGTGGCCGGGCGGGTCACCGTGTCGTTGACCAGCGGACGGGCGTCCAGCTCCCACTTCTTGCGACCGCCGTCGAGCAGCTTGACGTCACGGTGGCCGTAGAGCTTGAAGTACCAGTACGCGTACGCGGCGAACCAGTTGTTGTTGCCGCCGTAGAGGATGACGGTGTCGTCGTTGCTGATGCCCCGCTCGGACAGCAGCGCCTCGAACTGGGCCTTGTTCACGAAGTCCCGGCGGACCGGGTCCTGCAGGTCGGTCTTCCAGTCCAGCTTGATGGCACCGGCGATGTGGCCGGAGTCGTAGGCGGTGGTGTCCTCGTCGACCTCGACGAAGACGACGCCCGGGGCGTCGAGGTTCTTCTCGGCCCACTCGGCCGAAACGAGTGCGGTGTCGCGACTCATCAGATCACTCCCTGGTGAGGATGGTGGTGAGCCAGCGCGCGGAGGTCGTGGGATGTCTAGATGTCGCACCACGCGCGGGACCCATAGCTAGGAACGGATCACGGGTTCGTGCGACGGCGCCGCTGCCGGACGTCCGGTGGGTGCACCGGGAACTAGGTACGCGTACCCCGAGTGCCTAGGCCGCTAGGCGGCCCGAAACAGCCCCGCCGTCAGATGACGGGGCGACACAGGCAGGTGGCCACGCGGCACAGGTCGACCGCGCGCCGTTTGGTGAGGAGCGTCCCCATGAGCAGGGAGCCTACCAGCGATCCCAGAAATCTCTATCGGGTCGACCAGCATCCGGGACGCCGGGCCGGAGGTCAGCGCGCCGAGTTGATCGGCACGTCCCGCGCATCGGCGGTGACGGTGAGTCCCTGCGGCTGCGGCCGTACCTCCCGGACGGTGAGCTGGAACGGTAGCTCCGGCAGGGGTACGTCGACCGAGATGCTCCGGGCGAAGTTGTTCACCAGGGTGCGGGCCAGCGGTACGTCCGGCAGCCCTTCGGCGGTCAACTCCTCGAACTTCAGCGCCACCTCTCCCTGCTCGCCGACGACGATGTCGGCGGTGCCGGTGACGGTGAGCTGCTGACCGAGGATGTCCACCGGGGCGGTGACGGCCAGTCGTCCGTCCCGCTCGCCGAGAGTCAGTCCCTCCCGGTCCAGCAGGGCCGCCAGACTCTGGTAGCTGACGGTGCCGGTGCCGTTGACCGTCTCGGCTACCACCTCACCCTGGCCGGTACGCAGGGTGTCGAGCGAGGCACGTACGTTGCGGGCGTCGACGTCCAGGCTGGGCAGCGCGACCGCGTCGCCCTGCACCGAGGCGCTCACGTCCCGCAGTTTGATCGAGATGCGTTCGTACCGGCCGTCGAGCACCTGGGTGAGGAACGGGAAACCGCCCACCTCGACCTCGGGTGGCGCGGACTGCGCGCCCTGCTCGGCGACCTGCTGGCGCACCTCGTCGGCGATGGCGCGCTCGGCCACGCTCGCCGCCACCCGGTCGGCGATGGCGAGCAGCCCGGCGAGCACCAGCAGCAGGACGACGAACCCGATCAGCACTTTGCGCCCACGTCGCCGCGGCCGGTGTCCGTACGTCTGCTCCGGCTCCACGCCGCCTCCTGTCTCGTCGTACCTCGATGCCGCCAGCGGCCATCCGGTGGTACCCGTGGTGCGGATTCTTCAATCTCCGACGACCGACTCGGGCCACCACGCGCCGACGGTCAGAGCACCAGCCGACACATCAGGTACGCGGCCGGTGCCGCCATCGCGAAGCCGCCGAGCGGCCCCTGCACGTGCCGGGCGACCCAGACCGTCGGCACCTCGCCGGCCATCAGCCGACCCGCCTCCGCGTAGCTGACGGCGAGATCGGCCAGCACCGCGACCACCGCCGCCACCAGGCCGATGATCGCGGCCCGGGTGGGGGTGAACGGGGTGACCAGGTAACCACCGAG
Source organism: Micromonospora sp. DT48 (assembly GCF_049844495.1). NCBI lineage: Bacteria > Bacillati > Actinomycetota > Actinomycetes > Micromonosporales > Micromonosporaceae > Micromonospora > Micromonospora sp. DT48. Next base: position 294,153 of record NZ_JBNCLE010000004.1, read on the forward strand.
CAGCGCGCTGACCAGGGTGCCGATCATCGCGCCGCCGACCACTCCCGCCGCTCCCCTGGGCACCTGGGGCGCCAGTCGCGGCCAGGCCGCCACCGCGTCGGTCAGCCGCGCGACGGTGAGCGCCACCCCGGCGGCGAGCAGGCAGACGGCGATCGCCTGGGTGCCGGCCGGAATCCGGCTGAGCACGATGAGCGTGGCGAAGGCGACCACGCCGAACACGGTGGTCGCGGTGGTCCGCAACGAGTCGGTCACCCGGGCCCGGTCCACCCGGCGAACCAGTTGGCCGAGCACCGCCACGAACGCCCCGCCGACCGCGAGGTAGAACAGCGGCGCCAGCCGCGCCTCGGCTGACCGTACGGCCACCACGTCGGCGGCGAGCCCGGTCGCCACGGCGACCCCGAGGACGACCGCCACCGCGGGTGGCCGGGTGACCATGGTCCAGGAGAGCGCGAACAGCACCTGGACGGTGAGCACCACGAGCGTGAAGGGCAGCCGGTAACCGGGGTTGGAGGTCTGCGCGGCGACGATCAGGCCGAGGCCGAGCAGCGCGGCGAAGCCACCGATGGCGAGCGAGAGCTGCCGGCTCACCTCGACCGGCGGTTCCTCCTCGTCCTCGACGTCGGCGTCGGCCTCGTCGTCGGGGCGGCGAGCCGAGCCGCCACGACGCAACCGGCGTGGGCCTCGGGCGCGTCTCTCGTCGGTTTCCACGCCCGGACCGGTGCGCGGTGCCGTGCCTTGCGCCGTGGACGGGTCGTCGGTCCACGGGTCACGGCCGGTCTCGGGCGAGTTGGAGGGAAACACCCACCGATCGTGCCAGACCAACCGCAGATCGCGGGTGCCACCGTTTCCGCCACGTTAAAACCTGAGCCGCGATCAGGGGCAGATAGGGCAAAGAGGAAATCGTGCCATGGTCGTACGCGAGCCATCGGCTACGCTCAACGGCGAAACCCGCCCGTCAGCGACGCCGGGACCCACGGAAGTTCCCAGCGCCACATCCGCAGGAGTGCCGCTGGTCGCGTGCGGCCGCAACGGCCGCCGGGACGGAGGTAGTCGTGGAGATCCTGCTGTTGGTCAGCGCCCGGGCAGGCGAACCATCCGTCGTGTTGCCGGCCCTGGATCTGCTGCCGCACTCGGTTCGCACCGCGCCCCGCGATGTCCGAACCCTGGTCGCCGGCCCGAGCCCGGACGCCGTGTTGGTCGACGCCCGTTCCGAGCTGAGCGAGGCCCGAGCCACCTGCCGGATGCTGCACGCGACCGGGCTGGGCGTACCGCTCGTCGCGGTGGTGACCGAGGCCGGGCTGATCGCGCTGAACGCCGACTGGGGCGTCGACGACGTCATCCTCGCGTCCGCCGGCCCGGCGGAGGTGGAGGCGCGGCTGCGGCTCGCGGTCGGCAGGCTGAGCAACGCGACCGCCGGGGCCGGCGGTTCGATCCGGGCCGGCGAGCTGATGATCGACCCGGACACCTACGCCGCGAAGCTCAAGGGCCGCCCGCTCGACCTCACCTACAAGGAGTTCGAGCTGCTGAAGTTCCTGGCGCAGCACCCGGGCCGGGTGTTCACCCGCGACCAGTTGCTGCGCGAGGTGTGGGGCTACGACTACTTCGGCGGCACTCGGACGGTCGACGTGCACGTGCGTCGCCTGCGGGCGAAGCTCGGCTCCGAGTACGAGTCGATGATCGGCACCGTTCGGCAGGTGGGCTACAAGTTCGTGGTCCCGCCGTCGCGCGGCATGTCGGAGACGGCCGAGCACGCGGCGATGCCGATGCACGCCCTCACCACCGAAGGCTAAATTGCGCATATGCCCTTTTTGGTCTACTTGCGCGCCTTATGGTGACTGCCAGTTGACCAGCGGGGGGCATCGGTGGGCGGTAACCAGATGGGGGCGGCGCGAGCCGCCGGAATCATCACGCTCGTGGTGACGGCGGTGCTCGGCTCGGCGTACCTGCTCGGACGCAGCCTGGTACCCGAGCCGACACGCAACGGCAGCGCGGTCACCGCGACCGGCGCCGACCATCCGGAGTACGCCGACCAGTCCGCCCCCACCGACGCCGAACCCACCGCCACCGGTTCGCCGAACGGGGCGCAACGCTCCGACGAGCAGGAGCAGGAGCAGGACCCGAACTTCGGCCCGATGGGCACCCGAGTGAGCACCGGCACCGCCGGTGTCGCGCTCACCTTCGACGACGGGCCACACCCCGACTACACCCCGCAGGTCCTCGCGATCCTGCGCGACTACAACGTCACGGCCACCTTCTGCGTGGTCGGCCGAAACGCCAAGGCGTACCCGTGGCTCATCGAGCAGATCGCCGCCGAGGGTCACACGCTGTGCAACCACAGTTGGGACCACGACGTCGCCCTGGGCAGCCGGTCCACCGACCGGATCCGCGCCGACCTGATGCGTACCAGCGAGGCGATCCGCGCGGCGGCGCCGGACGCGCCGATCGCCTGGTACCGGCAGCCCGGCGGGGCCTGGACCTACTCGGTCATCTCCGTCTCCCGGGACCTCGGCATGACCCCGCTGCACTGGACCGTGGACCCCTCCGACTGGCGGTCACCCGGGGCGAACCGGATCGCCAGCTTCGTGCTCGACGGGGTACGACCCGGCTCGATCGTTCTGCTGCACGACGCGGGCGGCGACCGTCAGGGCACCGTCAACGCGCTGTACCAGATCCTGCCGGAACTGGCCGACAGGCTCGACGTCCAGGCGTTGCCGCCACGCGGACTGTGACGGGCGCACCACCCGTCTCCGGCTACGCTCCCGCCGTCCGGATACGGTGAAGCGATGAGCAGCACCCGGCCGGGCAGCGACCAGGTCCACCACGTCCACCGGCTCGGCCCGGCGGAGGTCACCGACGTGCTGGCGCTCGCCCGGACGACCGGTGACGCCGACGGAGCCGATCCGATGGACGAACACGTGCTGCTCCGCCTACGGGACGACAACGCCCCGGCGAGCCACCTGGTGGCCCGCGCCGCCGACGGCACGCTCATCGGGTACGCCCACCTCGACACGACCGACCCCGAGCGCGGCGTCGGCGTGGAACTGCTGGTGCACCCGGCGTACCGGCGGCGGGGCACCGGCCGACGACTGGCCCAGGCGGTGCTGGCCACCGCCACCGGGCCGCTGCGGGCGTGGGCGCACGGCGACCACCCCTCGGCCGCCGCCCTCGCGGTGGACCTCGGCTTCCAGCGCGCACGCGTGCTCTGGCAACTGCGTCGACCGCTCGCCGCCCCGCTGCCCGAACCGCGCCTGCCCGACGGGGTGACGCTGCGCGCGTTCCAACCCGGCCGCGACGACGCGGCCTGGTTGGCGCTCAACGCACGCGCCTTCGCCGACCATCCGGAGCAGGGCCGGTGGACCGCCGAGGACCTACGGGTACGCCTCGCCGAACCGTGGTTCGACCCGGCCGGTTTCCTGCTCGCCGTCGAGTCGGCGACCGGTCGGCTGCTCGGCTTCCACTGGACCAAGGTCCATGAACGACCCGGTTCCGCCCGCATCGGTGAGGTGTACGTGCTCGGCGTGGAGCCCGACGCGCACGGTGGGGGGCTCGGTCGGGCCCTGACCACGGCCGGCCTGGCGTATCTACGCGACCGGCGTGGGCTGGACCGGGTGATGCTCTACGTCGACGAGTCGAACACCGGCGCAGTGGCGCTCTACGAACGGCTCGGCTTCGCCCGGTGGGCCGCCCACGTCAACTATCACCTCGGCTGACCCGCTCAGGACAGGTAGAACCGGGGTCGTTCCGGATCGGCCAGATCCAGGCGGGGCGTGATCGGGGTGACCGCGTCCCGGCCCGCCGCCGCCTCCGCCACCGCCACCAGGTCGGCGCAGGCCGCCACCTCGCCGAGGGTGACCAGGGTCGGCGGGAGCATGGTCAGCTCACCGGCCGCCGCCTGCCGCGCCGCGTCCACGGGTCGGATCCACAGCGTGTGGTCGGCCTCGCCGGAGACGTCGCGGGTCCGCTGCCCCTCCGGCAGCAGCGCCACGAAGAAGTACGTGTCGAAGCGGCGCGGCTCGAACTCCGGGGTCACCCACCGACTCCACGGCAGCAGCAGGTCCGACCGCAGGGTGAGCCCTCGCCCGGCGAGCAGGTCGGCGAACCCGGTACGCCGCTGCTCCAGATCGACTCGGGCGCTCTCCCAGCCGTCGTCGCTGACGTCACCGACGACCCGGGTCGGATCCGGCCCGGCGAGCAGTACGCCGGCTTCCTCGAAGACCTCGCGAGCCGCCGCGCAGACCACCGCCTGCGCCGCGCTCGGGGCCTGGCCGAGGCGTACCCCCCAGTCGGTCGGGGTCGGACCGGCCCAGTCCAGGTGGGTGGTGGAGTCCGACGGATCCACCCCACCGCCCGGGAAGGCGTACATGCCGCCGAACGCCATCGCCGCGACCCGCCGGATCAGGTAGACCTCGAAGCCATCGTCGGCGGGGCGGAGCAACAACACGGTGGCGGCCACCCGGGGTACCGCTGGCTGCGCGCCGGAGTCGCGGAACCGGCGGGCGTGCTCCACCAGTGCCGGTGGCGCCGGGTAGCCACGGTCGGTCGTCATGCGCCGAGACTAGAGGGCGCGAAGCGGCGACCTCCACCGGGTCACCACGGCGTCGACAGTCGTGGCCGCCGTGCTGTCCCGACACATGGATGCCCAGTACAGCCCACTGCTGATCTTCGGTAGCGTCGCGCCATGACTCGTTGGGGCATCCTGGCCACCGGCCAAATCGCCGCCCGCTTCGCCGAAGACCTCCGGTTGGTGCCGGGGGCCGAACTCGTCGCGGTCGGCTCGCGCACCGCCGAGAGCGCGGAGCGCTTCGCGCAACGGCACGGCGTACCCCGTGCGTACGGCTCCTGGGCGGAACTGGCCAGGGACGCCGACGTCGACGTGATCTACGTCGCCACTCCCCACGCCGCGCACCACGAGGCGGCCCTGACCTGCCTTACCGCCGGTCGTCCGGTGCTGCTGGAAAAGCCGTTCACTCTCGACCTCGCCACCAGCACCGAGTTGGTCGACACCGCCCGCGCCGCCGGAGTCTTCCTGATGGAGGCGATGTGGATGCGGTGCAACCCGCTCATCCGGCGGGTCTGCCAGCTGATCGCCGACGGTGCGATCGGCACGCTGACCGGTGTCCGGGCCGACTTCGGCGTCGCCGGACCGTTCCCGCCCGAACACCGCATGCGCGCCCGGGCGCTGGGCGGTGGCGCGCTGCTGGACCTCGGTGTGTACCCGATCAGTCTGGCGCACCTGTTGCTGGGCGTGCCGCAGCACGTGCGGTCCTGGGCGAAGCTGGGCCCGGAGGGCACGGACGAGAACACCGGCATGGTCTTCGGGTACGACTCCGGTGCGGTGGCCACGCTCGGTTGCAGCATGGTGGGGGCCACCGGGCTCACCGCCTCGATCACCGGCAGCACCGGGCGGATCGACCTGCCCGAGCCGTTCTTCCGGCCGGGCGGGTTCACCCTGTACCGGGCCGACGCGGAACCGGAGACGTTCACCGAGGAGTTGGTGGGTTCGGGCTACCAGCACGAGGCCATCGAGGTGCAGCGGTGTCTGGCCGACGGGCTGACCGAGAGTCCGCTGGTGCCCCATTCGGCCACTCTGGAGATCATGGGCCTGCTGGACGACATCCGCGCCCAGATCGGGGTCTCCTACATCTGACGCTGGTCGAGGGGGCCATGGCCAGGGCCCCCTCGACTCAGCTCAGCTGAACAGCGGGCGGGCCAGGAAGTACATCAGGGCGCCGATCGCACCGGCGGCGGGGAAGGTCAGGATCCAGGCGCCGACGATGTTGCCGGCCACGCCCCAGCGCACGGCGGAGAGCCGCTTGGTGGCACCCACCCCCATGATCGCCGAGGTGATCGTGTGCGTGGTCGAGATCGGGGCGCCGAGCACCAGGGCGTTGAAGTAGAGCACCCCGCTGGCCACCGTCTCGGCCGCGAAACCCTCCGGCGGGCGCAGGTCGATGATCTTCCGCCCAAGGGTGCGGATGATCCGCCAACCACCGGCGTACGTCCCGGCGGCCAGCACCGCCGCCGAGGTCCAGAACGCCCACTCGGGGATGTGGGTCGGGTCGCTCTGGTAGCCGCCGACGTAGAGGGCGAGCACCACGATGCCGATGGTCTTGGCGGCGTCCTGCATGCCGTGACCGACCGACATGGCCGCCGCCGAGGCGGTCTGGGCCCAGCGGAAGCCCCGGTTCAGCTTGCCCGGGTGCCCGTTCCGGAAGATCCACTGCACGGCGATCATCACGATGTAGCCGAGGATGAAACCGACCATCGGCGACAGGATCATCGGGATGATCACGCTCTCCCCGATGCCGGTCCAGAGCACGGTGCCGGAGGCGGCGACGGTCGAGCCGACCAGACCACCGATCAGGGCGTGCGAGGACGACGAGGGCAGCCCGAAGTACCAGGTGATGAGGTTCCAGGTGATCGCGCCGATCACACCGGCGAAGACGATGCCGAGACTGGACACCCCGGTCGGTAGCTCGACCAGACCGCTACCGACGGTCTTGGCGACCTCGGCGCCGAAGTGGGCGCCGATGAAGTTGCCGACCGCCGCCATGGCCAGGGCTACCCGTGGGGTCAGCGCCCGGGTGGAGATGCTGGTCGCGATCGCGTTCGCGGCATCGTGGAAGCCGTTGGTGTAGTCGAACACCAGGGCCACCCCGATCACCGCCAGCACGGCGATGAGCTCGGGACTCACAGGATCAGGACTCCTTGACCGCGATGGTCTCGACCGTGTTGGCCACGTGCTCGAAGGAGTCGCAGGCGGCCTCCAACTCGTCGGCGACCTCCTTCATCTTCAGCACGGTCAACGCGTCGTACTCACCGGAGAAGAGGCGCACCAGCAGCATCCGGTAGGCCTGGTCGCCGTCGTTCTCCAGCCGGTTGATCTCGATCCAGTAGTCCTCGAGGTCTTTCATCGACTTCAGCCGCGGCATCGCGTCGGCGGTCAGCTTCGCCTGCTGATCGAGCACGTGCACCAGCTCGTGCATCTCCCGGGGCAGCGACGGCAGCTTGGTCAGCCCGTAGAGGTAGAGCAGGTTGCCCACCGCCTCCAGGTGGTCCATCACGTCGTCGAGCAGCGAGCCGAGACGGTAGATGTCCTCCCGGTCGAAGGGGGTGACGAAGGTGGAGTTGATCTTCTTGTAGAGGTCGTGGGTGATCTGGTCGCTGTCGTGCTCCACCTCGGTGAGTCGCTCGCTGACCGACTGCACCTCGACATCGGGCAGGGACAGCTCGTTGAGCAGCTGGGTACCCCGGACCAGGTTCTGCGCAGCCCTGGTGAAGAGCTCGTAGAAAGCGCCCTCGTTGGGGCGGAAGGAAAACCTCACAGCAAGGACCTCGTCGTGTCGGGTGAAAGGGGTGGCAGCCGCCGCTCCGGCGCCCTGCTCAGGGGAATGCTAGGGAACCATCGGCTTGGAAATTCGGCGGCCTACCCCTGGCGAGACAGCTTTCACCGCCTGTTCAACTTCTGTTCACCTTCACCGGCCCCGTGATTCCCAGCAGTCGCTTCCGTTCCCCGCGCGGCGTCGGAGTCGGCCGGGTGGATGCCCGGAACCAGGGTGTCGAACGTCTCAGCCGACCGATCCGGCGGGTCAGACCACCAGGGCCAACCACTTACGGTACGAGCTGGCGAAGGGCTCCGTGCCGTCGCCGAGCGCGCCGAGCAGCCACTGCGCCGCCGCCTCGGCCTCCACCACCAGGTCGTCCGGGTATCCGAACCGGGCCCGGTGCTCGGCGAACTCGTCCTCGTCGCGCAGCTCCACCAGGCCGGTCTCGCGGCGCCGGACCACGTCCAGGTCCAGGTCGATCAGGTGGACGGTGTCGTCGCCCTCCCAGCGGGCCGGGCTGGCGATGTCGCAGTAGACCTCGCTGGTTCGCGGCGGCGGGTTGAACATGCACGTCCACCAGGCGTGGTGCGGCACCAGCAGCACGAAGGGAATCTGCTCGACCGAGGGTCGGCCGTGGTAGACCGAGCTGGTGCCGGCCGGCACCCCGAGCCAGATGCCGAGGTCGTCCTCGGCCAGCCGACGGGCCGGGTAGTCGCGGTGGGCGCTGCCGTCGAACTTGCGGTAGATCACCCGGATCACGTCGCTCGGCATGAGTCGCACCCTAGCCGATTCCGCCCATGCGGCGCCGTCGGGAAGTTACCGGACGAGGCGGTGACATCTCCGCTCGGCACGACCCGCGACACGACTGCGGGGTAGCAACCACGTCCGCCCCGACGGGTACCGTGCCACGGTGACTCCGCCCCGCATCGCCACCGGCACCGCCCACGCGAAGACCCGCCGTCGGGGCGACCGGCCGAGCGGCGCCGAGCTGTTGTCCGCCGCGGTGTCAGCGGTGCCCGGCGGTACCGCCCGTCCCGGTCAGCAGCGGATGGCCAAGGCCATCGAGGAGTGCGTCAGCAGCGGAGACCACCTGCTGGTGCAGGCGGGCACGGGCACCGGCAAGTCCCTGGCCTACCTCGCCCCGGCACTGACCGTGGACGGCCCAGTGGTGGTCTCCACCGCCACCCTGGCGTTGCAGTCGCAACTGGTGGAGCACGACCTGCCCCGGTTGGCCGACGCGGTCGAACCGCTGCTCGGGCGACGTCCCACGTTCGCCGTGCTCAAGGGCCGGCACCACTACCTCTGCATGGCCCGACTGGAGAACTCCACAGCGGACGAACCGGAGGACACCCTCTTCGACGCCCCCGCCGAGCGGACCGGCGGCACCCGCTGGCTCGGTGAGGCCGGTCGGCTGGGCAAGCAGATCCAGCGCCTACGGGACTGGGCCCTGGAGACCGACACCGGTGACCGCGACGAGTTGGACCCGGGCGTCGACGACCAGACGTGGCGGCTGGTCTCCATGCCGGCCCGCGAGTGCGTCGGCGCCGCCCGCTGCCCGTACGGCGCGGAGTGCTTCGCCGAGGCGTCCCGGGCCCGCGCCCGGGAGGCGGACATCGTGGTGACGAACCACAGCCTGCTCGCCGTCGACATGCTGGCCGGCCGGCACATCGTCCCGCCGCACCGGTTGTTGATCGTCGACGAGGCCCACGAACTGGCCGACCGGGTCTCCTCGGCGGCCCAGGCGGAACTGACCCCGGAGCTGATCGACCGGTCCGCCCGGCGGGCCCGCCCGCTGCTGCGGCCGGAGACCGCCGAGGCGTTGACCGAGTCCGGCGACGCCCTCGCGGTCGGGCTGGCCGAGGCGCCGGCCGGGCGGATCACCAGCGGGCTGCCCGCTGCGCTGCGGGAGGCGTGCACGCTGCTGGACGGTGCCACCCGTACCGCCCTGGACAGCATCGGCGACGTCAAGGCCGACGACCCCGACCCGGTGCGCAAGCAGCAGGCCAAGGCGGTCCTCGACGAGTTGTCCACCACCGCCCAGCGACTGCTCGAGGAAGCCGAGCACGACGTGGCCTGGGTGGAGCGCAACGACGTCACCGGACGGCGGGCGCTGGTGGTGGCTCCACTCTCGGTGGCCGGCACCCTCGCCACCCATCTCTTCGACGAGCGGACGGTGGTGGCCACCTCGGCCACGCTCGCGCTCGGCGGTCAGTTCGACACGGTCGCCCGGGCGCTGGGCCTCGACTCGCCGCCGCCCAGCCCACCCTCACCGGCCGCCACCGCCCTGGCCGAGGCCACCCGGCGGCCGACGAGGCCGGACGACTCGACGGGTGACGCGTCGGCCCAGGCCGACGCAGCGGACGGATTGACCGACTCCGGGCTCGGGTGGCGTTCGCTGGATGTCGGCTCGCCGTTCGACTATCCCCGGCAGGGCATCCTCTACGTGGCCGCCCACCTGCCCCGCCCAGGGGCCTCCGGGCTGCCCGAGGCCGCCGGGGAGGAACTGCTCGCGCTGGTCACCGCGCTCGGCGGGCGTACGCTCGGGCTCTTCTCCTCCCGACGGGCCGCGCAGCAGGCGGCGGAGCTGCTGCGCGCCCGGACCGACCTGCCGGTGCTGCTACAGGGTGAGGAGGCGCTGCCGTTGTTGGTCCGGCGCTTCCGGGAGGAACGGTCGAGCTGCCTGTTCGGGGTGATGTCGCTCTGGCAGGGCGTCGACGTCCCAGGGGATTCGTGCCAGTTGGTGGTCATCGACCGGCTCCCCTTCCCGCGCCCCGACGAACCACTCGCCGCGGCCCGCGCGGCGGCGGTCGACGCCAAGGGCGGCTCCGGTTTCGCGGCGGTCAGCGTCCCGATCGCGGCGGTCCGGCTGGCACAGGGCGTGGGCCGGTTGATCCGCGCCAACGGTGACCGGGGCGTGGTCGCGGTGCTCGATTCCCGGCTGGAGACGGCGCGCGGCTACGGCTCGTTCCTGCGCCGCTCGCTGCCACCGTTCTGGTACACGACCCGCCCGGAGGTGGCCCGGGGCGCGCTGACCCGCCTCGGGGCGAGCTGAGCGACCCCGCCACACCGCCGAGTCGCGGCCCCGCCGCGCGGCCCGGTCGTCGTCTCGGGCCGGCGCGGCAGGGCTCGGCCTCCTGAAGCGCTCAGGGCGCGCGGGAGGCGACGACGACGGCGTCCGGCGGGGTGTCCGGGACGCTCCGGGCAGCGAGGCGGCGGATCGCCGTGTTGAGCACCGCGATGATGGGCACCGAGACCAGCGCGCCGGTGATCCCGGCGAGCACCACGCCGGCCGCCAGACCGATGATCACTGCGAGCGGGTGGATGGCCACCGCCCTACCCATGATCAGCGGCTGGAGGACGTGCCCCTCCACCTGCTGTACGCCGATCACCACGCCAAGGATGATCAACGCGGTCACCGGACCGCTGTCGACCAACGCCACCAGCACCGCCACGCCCCCGGAGAGGGTGGCCCCGACGATCGGGATGAACGCGCCGAGAAAGACCAGGGCGGCCAGTGGGAAGGCGAACGGGATGTCGAAGATCACCAGGAAGATGCCGATGCCGACGGCGTCGATGAAGGCGACCAGCACCGTCGCCCGGACGTAGGCGACGAGCGTCGCCCAGGCGGCCCGGCCGGCGTCGTCGACCTTCCAGCGCGCCGCCACCGGCAGCATCCGGACCAGGAAACGCCAGATCACCGCACCGTCGCGGAGGAAGAAGAAGGTCGCGAAGAGGACCAGCACGATCCCGGTCAGCACCTCGGCCAGGGTGGCTGCGGTGGAGAGGGCACCGCTGGTGAAGCGCTCGGTGTTGTTGTTGACCCACTGCTGGGTCTCCTCGATAAACCGGTCGAGGTCGTTGTCCGACAGGTGCAGCGGCCCCGTCTTGAGCCAGTCCTGGATCTGCTGCAGACCCTGGGTCGACTTCTCGGTCAGCTCCGGAACGCCCTTGATGAACTCGTTCACCACCAGGGTGAGCGTGCCGATCACCCCGGCCAACCCGGCGACCAGCACCACTGCGGTCGCCAGCGATCTCGGCAGCCGGGCCCGTAGCAGCCAGCCGACCGCAGGTGCCAGCAGCGCCGACAGCAGCAGCGCCACGGCCAACGGGATGATCACGATGCTGATCATGCTGACGAGTCTCAGCAACGCCCAGAAGACGATGCCGATGACGATCAGTCGCCAGCACCAGGCGGCGGCGATCCGCAACGCGTGCGGCACGTCGGCGTCGTCGCGGCTGGAGGTGGAGTTGTGGACCGGGGTGGGCGTCTCGGCATCGACCACGGTCGCCGACGTCGGCGCCTCCGGCCCGGGGCTCGACGGCGAGGCCACCCGCGCCGGCTCCGGAACGTCGGGTGGCGTCTGACGACCCGCACGGACCGCGTCCCGGCCCGACTCGTACGCGCGACGCAGCCGTCCGCGTAACCGCTCGAAGCGACTCAAGCGCACCTCCCGGCAGATCTCGGCCCGCGCTCTGCGTCAGGTCGGACAGGATACGCCCGACCGGTCGAGGGTAGGACGAATTTCACCACCCACAGTGCCCCGCTCACTGCGTGCGCTAACCGGAATACCACCGACATCCGACGGGGACGGACACGGTAGCGTCTGCGGCGTGACCGCCGACCCGAACCTCGACACTGGCCTGCCCATCCGGCTGCTGCACGACCGTGTGCTGGTGCGGATAGAGGGCAGCGATGGAGAGCGGCGTTCCAGCGCCGGCATCGTGATTCCCGCTACCGCAGCCGTGGGCAAACGGCTGGCGTGGGCAACCGCGGTCGGCGTCGGCCCCAACGTACGCTCCATCGTCTCCGGCGACCGAGTGCTGTTCGACCCCGACGACCGCTCCGAGGTCGAGCTGCACGGCCGCGAATACGTCCTGCTGCGGGAACGCGACGTGCACGCGGTGGCCGCCGAGCGGATCGAGGAAGACGCGACCGGGCTCTACCTCTGACGCGAGCGGTCGCCATCTGGGTGACCCGTTCGGAGCCGGTCACGCCGGATGCGGCGCGGCGCGACCAGCCGCCCGGCGCCGTCCTGCCCGCCGCTGAGCCCACCGGGACCACCCCTGCCGCCCCTCGATCGGCCCACGCGTCGTTTGCCGCGCTCCCCGGCGGGAAGCCAGCCGCACCACCGGCCTGGGGAGGGACGATGCCGGTATTCGTGAAGAAGGTGCTGGCCTGGGGAAGCCTCGCGTTCTTGATCTACTTCATGGCGTTCCGGCCGGAGGGCGCCGCGCAGATGTTCAAGGCGATCGGTGCGGCCCTGATGATGATGGCGCAGGGGCTCGGAGACTTCCTCACCAGCCTGATGACCTGAGTCCGCCGCCCGACCCGGTCGACGGGCGGGCGGCGGTGGCCAGGTGCCGACGCTCAGCGGTGGCCGGGTGGCCACGAGCCGCCGGGGCCCGGTGGCCAGTGGCCGGCGGGACCGGGGCCGGGCGGCCAGGAGCCGGCGGGGCTGGGCCAGCCCGGGTGGCCGTAGCCGCCGGGGGAGACGGGCGGCGGAGGCGGTGGGGTGAGCACCACCGGAATCGGCACCACCGGTTCCTCCGGTGCTTCCACCGCTCGCTGCGAGCCGTCGGGGAAACGCAGGTGGTAGCGGTGCCCGTCCCAGACACCGACCGGCGACTGCGGGTCTCGACCCACGAAGTACGACCGGTACGCGGCGATCGAGTTCAGTAGCTCCTGTTCCTCCCGGGCCGTCCGGTCCCGGTCGACCGGTCGGCGGTCCAGACCACGCGTCGCACCATCCCGGAGCAGGGCCAGCCGGGTCGCCGCGAACTGGTAGCCGCGCATCGCCCGGAGACCGGCGTCGCCGGCCACCCGCCGGGCCCATACCCGGGCCGCGTGGCGTCGGCCGAGGCTGCTCAACGCCGCCACCTCCGGCGGCGTCAGCCAACCGGCCCGCACGTAGTCCGGCAGCACCCGCTCGGTGAGCCGCCCCTCCCAGGCGCGCAGCCACACCGCCAGACCGACCATGCCGAAGAAGATCGGAACCATCACGCCGACGAAGCCGAAGATCGAGATCAGCACCTCGCCCGTGGCCTGGGTCAGCGTCGGCAGCAGGTTCCACGTCCCGTGCAGCATCATCGCCAGGAGCAGCCCGGCGAGGGGGGCGAAGAACCGCACCCGCCGGTCCGCCGACCGCGCGGCGATGCCGAGTCCGATACCGGCCATCGAGGTGAACAACGGGTGGGCGAACCCGAAGAGCAGGATCCGGACGATGAAGATCGCGATGACCTGCTGCGCACCGGTCGCCGGGCCGTACTGCTCGACACCCGAGGCGTAGCCGTGTCCACCGAGGTAGAGGATGTTCTCCACCATGGCGAAGCCGATCGCGGAGAGCCCGCAGTAGACGAGGCCGTCGGTGATGCCGGACCATTCCCGCCGCCGGAACACCAGCAGCAGGATCGGGCCCAGGGTCTTGGTCAGTTCCTCGATGAAGGGCGCCACCAGGACGGCGGTGAGCGCGACGGGTAGGCCCTGGTCCTCGAACCAGCCGGCGGCCGTCTCGTTGACCATCAGTGACGCCGCGGTGGAGACGAAAGCGCCCCAGGCGAAGCAGAAGACGAGGTACTTCAGCGGCTCGGGCTCGTACCGGTCGAGCCAGAGGAAGCAGGCCACCAGCACCGGGACCGGCAGCACCGCCGCGGCGGTTCCGACCAGCAACGCCTCCGAGCCGAGGCTGGTGCCGAGCGTGAAGAGCATGAAGATCGCGCAGGCCGCGATCAGGATGATCACCCCGACCAGCACCAGCGCCCGCCGCCAGCTGAGCCGGCGTCGTGGCATTCCGGGTACGCCACCATCCGCGCCGGGCGCAGCGGGCACGTACGGTGACGGCGGCAGAGATCCGCCGGACGGGGTGACGGCCATGCGATCAGCGTAGTCATGCCCGGCCCGTCGGTCCGGGCGCACGGCCACCCCCGGTGGTCAGCCGACCGGGGGCGCGGTGGGTTGTTGCACGGCCGGCTCCGGTCCGGCCGGTGCTCCCGGTCGCTCCAGCTCACCGAAGGAACGCCGCACCAGCCGGTTCGCCTCCTCCTGGCTGAGACCGGAGGCCACCAGCAGGTCACTGGCGGTGGTACGCACCTGTGCCACCACCACGCTGCCGGAGAACCCGACCCCACGGCCGTACGCCCGGCCGGCCTCGCTGACGGCGCGCAGCGCCCGCTCCCGGGCCTTCTCGGGCTCGTCGCCCTGGGCGAACTCCTTCTGGAGCAGGCGTACCGACTCGGCCAGGTGACCGACCGCGTCCGGCATCGGTTCCGGGAGTGGCTCGTCGTCCTCCACCAGGGTCACCGCGCGACGGATCAGCGTGCCGCTGTTACGCATCGCCCGTTCGATCGGGTCGGCCGCCTCCGCGTAGTGGGTGAGTTCGCTGCGTCGGTGCCAGCGGGCCGGGGAGAGCATCGCGGTTTCCTTGGCACCCTCGATCGCCTCGGAGAAGGTGGCCAACTCCTCCTTGTTGTCTCGCAGCCGCTCCAGCGCAGTCTGGATCTTGTCACGATCCTGTTCCCCCAGCCCTTCGGCGGCGAGGTCGAGCTGGTCGGCGAGGAGGATGAGCGCCGGTCTGGCGGCGCGGTTGAGCACCCGTAACGGGTTGAGCGGCAGCAGGATCGCGGTGACCAGCAGGGCGCAACTGCCACCGACCAGGGCGTCGATGAAGCGGGGTATCTCCAGGTCCTCGACCGACGGGCTGAGCGTCACGATCAGCACCGCCGTCGCCGCGGCCTGGATGACCACGGCGACGCTACCCCCGGCGAAGACCGTCAGCACGATGGCAGCGGTGACCACCAGGGCGAGCTGCCACGGGCCGGTGCCGAGGAAATAGACCAGCAGGTCGCCGACGGCCACCCCGACACCCACCCCGAGGATCAGCTCGATGGTTCGGCGGAACCGCTGCCCTACCGATACGGCCAGGGTGCCGACAGCGGAGATCGGGGCGAAGACCGGCTGCGGGTTACCCAACAGCTCGTGCGCGGCCAGCCAGGCCAGCCCGGCCGCCAGACCTGCCTGGGCGGCCACGCCGAGCGACAGACGTACCCGGTGCAGGCGATCGCGCAGGGTGGCCTTCCCACGGTGGTGCAGCTGCGCCACCGCCTCGGAGATCCGGGCCGTGTCGATGTCGGATCGGCCGTCCGGCGTGCTGCGGCGCAGCAGCCGAGAAACCCGCTCCCTGGCCACTGCCATGGCCGGGACTACCCACGTCACGCCCGGACATTCCCGCCGAAGCGACCCACCCATCCGGACGGGAGGCAGCGATGACGGCCCGTCGCCGGATGGGGCAGACTCGACCGGGTGACGGGGTTCATCGAACGATGGCGTACCACCGCACGGGCTGCCGGTGCGGTCGATCCGGCGGTGGTCGACGCGGTGGGGGCCGAGCTGCTCGAACGGTGGCAGGAGCCGCACCGGCACTACCACACGCTCACCCACCTGGCCGCCATGCTGGACGTGATCGACCAGTACGCCTCGACCGCGCCGCACCCCGATCTGGTCCGGCTCGCCGCGTGGTGCCACGACGCGGTGTACGACCCGCGCGCCTCCGGCGACCGCAACGAACGCGACAGCGCGGCGCTGGCCGACGCCCTGCTCACCCGGCTGGGCCTACCCGCCGACCAGGTGGCCGAGGTGCATCGGCTGATCCTGCTCACCGCCGGGCACGCGGTGGATCCGTCAGACGCCGACGGGGCGCTGCTCTGCGACGCCGACCTGGCCGTGCTGGCCGCACCGGAACCGGATTACGACAGGTACGCCACGGCGATCCGCCGGGAGTACGCCCACGTGCCCGAACCGGACTACCGGGTCGGCCGCGCCCGGGTGCTCTCCGGCCTGCTCGCCCTGCCCTCCCTCTACCGCATCCCCGCCCTGGCCGCCCGCTGGAGTCACCCCGCGCGCGCCAACCTCACCCGCGAACTGGCGCGTCTGTCCCGCTGACCTCGTGCGGGCGGGGTCGGGGCGGGTTGAGGTGTTTGGGGCGGCGGAGGTTGGCGGCTCGGAGCAGCCTGACGATGTCGCGGCTGGAGACGACCCGCGCGCCGAGCCAGACAGCCATCGGAAAACGCTCCGCAGGAATGTCGTAGTGGTCCCGGTCGAAGCCCTTCCGGGGCGCGCCCAGCAGCTCGGCGAAGACGTGCAGTTCGGCGAGGGAGACGTCGCTGATCAGGTGCGACCAGAGACGGCCGCGCCCCGGCCAGGACGGCCGGTCCAGGTAGATCACGGCAGCCACCGTACCGGGTGTCGGCGCGGGTTGATGATCACCGACGGTCGGCCGTAGCCTCGGCCGCATGGCCACCTCCCCCCTCCTCGACGACCTACGTGCCGCCCTCGGGCCGGACGCGGTGCTCACCGATGCGGACCTGCTGCGCACGTACGAGCGGGATGAGGCCGACCTGTGCGCGTCGGGTACGCCGCTGGTGGTGACCCGGCCCCGCACCACCGAGGAGGTGGTCGCGGTGGTCCGGGCGGCCGGACGGCACGGCGCACCGGTGGTGCCGCAGGGTGCGCGGACCGGGCTGGCGGGCGCGGCGAACGCGGTCGACGGCGCGGTGGTGGTCAGCACGACCGCGATGGACGCGATCCTGGAGATCGACCCGGTCAGTCGGATCGCGGTCGTCCAGCCGGGAGTGGTCAACGCCGCGCTCACCGCCGCAGTCGGTGAGCACGGTCTGTGGTACCCGCCGGACCCGGGTTCCTGGGAGTCGTCCACCATCGGCGGCAACGTCGCCACCAACGCGGGTGGCATGTGCTGCGTCAAGTACGGCGTGACCACCGAGTACGTGCTCGGTCTGGAGGTGGTGCTCGCCTCCGGCGAGGTGCTGCGCACCGGGCGGCGTACGGCCAAGGGGGTGGCCGGCTACGACCTGACCCGACTCTTCGTCGGCTCGGAGGGCACGCTCGGGGTGATCACCGAGGTGACCGTGGCGCTGCGGCCCGCTCCGGCGGAGTCGTTGACCCTGGTGGCGGTGTTCGGCTCGACCGCCCAGGCCGGCGAGGCGGTGGCGCGGATCGCCGCTCAGGGGCTCTCCCCCAGCCTGCTGGAACTACTCGACCGCACCCACCTGGTCGCGATCGAGGCGTACCGGCCGATGGGGTTGCGCACCGACGCCGAGGCGCTGCTGCTGGCTGCGGCCGACACCGGCCCCCGAGCGGCGGCGGACCTCGCCGAACTGGCCAGGGTCTGCGAGGCCGCCGGGGCCGAGGAGGTCTACGCGGCCGACGACGCCGTGGAGGCCGCCGCATTGTTGCAGGCCCGGCGGTTGGCCCACTCGGCGATGGAGAAGTACGCCGCGGACACGTACCCGGGTGGCAACGGCGGTCTGATCATCGACGACGTGGCGGTGCCCCGGGGAACGCTCGCCGCCCTGCTCGACGGGGTGACCCGGATCGCGGCCGAGTGCCAGGTGCCGATCGGTGTGGTCGGCCACGCCGGGGACGGCAACATGCACCCCAACATCGTGGTCGACCGGGCGGATCCGGCGAGCCTGGAACGCGGTCGGCGGGCCTTCGACGAGATCATGCGGCTGGGGCTGGAACTGGGCGGTACGTGCACCGGTGAGCACGGCGTCGGCCTGCTCAAGCGGGACTGGCTGGCCCGGGAGATCGGCCCGGTGGGCGTACGCGTGCATCAGGCGATCAAGGCGGCGCTGGACCCGACGGGCCTGCTCAACCCCGGGAAGGTGCTCTGACCTAGCCGACCATCTCGGCGGGGGTGTTCTGGGTGAGCAGCAGCAGGATCTCCTCGGCCACGGGTGGGCGTTCCTCCCCCGGGCAGTCCTGCGAGGTGATCAGGCCGACCGAGGTCAGCAGGCTGGAGGTGAGGGCGCCGACGCAGCTGACCCGGTATCCCCGGGCCTCGTCGGTCTCCTGTGCCAGCTCCGGTTCGGCCAGGAGTTGTTGCAACCGTTCCCGCTGTTCCTCGCTCAGCGCCCCGGTCGAGGTGACCCCGTCACCGGCGCAGTCGATGCACTCCCACCGGCCGTCCGGCTCCACGTTCAGGGTGCGCAGCGGGCCGTCGGGACCGTGGTTCTGGAGCAGGCTGACCCGCCCCTTGCCGGTGGTGGTGGCTCCCGTGCCGCCGGGCTGGTCGGCGGCCGGCGCGCTCGCCTCCACGGGTGGTTCGGAGCGGTCACCGAAGGACGCACAGCCGCCGAGGACGATCGCCAGCAGGGCGACGCCGGGTAGGAAGGCCAGTCGTGATCGGGAAAGCGCCATCACTCGCGGAACTTACCCCACCGTAGGTAGGGAGCGTAACCCGTCGGACGGACATCCGTGACCGGTGGTTCCCGAGTGGATCCGTCAGCGGGCCAGGCCCGCCGCGCCGTCGTCGGCACCCCGATCCGCCGCGTAACCCCGCACGTCAGGGGCACCGAGTCGGGCGGCGTCGGCGGTCGCGTCGTCCGGCATCAGCTGGGACTGCCGCTCGGCCTCCACCCGGGCCCGGTAGTGGGCCACCTCGCGGTCCCGGGTCGCCGCGTCCCAGCCCAGCACCGCGCCCATCAGCTCGGCCGCGTGCTCGGCCGACTCCAGGCCCCGGTGTGCCGTCTCGAACGAGATCCGGGTACGCCGGGTCAGCACGTCCTCCAGGTGCAACGCCCCCTCGGCGCGGGCCGCGTACGTCACCTCGGCGGCGAGATACTCCGGCGCACCGGCCAGCGGTGAGGCCAGCAACGGATCAGCGTCGATCATGGCGAGCAGGTCGATGGTGAGGCTGCCGTAGCGCTCCAGCAGGTGCTCCACCACGCCCACCGGCAACCCGTGGCGGCGGGCCAGGTCCGCCCGGTCCCGCCACATGGCCCCGTACCCGTCCGCGCCGAGTAGCGGCAGGTCAGCCGTACGCGACACCCGCCGGCTGCCGAGCCGGCGCACCGCCCGGTCCACCACGTCGGCGGCCATCACCCGGTACGTCGTGTACTTGCCACCGGCCACCAACAGGAGCCCGAGCATCGGCTCGATGACCGCGTGCTCCCGGGACAGCTTCGAGGTGGAGTCCGCCTCGCCGGCCAGCAGCGGGCGCAGCCCGGCGTAGACACCTTCGATGTCGGCGGTGGTCAGCGGACGGTCCAGCACCGTGTTGACCTGCCGGAGCAGGTAGTCGATGTCGCTGGCGGAGGCCGCCGGGTGCGAACGGTCCAGCCGCCAGTCGGTGTCGGTGGTGCCGATGATCCAGTGCCCGCCCCAGGGGATGACGAACAGGACACTGGTGGCCGTACGCAGGATCAGCCCGGTCTCACCGGTGATCGCCGAGCGGGGCACCACCAGGTGCACGCCCTTGGACGCCCGGACCCGGATACCCGGGCGCAGCCCGACGTCGTTGAGCATCCGGGACATGTCGTCGGTCCAGACGCCGGTGGCGGCGATGACCGTACGCGCGCCCACCTCGAACTCGGCATCGGCTGAGCCGACGGGTGCCTCCAGGTCACGGACCCGGACCCCGGTGACCTCCCGTGCCTGGCGGATCAGCCCGACCGCCCGGGTACTGCTGACCACCGTCACGCCCAGGCTGGCCGCCGTGCGGGCCAGGGTGACCACCAGGCGGGCGTCGTCGACCTGCCCGTCGTGGTAGCGGATCGCGCCGGACACCGCGTCAGAGCGCAGGCTCGGGAAGACCCGACGGGCCCCCTCCCGGCTCAGGTGTCGGTGCAGCGGCATGCCCCGGCCGCCGCCGAAGACTCCGGCGAACGCGTCGTACGCGGCCACCCCGGCGCCGTAGTAGGCCCGACGCAGCAGGCGGGCCGGCAGGTCACGCAGGCTCTGACCGGCGGGGAGCGGCACCAGGAACGGCACCGGCCGCACCAGGTGCGGTGCCAGCCGGGTGGCCAGCAGCCCGCGCTCGGTCAACGCCTCGTGCACCAGGCCGAACTCCAACTGCTCCAGGTAACGCAGACCACCGTGGATCAGTTTGCTGGACCGGCTGGAGGTGCCGGCGGCGAAGTCACGCGCCTCCACCAGGGCCACCTTGAGGCCCCGGGACGCGGCGTCGACGGCCGCTCCGGCGCCGGTCACCCCGCCTCCGATCACCAGCACGTCGAACCGCTCGGCGCGCAACCGACGCAGGTCGGCGGCGCGGCGGGCGGGCGAGAGCTGTCCGGCAACGGACCGCGGTACGAACGGATCACGCACCCGTCCACGGTAACCGTCCCGACCCACCGTCGACACGTGGCGGCACGGGGGCCGGATCAGTCGCCCCGGCCGCCAGGGTTGGGGTCGTACTGTGTGCGGATGCGGGCGGAACACACCACACCCGGCTCGACCGGTAGCCCCTGGGCGATCGTGGCGGCGGTTCTCGCCGGTTGTTGGACGGTCGCGGTCACGATCGTGACGCAGACCGGCGGTTGGGCCGTCGACCAGGTGGTGCTGATCGGCGGTCTGGACCGGCTGGTGCCGCTCTGGCCGGTGGTCGGCCTGTTCACCGTGCTGTTGATCGCCGCTGCGGCGCTGCCGTTGGCCCTCGTGCCACGCTCGGCGGCGGTCCGCGTCACCGGCCGACTCTGGCTCGCCGGGGCGCTCGTACTCGGTGTGCTCGGGCTGCTGCGGGCGATCCCTCCGGTGCACCACGAGGCGTACCTCGCCGCGCTGGCCACCATGGCCGGGCTGCTGACGGTGGTGGCGACCCGACTGCCGGCCCGGGTTCTCGGCCCCGGTCGGCTCGCCGAGGCCGGAGCGGCCGCGTACCGCCCCGGCGAGCCCTCGGACGGTCCGGAGGCGGTCGCCGCCGAGCCCACGGAGCCGAGCGCGGGGGCGACCGGGCGGCTCGGGCATCCGGCGCGATCGGACGCGCGCCCGTCAGTGGCGGTACTGCTGGCGGTCACCGCCGGGCTCGCCCTGCTGCTGCCCTGGGTGTGGATCGGCGCGCTGGGCGGGCTGCTGGAGACCGTTCTCGCCGGGCTGGGCGCGGCGACGGTCGGCGCGCTGGCCGGGGCGCTGCTCGACGCCCGGTTCTGGGCTCGGTTCGAGGCCGGCGAGCCGCCTCGGCCCGCCCGCCTGGTGCTGCTGGGCGGGTCCGTCGCCGCAGTGGTGCTGCTCCTGGTGGCCGCCGGCGTCGGCCACTCCGGTGCGCAGCTGCCGCTGCTGGTGACGCTACCGCCGGTCGGTTTCACGCTGGCCGCGCTGCGCGCCGTGGCCCGCCGTCCGGGCGGGGCGCGGGGCTCGGCTCCGACCGCCTGGCTGGTCGGGCTCGGCGTGTTCGGCCCGTTGGCGTTCACCGACCCGGAGGAGGTCAGCCTGCTGCTGGTCGGCACCCGCGACGTGCCGTTCTGGGTGGCGGTCGCGACCGGTGCCGGGCTCGTCGTCGCCGTGGTGCTGGCGATCGGGTACGGGCTGCTGCTGGCGCGGCGCTCGGCCCGCGTACCCAATCGGACGCTGGCCGCCGCGAGCGCGCTGACGCTGCTGGTCACGGTCGGCCTGGTCGGCGCGACGGTCGGCCAACCCGGGCTGCACGGCGAGCGGCTCCTGGTGCTGCTGCGGGAGCAGGCGGACCTGAGCGACATCGGTGGCGGCTCAGGTCGAGCGGGTCGGGACGCCCGCGCCGAGGAGGTCTACCGGCGGTTGGTCGACACCGCCGACCGGAGCCAGGCCGAGCTACGGCGGGACCTGCGGCGGGCCCGGCTGCCACACACCCCCTACTACCTGGTCAACGCGATCGAGGTGGCGGGCGGTCCGGCGGTACGGGCCTGGCTGTCCAGCCGACCCGAGGTGGCCCGGGTGCTGGTCAGCCAACGGCTGCGTCCGTTGCCGATGCCCGCGACCAGCGCCACCGGCAGCGCCGCCGCCCCGTCCGGCCCACCATGGAACATCACCATGCTCGGCGCGGATCGGGTCTGGGCCGAACTCGGCGTCACCGGTGCCGGGGTGACCGTGGGCAGTTCCGACTCCGGCGTGGACGGGCGGCATCCGACCCTGGCCGAGGGTTTCCGCGGCGGCGACGACTCGTGGTTCGACCCGTGGAACGGCACCCGGTCACCTACCGACCGCAGCGGGCACGGCACCCACACGATGGCCAGTGCGGTCGGCCGGGACGGCATCGGCGTGGCCCCGGGGGCGCGGTGGGTGGGCTGCGTCAACCTCGACCGCAACCTGGGCAATCCGGCCGCCTACCTCGACTGCCTCCAGTTCATGCTGGCGCCCTTCCCACCCGGTGGTGACCCGTTCCGGCAGGGTCGACCGGCGCGAGCACCGGAGATCCTGACCAACTCGTGGGGCTGCCCGCCGATCGAGGGCTGCGACCCGCAGGCGCTGCGACCGGCCACCGCCGCGCTGGAGGCGGCCGGGATCCTGGTCGTCGCGGCGGCCGGCAACACCGGCCCGTTCTGCGGCTCCGTGCAGGATCCTCCCGCGCCGTACCCGGACGTGCTGACCGTCGGTGCGGTGGACGACCGGCGACGGGTCACCGCCTTCTCCTCCCGGGGCCCGACGGTCACCGCAGCGGCGAAGCCGGACCTGATGGCACCGGGCAAGGATGTCCTCTCGGCGATGCCCGGTGGCGGGTACGCCGTACTCGACGGCACCTCGATGGCCACCCCTCAGGTGGCCGGCGTGGTGGCGCTGATGTGGTCGGCCAATCCGGAACTCGTCGGCGACCTGGACCGGACCCGGCGGATCCTGGCCGAGACGGCCGACCCGGTCGAGACCGGCGACTCGCCCCGGGAGCAGACCGACGACTGTGGTGGCGGGGCGAACCTCGTCGGTGCCGGCCTGGTCAACGCGTACGCGGCGGTCTCCGCCGCCCGTGGATGATCGCGGAGGAACGCTCCCACCCGACGTGAGCGGATCTCGCTCCGGGGTTATCCAACCTCGCCTGAACTGCTATCTTGCGGCTTCATGCATGGTCATTCGCCCGGCGCGGCGGCTCCCCTCCCGCCGCCGTCGACAGCCCGGTGGCGGGGCATGGCCCTTCTGGTCCTGCTGGGTGTCCCGGCCCTCGTCGTGGCCCTGTGCTGCGGGGTGATACACGTGGTCACCAGGTCGGCCACCGACGACCCGTTCGGCCACCGAGGCGGCGTCTCCGGACCACCCTGACCAGGTGGAGGACGTCGGCGGCCGGGGCGCCGACTGCCCAGACAACGCCGAAGGGGGCGGACCGCTGACGCGGCCCGCCCCCTTCGGCGTTGGAGCTGGACTCAGAAGTCCATGTCCCCGCCACCCGGGCCAGCCGGGGCGGCCGGGGTCTTCTCCGGCTTGTCCGCCACGACGGCCTCGGTGGTGAGGAACAGCGCGGCGATCGACGAGGCGTTCTGCAGCGCCGAACGGGTCACCTTGGCCGGGTCGATGATGCCCGCGGCCAGCAGGTCGACGTACTCGCCGGTCGCGGCGTTGAGGCCGTGACCCGAGTCGAGGTTGCGAACCCGCTCCACCACGACGCCGCCCTCAAGGCCGGCGTTCACCGCGATCTGCCGCAGCGGGGCGTCCAGCGCGATCTTCACGATCTGCGCACCGGTCGCCTCGTCGCCGGCCAGGTCGAGCTTGTCGAAGGCGGTCTTGCCGGCCTGGACCAGCGCGACGCCACCACCCGGGACGATGCCCTCCTCGACGGCGGCCTTGGCGTTGCGGACCGCGTCCTCGATGCGGTGCTTGCGCTCCTTGAGCTCGACCTCGGTGGCCGCGCCGACCTTGATCACCGCAACGCCGCCGGCCAGCTTGGCCAGCCGCTCCTGCAGCTTCTCCCGGTCGTAGTCGGAGTCGCTCTTGTCGATCTCGGCCCGGATCTGGTTCACCCGGCCCTGGATCTGCTCGGCGTCGCCGGCACCGTCGACGATGGTGGTCTCGTCCTTGGTCACCACGACCTTGCGGGCGCGGCCCAGCATGTCGAGGCCGACGGCGTCCAGCTTGAGGCCGACCTCCTCGCTGATGACCTGGCCACCGGTGAGGATGGCGATGTCGGTCAGCATGGCCTTGCGACGGTCACCGAAGCCCGGCGCCTTGACGGCCACCGACTTGAAGGTGCCACGGACCTTGTTGACCACCAGGGTGGCCAGGGCCTCGCCCTCCAGGTCCTCGGCGATGATCAGCAGCGGCTTGCCCGACTGCATGACCTTCTCCAGGATCGGGAGCAGGTCCTTGACCGACGAGATCTTGCTGTTCGCGATCAGGATGTACGGGTCGTCGAAGACGGCCTCCATACGCTCCGGGTCGGTCATGAAGTAGGCCGAGATGTAGCCCTTGTCGAAGCGCATACCCTCGGTGAGCTCCAGCTCCAGCCCGAAGGTGTTGCTCTCCTCGACGGTGATGACGCCTTCCTTGCCGACCTTGTCCATCGCCTCGGCGATGATCTCGCCGACGCTGGTGTCACCGGCGGAGATGGAGGCGGTGGAGGCGATCTGCTCCTTGGTCTCAACGTCCTTGGCGAGCTTCAGCAGCTCCTCCGAGACGTTGGCGACGGCGGCCTCGATGCCCCGCTTCAGGGCCATCGGGTTGGCACCGGCGGCCACGTTGCGCAGACCCTCGCGAACGAGTGCCTGGGCCAGGACGGTCGCCGTCGTCGTGCCGTCACCGGCGACGTCGTCGGTCTTCTTGGCGACCTCCTTGACCAGCTCGGCGCCGATCTTCTCGTAGGGGTCCTCGAGCTCGATCTCCTTGGCGATGCTCACACCATCGTTGGTGATGGTGGGGGCGCCCCACTTCTTCTCGAGCACCACGTTGCGGCCCTTGGGGCCGAGGGTCACCTTTACGGCGTCGGCGAGCTGGTTCATGCCCCGCTCGAGGCCGCGGCGCGCCTCTTCGTCGAACGCGATCATCTTGGCCATACGGCGTTGTCCTCCTGGACACTCACGGGCCACCCGAGTGTGTGCCCCGGATGGGCCGTCTGGTGTACGCACCTTGGGACGTCACCACCTGGCGACGGTGACGTCTCCTCGGCCGGGCCGGATAGCCCGCGACGACCGGCCACGTGCCTCACCCGTGGTTATGCCACGAGTGCGACCGAGGCCCCACCGTCCCGACCAACTGGCACTCACGCCATGCGAGTGCCAATGACTTGTTTAGCACTCTGCCCTGCCGAGTGCAAGCACGATGGCCCGGGTCAGCGGAGTTCGGCCACCAGTCGCGCGCTGTTCACCGGGCCCTCGTGAGCCCGCTGCTCGGCGTACGTGACGACGAACCCGACCAGTTGCGCGAAGTAGGCCGGCAGCATCAGCACCGCGATCACCAGCACCATCGAGATGGCGCCCAACGCCGTACCCAGCGAGGTCAGGGGCTGCGCCCCGAACAGCGGAACCGAGGCCCGATCCAGCAGGGTGGTCAGCAGCAGGAACACCAGTGTCGCCCCCACCACCAACGCCACCCGGCTGGACAGCAGAGCCGCCCGGTTCCGGAACATCTGGAACGAACGACCGATCGGATCAGCCCGCTCGAAGAGGAACACCGGCCCGGTCATGCTGAGCATGAACCCGGCGACGAGGCCCGGAAGGAAGCAGCAGAACATGCCGATGGTGACGATGAAGCCGACCAGGAGCGTCCAACCCCACAGCGCGGGTGCCCGGCGTACTCCGTAGTTCAGTGCCGCCGAGACGTCGGCCGGCGCACCGCTTGCCTGCCGGGTGATCACCCAGGTGCCAGCAGCCCAGCCCGCGGCCTGCACCAGGCCGAGCAGGGCGGTGCCACCCGCCAGCACGGCGAACAACGAGCCCAGGTCGGCCCAGTAGGCGGCCGGCAGGACCTCGCCGGCGGCTATCTCGTCCTCCCACTGCCCGGTCCGGTCGAACACCAGCAGCAGACCCGATATCAGCGCCCCCGGCACCACCTGGGTCAGCAGCAGGATCGGCAGCAACTGGCGCCAGCCCCGGCGGACCGCTCCCATCAGGCGCGTGAGCCAGCCCTCCAGCCCGGCACCGGGCGGGTTGACCAGCGCGTCGGGCGGGCCGAGTCCATGGCTGCCCGAGTGGTGGCCGCCGGGTGCCGGATGGCCCGGGTAACCAGGCTGGCCGGGATACGGCATCCCGGGCGGTGGTACGGGATAACCCGGAGCACCGTACGGCGGCGCAGCGGCATGGGGCGGCGCAGCGGGATAAACCGGGGCACCGTACGGCGGCGCAGCGGGGTGAGGCGGCTGCCCAACCCAACCGCCGGGTGGCCCCCACCCGCCCGGGGGGTGGGCGGACGGACCCGTCGGGGGCGGCTGGTCGGACATGGACCCTCCTCAGCATCGGCTGGAACGGCCCATGATCTTCCCTTGTGGGGCACCGGCATCGCAGCCCCCTCCGGCCACGGTCACGCCACCCGACGACGATCAGTCAGTGGGGTGGGTGTTTCGCGTTCAGCCGATGACGCGTACCCGCTCGGCCTGCGGGCCCTTCTGCCCCTGGGCGATTTCGAACTCCACCCGCTGACCGTCGTCCAGCGCCTTGTAGCCGTCCATCTCGATCGCGGAGAAGTGGACGAAGACGTCCTGCCCGCCGTCGACGGCGATGAAGCCGTAGCCCTTCTCGGCGTTGAACCACTTCACGGTGCCTTGTGCCACGGTGTTTTCCTCACTCTGCACGGCGTTCCACTACCACCGGTCGCCGGCGCCCCGGCACCCCGGAAATCACTGGTTTCGACAATCGGCGACGACCGCCGAAACGGGTGACCGAAATCGCACGCTACACGAGCAGTGACGACCGTGCACGACCACAAATCGGGCGTATTACAGTCAGCCACATCGTCCGACGTCATTGTGATATCCATGCGGGATGACCAGCGCCGCCGACCGGACGGGCGCACGCCGTGCCGTGGTCCGCCGGGTGGAGCCCGCCGACGCGGCCCGCATGCGTGCCCTGCGCCTGGAGATGCTCGCCGACGCACCGCTGGCGTTCCTGGAGACGATCGCCGAGGCCGCGGCCCGGCCGCACGCCGAGTACGCCGCCCGGATCGCCCAGGTCTCCGCCGGTGGGCACACCGCGCAGTTCGTGGCGGATCCGGGCGGCCGACTCGTCGGGCACGTCGGCGGGGTCGCCCACCCGACCGAGCGACGGGTGACGGTGCTCTACGCCGTCTACATCACCCCGACCTGGCGACGCACCGGACTGCTCGCGGATCTGGTCGACGGGGTGGCGGAGTGGTCCCGGGCCTGCGGGCGCGACGAGCTGATGCTCGAAGTGGTGGTCGGCAACGACCGTGCCTATCGCGCCTATCAGCGGTTGGGCTTCGTCGACACCGGCGTCCGCCTGCCCCACCCGGGCATCCCCACCCTGCGCGAACTCCATATGCGCCGGGCCGCATAGGGCCTGCGTCGAAGTCCTCGGTCGAGCCGAGGACTTCGACACAGGCCCGGGCCGGAGGCTCCGGGGCGGTCCGCCCGGAGCCCGCCACGGCTCAGGCGTGCCGGCGGCTCTGCACGATCCGGAACCGGTTGGCCACGTACGCCCCGTCGGTCAGCGCCGAGTTCGCCGCCGCGTTCGCCCCGCTGCCGTGGAAGTCGGAGAAGGCCGCCGACTGGTTCACGAAGACGCCTCCGGTGAGGTTCGCCGACAGGTGCACCCCGACCTCGATCGCGGCGGCCTCGACCGCGTCCAGCACCGCCCCGTCGGTGGAGTAGACCGCTGCGGTGAGGGCACCCTTCTCGCCCACGGTCGAGCGCAGGATCTCCACGCTGTGTGCGGTGGAGTCGGTGGCGATGACGAAGGAGATCGGCCCGAACCATTCCCGCGAGTAGGTCGCGGTGTCGTCGGCCTCCAGCTTCACGATGGTCGGCGTACGCACGACCGCGTCCGGGAACGACGGGTGCTCGACGGTACGCGACTCCAGCACCGGCACGCCGACCTTGGTCACCTCGTCCAGCCGCTCCAACACCCCGTCGTTGACGATCGCGCCGGTCAGCTCCACGCCCCGAGCCGGGTCGCCGGTGAGCTTGCCCACCGCGGCGGCGATGCCGGCGGCCACCTCGTCGAAGCTCTTGTGCCCCTGGTCGGTCTCGATGCCGCCCCGGGGGATGAGGATGTTCTGCGAGGTGGTGCACATCTGGCCGCTGTAGAGCGTCAGCGTGAAGCCCAGGTTGCGGCACATCCCGACGAAGTCGTCGGTCGAGTCGATCACCACCGTGTTGAGCCCGGCCTTCTCCGTGTACACGGCCGCCTGCCGGGCGTTGGCCTCCAGCCAGTCGCCGTACTCGGTGGAGCCGGTGAAGTCGACGATCTTCACAGCGGGGTGCAGGGCGAGGGTCGAGGCGAGCTTCTCGCCGGGTGCCTCGGGGGCCAACTGGACCAGGTTCGGGTCGAAGCCAGCCTCGGCGAGCACCGCGCGGGCGTACCGGACGGTGATGGCCAGCGGCAGCACGGCGCGCGGGTGCGGCTTGACCACGACGGGGTTGCCGGTGACCAGCGAGGCGAACAGACCCGGGTACGAGTTCCAGGTCGGGAAGGTGTTGCAGCCGACGACCAGGGCCACCCCCCGGGGCACCACGTGGAAGGTCTTGGTCATCCGCAGCGGGTCGCCCTTGCCAGCGGCCTTCTCCCAGCCGGCGGTGCCCGGGTGCCGGGTCATCTCCGCGTACGCGTAGGCGAGCGCCTCCAGCGCGCGGTCCAGCGCGTGCGCGCCACCGGCCTGGAAGGCCATCACGAACGCCTGACCGCTGGTGAACTGCACCGCGTTGGCCAGCTCGAAGATGTTCCGGTGCAGCCGGTCGAGGATCTCCAGGCAGACGCCCACCCGGGCCTGCGGGCCGGCGTCACGCCAGGCGGGCAGCGCCGCGGATGCGGCGGCGATCAGCCGGTCGGCGTCGGTGTGCGGGTAGCGGACGCCCAGCGCCACGCCGAACGGGCTGCTCTCGCTGGCCACCCGGTCGCCGTCGCCGGGCTGGTCGAGCGGGAAGTCCGCGCCCAGGTACGCCTCGAAGGCGGCCTTGCCGTCGGCGGCGGCGGTCTCGCCGTACACCCGTGGACTGGGTGACTCCGGGTAGGCGGACCAGTATCCCCGCTCCGCGATCGCGGTCAGCGCGCGGTTGAGGGTCTCGGCGTGCCTGTCGTAGAGGGGGTGCGGGGTCTCCGTCATGCCCGCCATCATGCAACACCAAGCCCTCAGATCAGTAGGGGCGTGTCACAACTTCAGATGGCGAGCTGCCAGTCGGTCCAGGCGTCGACCGGGCAGAAGCCGAGCTGCTCGTTGATGCTGATCATGTGCTCGTTGGCCGCCGCGTTCCAGGTGTCGATCGCGCGTAGCTCCGGCTCGTGGGCCAACGCGTGCCTGAGGTTCTCGACCTTGACGAGCAGACCGAGGCGGTGGCCCCGGTGCGCCGGGTCGACGATGGTGATCTCCTGCCAGGCGTGCCACGGCGTGGACGGCCCCCGGTCGATGACCGTCCAGGCGACCATTCGACCGGTCGCCTCGTGCACCGCGCCGACGTGGTAGCGCCGTCGTCCCCGCAGCCGCTGGACCCGCTCCGACTCCCGGATCCGCACGGCATCCACCTGCTCCGCCTCGATGACGAGGTCACCCATCGGCGCGTCGATGAGCAGCCGGCCCTCCAGTCGGGCGATGTCGGCCACGTACTCCTCGGCGACCGCCCCCTGCCACGCCACCGTCCGGTAGCCGGCGGCCCGCTCGCGGGCGGCGTCGAGCAGCGCGGTCAGGCTCGCCTGGTCGAGCCGCGAGGGCTCCAGCCGCCGCCGCACCTCGGCCAGCGCGGCCTGTGCTCCGGCGTCCGCCGCGAAGGCCGCCCCGGGCGCCGGGCGCCCCGGCCCGCCGGGCAGCGGGCCCGGGGTCTCGCCGAACAGCCGTTTCCGGCCCTGTTCGACGGCCACCTTCCGGGCGTACGCCAGCAGCGCCCGGCCCACGCCGCGCCGACGCTGCGCCGGGTCGACGGTCAGCTCGACGGTGGCCATCGCGGTGTTGTCCAGCTGCGGTAGCCGCATCCGCAGGTGCCCGGCGGCCACACCGTCACGCCGGGCCAACGCCTGGTGGATCACGCTGCCGTACGGCGGGTGGGCGACCAGCAGCTCGAACTCGTCGCGGTCCCCCACCGGCAGGTCGGGCAGGTCCACCGCCTGCGCTGCGGCGACGACCCGGTACGCGTCGTCGAGCGCTGCCTCGTCGGTGGAGTCGTACGGCGTGACAGTGATGGCCATGGGCGCGAGCCTGCCGGGCGGCCGACGCTCACCGCCACCGGTTTTCCGCCGGTCACCGGCTGATCGACACGTGCCCGGCATCTGATGGCAGATCATCGCCGAGAACCGTTGCCGGACAAGGGTGGGTAATCGGGCAGGTCGGCGGCGACGTACGCCGCGCCGATCGGGCATGCCTACTCGATCGTCTGCTCGTCGGCGGGGCCGAAGGGGGTGACGGTGACAGTCATCGCGGCAGCATGCGCCACAGACAGGCGAGCGGGCCAGCGAGTTCTCGCTGGCCCGCTCGGACGTTGGTCGGGAGGGTCGATCGCACAACGCCTCCGGCGCTGGGTCGTAAAGACTGAAAGTCTACGGCGAAACGCCCTCCCGCACGGAGCATCTTGCGCCGTCCGTTTGCGGCCGTCAAGTCCCCGGGGGCGTGTTTTGCTCACTCCCTGCGAAATGCCGCTTACAGCCCACGGGTCGGGTCAGCCCAGCAGGCCCGCGTCCCGGGCGGCCCGCAACGAGGGCTTGATCCGGTGGGTGGGGCCCACCTGACCGGCGACCGCGTCGAGCGTCTTCAGCCCTTCGCCGGTGTTGAACACCACCGTCTCGGCGGCCGGGTCCAGCCGGCCCGACTCGACCAGCTTGCGCAGCACCGCCACGGTCACGCCACCGGCCGTCTCCGCGAAGACCCCGGTGGTACGCGCCAGCAGCCGCACCGCCGCCCGGATCTCGTCGTCGTCGGCGTGGTCCATCCAGCCATCGGTACGCCGCACCGCCTCCAGGGCGTACAGTCCCGCCGCCGGGTCACCGATGTTCAGCGACTTGGCGATGCCGGTGGGCTTGACCGGGGTGATGGCGTCGGTGCCGGCGTGCAATGCGGTGGCGATCGGGTTGCACCCGGTCGACTGCGCGCCGAAGACCTTCCAGCCGTCGGCCGGCGCCTCGACCAGGCCGATCTCGACCAGCTCACTGAACGCCTTGTCGATCTTGGTGAGCAGTTCGCCGGAGGCCATCGGGATGACCACCTGGGCCGGGATCCGCCAACCGAGCTGCTCGGCCACCTCGTAGCCGAGCGTCTTGGATCCCTCCGCGTAGTACGGCCGCACGTTGACGTTGACGAACGCGGTGTCCTCGAACTCGTCGGTCTCGACCAACTCGCCGCAGAGCCGGTTCACGTCGTCGTAGGACCCGTCGATGGCGACCAGATCACCGCCGTAGACGGCGGTGGTGACGACCTTGCCCTGCTCCAGGTCACTGGGGATGAAGACCACCGACGGCGTACCCACCCGGGCGGCGTGCGCGGCGACGGAGTTGGCGAGGTTGCCGGTGGAGGCGCAGGCGAACCGGGAGAAGCCGAGCGCCCGGGCGGCGGTCAGCGCCACCGACACCACCCGGTCCTTGAACGAGTGGGTGGGGTTGGCGCTGTCGTCCTTGACCCACAGCGGCGCGGTGATGCCCAACTCGGCGGCGAGCCGGTCGGCGGCCACCAGCGGCGTGAACCCCGGGTCCAGGGTGACCCTGGTGGCCGGGTCCTGGCCGACGGGCAGCAGAGCGGCGTAGCGCCAGAGGTTGCGCGGGCCGGCCTCGATCTGCTCGCGGGTCACGGTGGCGAGTGCCGCCGGGTCGTAGTCGACCTCCAGCGGGCCGAAGCACTCGTAACAGGCGTGCTGGGCAGCCAGCGGGTATCGAGCCGAACAGGCCCGGCAGACCAGGGCACGGGCGGGGCTGGCGGAGGTGTCGATGCCGGACGGGGCGAGCGTCGACGTCATGTCGAAGTCCTCTCATCTTTCCCCGCATCGCACCCTGCGGCGGGGACGGAATTGGCACCTGCCCCGCAGGACGCTCAGCGTCGAGCGCGCGAGGTGGTTGCCGGGGCGTCGTCGGGCCGTATCCCTCAGCCCCTCTGGATGAGGTATGCAGTTGTGCCGCCGAGTCTAGGCACTCCGACTGGGGCCGTCGCAGGTCAATCCCAGCTTGTGAGCGGTCGAACCCGCCTGGGCGGTGCCGGTCGCACCCACCGGCACCGCCGCCGAGCGTCGCCGGTCAGGCCGGCACGGAACGTCGTTCGTCCTCACCGACGGCGACCGTCGACGCACCTCGTCGCCACAGGTTGTCCACCGCCCAGGTACCCGGACCGAGCACCGCGACCAGGAAGAACGACCAGCAGAAGAGCACCGACAACTCGCCGTGGTTACGCATCGGCAGCAGCGCCTCGGGCTGATGGACCACGAAGTACGCGTAGGCCATCGAACCCGACGCCAGCAGAGCCGCGGGCCGGGTGAACAGCCCCAGGAGCACCAGGCCGCCGCAGAGCAGTTGGATCAGCGCGGCGTACCAGCCGGGCCACTCGCCGAGTGGCACCGCCTCGCCGGTGCCACGGTTGCCGCCGAAGAGACCGAACACAGACGACATGCCGTGAATCAGGAAGAGTAACCCGATCACAATGCGGAACAGGGACAATGCCGGCCCGCCGAACCGGTCAACTCGCATTGGTACCTCCTACTAGTGGGGTGGTGGTACCAGAATGCGAGATCTATAGATAGTTGTCGATGCAATCTCTCTACGTGGGAACGCTCCCACATCAAGCTTAGCCGTCGGAACTTCCGCGAGACAGCCCTCCGTTTCGCCAGCCGTAAAGTGAACAGCGGCCGACCAGGCATAAGTCAGCTGGTGACGTCCTTGCGGGTGAAGCGCCAGAAGGCCAGACCCCAGAAAACGGTCGCGTAGCAGACCGCCGAGACGGTGCCCCGGACGATGTCGTCGGTCTGCACCGGCGTGGAGAGCAAGCCCAACCACGCGGTGCTGTAGTGGGTCGGCAGGAACGACCGGATCACGCCGAGCGCGGTGATCTGGTCCAGGATGCTGGAGAGGATCCAGAGCAGCACAGCACCGCCCACCGCGCCGAGCGCCGCGTCGGTGGTCACCGAGAGCAGGAACGCCAGACCCGCGACCACCAGCAGGACGATGGCCAGGTAGCCGAGCACGGCAAGCAGCCGCAGCAGCCCCTCGCCCGGCTCCAACTGCGCGGCGACCGTGCTGCGCAGCGGCGACCAGCCGTAGCGCAGCGTGCCGATGGTGAGGGCCGTACCGGCGAGCAGCACCAACGCCAGCGCCGAGTACGTGAGCGCGACCAGCAGTTTCACCGTGAGCAGTCGAGCCCGCGGCACCGGGATCGCCAGCAGGTAACGCAGACTCCCCCAACTCGCCTCACTCGCCACCGTGTCGCCGCAGAACAGCGCCACCACCACGACCAGCAGAAAAGAGGCCGACACGAAGATGGTGAAGAGAGCGAAATTGAGCCCACCCGAGGTGGCGAGATCGATCAGGCTGCCGAACTCGCCTCTGCCGTTGTCGTCGTCGTTCGTGTCGAACTGGAACGCGATCAGAATGATCAACGGCAGCAGCACCATGAAGCCGAGCGCCAGCTGGGTGCGTCGGCGCGATGCCTGCCTGCGGAACTCCGCACCGAACGGCAGCGTCCGGGCGGGCCGGTAACCGGTCGCCGCACCCGAGGCGGCCACTCCGGTCTGCTCCGGCGTCGGGTCGACAGTCGAGCGCGTCATCACCGGTCCCCGCTTCCTCGGGAATTCTCACCCACGAGGGCGAGGAATGCGTCCTCCAGGCGACGCCGGGGCACCACCCGGTCCACCGCGATCCCGGCCCGGACCAACTCGGCAACCACCTCGCTGCGGGCGGTGCCGTTGGTGTCGACCACCAACTGTCCGTCGGCGTCGTCCAGGACGCGTACGCCACCGAGACCGTCGAGCACGTCCCGGGCGGCGACCGCGTCGCTCACCTCGACCAGCACGCTGGGCGAGTCACCGACGATCTCCTCGACCGGTCCGGAAGCCACGATCCGGCCCTTGTTCACCACCACGGCGTGGGTGCATGTCTGCTCCACCTCGGCGAGCAGGTGGCTGGAGACCAGCACCGCCCGACCGTCGGTGGCGTACCGCTGGAGCACCCGACGCATCTCGGCGATCTGCGGCGGGTCCAGCCCGTCGGTCGGTTCGTCGAGCACCAGCAGTTCCGGCAGGCCGAGCATGGCCTGGGCGATGGCCAGCCGCTGCCGCATGCCGTGGCTGTACTTGCGCACCCGCCGGTGCACCGACGAACCCAGCCCGGCGATCTCCAGGGCCTGCTCGAAGTGGGCGTCGGCCTCCGGTCGGCCGGTCGCCCGCCAGTACGCCTTGAGGTTCTCCAGACCGGACAGGTGCGGCAGGAATCCCGGCCCCTCCACCAGCGCGCCGATCCGCGACAGCACGGGTGAGCCGGGTACCAGCCGGTGCCCGAAGACGTAGATCTCCCCTGCGGTCGGCTGGGTCAGCCCCATCAGCACCCGCAGCGTGGTGGTCTTACCGGCGCCGTTGGGCCCGAGCAGCCCGACCACCTGACCGGGATGCACCTCGAAGTCCACCTCGGAGACCGCGACGAAACCGTCGGCGTACTCCTTGCGCAGTCGGCGTACCGCCAGCGGCGTGTTCGCGTACTCCGGATGCACCGAGGTGTCCTGGCGACGGTGCCGCCGGCGCAGCACGGCGACGAGCACCACGAGCCCGATCACGATCGCGGCGAGCAGCCCCACCAGGATCCAGCGCCAGAGGACCGCCTCGGTGGGGATCGGGTCGGCGTCGACCGTCGGCAGGCTGACCGGGTCGTCACCGACCGCGACCGTGTGGACGACCGGCTCGCTCGGGGTCGTGTACGCCTGGTCCGAGGTGGCCACCACCAGGCGGAGCCGGTGCCCGGCCTCCACCCGGTGGACGATCGCGGGCAGGGTCACGGTGACCGGCGCCGCGGCGTCGATGCTGTCCGGCAGGCCGCTGAGCCGGATCGGCGCGATCAGTCCGCTGGGCAGGGTGGCCGCCCCTTCCGGGTCGACCACGTAGAGCTTGGCGAAGAGGACCGCCTCGCCGCTGCTGGAGGCGACGCGCAGGGACACGGTCGGCGCGCCGACGATGTCGACCGCCTCGGCCAGCGGCTCGGACTCGAACCGGGCGTGTTGCCCCGGTATGTCACCGGCCACCCCGCCGAGCAGCGACCCCAACGAGCCGGCGAACGGCACCGAGGAGATCGCGGCGGGGTTGCCGCCGGGCGGGTTGGCCACCGGCTGGGCCGGGCCGGTCACGGTCACCTCGGTGCGCGAGTCGCCGCCGATACCGGGGTAGTCGTCGGTGCGGTAGCCGGTGGCGACCAGGCCCCGGTCCATCGCGTCGAAGCCGGCGATGCGGGAGAAGGTGAAGGTCTGGCCCGGCGCCTCCCCGGTCCCCGCGACCCAGTGGTCGAGCCACTGCGCGGTGAGGAACCTGACCCGGTCGGAGTCGGTCTGCGGCCCGGAGCCGCCGTCGTGCCCGCCGGTGAACCAGGCCACCCGCACCTGCGTGCCGTTCGCGGCGATGCCCCGGGCATTGGCGTCGGCCTCACCGAGCGGGAAGAGGGTGTCGGCCGCGCCCTGGATCAGCAGGGTGGGCGCCTCGATCCGGTTCAGCACACCGGCCGGGCTGGACCGACGCAGCAGGTCCACGGCGGCCTGGTCGGCCCGCCCGGTGGTGGCGATGCGCAGATACGCGGCGCAGACGTCGGCGGCGAACCGGCCGCAGGAGGGATCGGGCAGCCCGCCGCCGGTCGGCGCGCCGGGTGCGGTGCCGGGGCCCTGACCGGGCGCGGGGCTGGGTGGCCCGGCACCCGGCGCGCCCTCCGGAGTCTCGGCGCTGGTGCCGGTCATTCCGTCCGGGCCGGAGCCGAGGTTCCCGCCGGCCCCGAAGAAGATCCCGGCCCAGCCGGACTTGAACACGCCGTCGACCGGCTCGCCACCGGTGCTCTCCGGCAGGAAGGCACGGGACAGGTCATTCCAGGTGATCATGGGAACGATGGCGTCCACCCGCTGGTCCTGCGCGGCGAGCAGCAGCGCCAGGGCGCCGCCGTAGGAGCCGCCGACCACGCCCACCCGGGGGTCACCCGCGGCGTCGGTACGGACCTCCGGACGCTCGGCGAGCCAGTCCAGCAACCGCTGGGCGTCGCGAACCTCGTGGTCGGGGCTGTCCAGGTGGATCTGGCCACCGCTGCGGCCGAAGCCGCGAGCGGTCCAGGTCAGGACGACGTAGCCCCGGTCGGCCAGGTCTTCGGCGTCGGCTCGGACGGATTCCTTGGTGCCGCCGAAGCCGTGGGCCAGCAGCACCGCCGGGACCGCACTACCAGCGGCGGCGCCACGCGGGAGATACAGCGTGGTGTCCAGGTCGACCGGCTCGTCGCCGTTGGGTCCGGAACGGACGGTGAGCATCGCGGACTCGGTGCGGAAGCCCGGTCGGTCCGGCCAGGCCGCCCACACCAGGGCGACCGCCAGCAGACCGGCGGCCACCGTGGCGGCGACGGCCCGGCGACCGGTGGGCAGGGCGCGTCGGATCCGCGCGGCCGAGAACGGCGATCTCATTGGGCACACGGTACGGCCCGCGACCTGAGTATTAGCTGAGATCCGCCGTACGTCCGTTCTGGTAGCCCGATCGTCATCCGGCGGCGGTCGTCCGCACAGCGTCCAGTCGGCGAACCTTCAGGGCGAACTCACATCATGGAAATTCCCGCCTTTCACCGATTCCATACTGAAGCGCGCCTATCCCCTGGACCAGCGCCACCGACGGTGCAGAAATCGATCGCCGTAAGTCACATCGCTCGAAGTGACGCAAAGCTGACGGTTGCAGACCGATCCCAGACCTGCGGGCTTCGATTAGTTTTCCGGTCCGGCGCACGGGACCGGCTCGTCGACGCCGTCGGACAACCCTGCGCCACGCCGGAGGAGACAGACCATGACCGTTCCCGCTTCGCGGGTGCGTCGCCGATCCCGAACACCGGGCCGGCTGTTGCCGCTGCTACTCGCCACGGCGCTCCTGGTGCCCGTGGCGTTTCTCGTCATTCAGGCACACCAACTCGTCGACGCCGACCGCGACGTCCTCGCCCGGGAACGACTCGGCGTCGAATACCTCCGCGCCCTCGGCCCGGTGACCGACGCGCTGGTCGACGCACAGAGCGCCGCCGTCACCGACCGGTCGCTGCGCCGGGACACCCTCGACCAGGCGGTCGAGCGGGCCGCCGCGGTCGACGCGCGCATCGGCGGCGAGTTGAGCACCAGCGAGCGGTGGGCCGGACTCCGCGCGAAGCTGGAGGCCCTGCCCGAACGCCCGCTCGCCGACCCGGAGGCCGCCTTCACCGTGTACGGCGAGGCCACCGACCTGCTGCTGGCCCTGCACGGCAAGGTCCGGGAGACCTCCGGCCTGATCCGGGACTCCAGCGCCGACGCCTACTTCCTCCAGGACGGCGTCGGGGAGGAGATGCCGGAGGCGGTGGTCGCCGTCGCCCGGCTCACCGACCTGGCCGTGCTGATCAACCGTCGGCCCGCCGACGAGCGGGTCCAGTCGCTCAGCCAGCTGGCCACGCTGCGGGCTGCCGCGCTGCAACCCGCCAACGACCTGGCCAACAACCTGCGGGCGGTGGTGGAGAACACCGAGAGCGCCGACCTGGGCGCGAACGTGCTCACCCCCTTCGACGCCTACCAGCGGGCCGTGGAGGCGCTGGCCCTGTACTCACAGCCGACCGGCCGAGCCGGCACGTTCGACACCACCCGACTGCTGGCCTCCCGTAACGAGGCACAACAGGCCGCGAAGCTGCTCCAACCGGTCCTCCTCGACGAGATCGACCGGCTGTTGGTGGAGCGACTCGACGAGTTGGACCGGGATCGTCTGCTGATCCTCGGCGCGGGCGCGCTCGCCGCGCTGCTGCTGGTCGGCCTCATGGTGAGCAGTTGGCGGTCCCCACGGCGAGACACCCCGGCGAGGATGTCGGAGGACGTGACGCCGATGTCGCCGGCCGACCTCCGGCGGGATCCCGTCGGGGTACACCCCGGCGAGCAGCCACCGGCGCTCCAGCCGGTGGGACAGCTCCAGGAGCCGGATCGGTGGAGGCCCTTCGATGCTGCTCGGTAGGCTCCGGATCCGGGGCAAGCTCACCCTGCTGGTGACCGTTCCCCTGCTCTGCATGCTGGGCCTGACCCTGCCCGTGGTCTGGGAACGAACCGGGGTGGCCCAACGAGCCGGCGACATCGACCAGACCGTCCAGCTCGCCAGCCGGGTCGGCACCCTGCTCCAACACATGCAGCGGGAACGCATGCTCGCCATCGGTTTCCTGCTCGGGCAGGTCGAGCGCAGCGCGCTGGTGCAGGAGATCGCCGAAGTCGACGACCGGATCGTCGACCTGCGGACCGAGTTCGACTCTGACCTTCCGGCCGAGGTCGACCGGGCACTCGACGGCGTCCAGCAACTGGCCGGGTTGCGCACTGCGGTCCTGGCCGGGCAGGCGGAACCGCCGCAGATCGTCGGCGCGTACGGGCCGATCCACCTCGACCTGATCGACTCGCTGCGGCTGCCGTACGACGTGGACACCCGAACCCCCGCCGGGCGGCAGACGCTGGCGCTGGACAGCATCCTGCGCAAGAGCGAGGGACTCAGCGGCGGCGGAGCACTGATCGTGCTGGTCGCCACCACGAACAACCCACAGTTCGCCACCGCCTTCGTGGCCAACATGGCCACCCTCCAGTCGGAGAGCAACAAGATGCTCGGCCTGCTCACCCCGGAGCAGCAGGCGCTGGTGAACATCGAGCAGACCGCCGTGGCCGCCCGGACCAGCCCGGAGTTCCTCCAGCAGAGCGCCCAGGACCCGGCGGCAGCGGTGGCGGACATCCCCGTCCAGGCCCTCTTCCCGACCGTCTCCTCACTGATCACACTGGGTCAGTTCGTCGAGAAGAAGCTGGTCGCCGACGTGACCGCCGAGGTACGCGCGCAGCGGCAGGCGGCGTTGTTCGGGGCGTACTGGGTGACCGCGCTGGTGGCGGCGATCCTGGTCGGCGTGGTGCTGCTCGCCCTGGCCATCGGCCGGACGGTGACCGGACCGTTGACCCGGCTCACCCGCTCCGCCGACCGGGTCGCCCGGGTCGCCGAGTCCGAGCTGGTCCGGGTGGCCGACGACGAGGTCGACAACGCCCAACCCGTTCGCCTCGACCCGATCGACGTCCGGGCCCGGGACGAGGTCGGCGACCTGGCCCGTGCCTTCGAACGCGTGCAGAGCACGGCGGCGCGGCTGGTGGAACGGCAGGCGGCGAGCCGACGCAACGTCGCGCAGATGTTCGGTCACGTCGGTCGGCGTACCCAGAACCTGGTCGGTCGACAGATCGCCCTGATCGACCGGTTGGAGCAGCAGGAGACCGACCCGGAACGGTTGGAGAACCTCTACCGCCTCGACCACATCTCCAGCCGCCTGCGGCGCAACGCGGGCAACCTGGTGGTGCTCTCCGGTGCGGTGGGCGACGTGGCGCACATGGCGCCGGTCCCGCTGGCCAACGTGGTCCGCCTCGCCCTCGGTGAGATCGAGGACTACACCCGGGTGGACGTCCAGGTGCCCACCGAGGCCGAGGCGGCCCCGGCGATCGTCGGCGACCTGGTCCTGGCGCTCGCCGAGCTGATGGAGAACGCCACCGTCTTCTCGCCGCCGCACACCAGGGTGCTGGTCAGCGGCGAACTCGACGAGCACGGCGTACAGCTCACCGTGGTGGATCACGGCATCGGCATGACCGAGGCACGGTTGGCCGACGAGAACGCCCGGCTGACCCGGCGGGAACGGCTGGACCTCGCGCCGACCGAGGTGTTGGGGCTGTTCGTGGTGGGTCGGCTGGCCCGTCGGCACCGCTGGGCGGTCGACCTGTCCGCCACTCCGGGTGGCGGTGTCACCGCCACCCTCCGAATTCCTCGTACCTCCCTGGTCGTCGGGACGCCCGAGCCGCCCGGCCCCCCGGTGCCGCCAGTCGGCCGGGCCACCCCGGTGGCCGCCGGCCCGAACCGGCACCAGCTCCCGCCGGCGTCATCGGCCCGGGAGACCCCGGTGGCGCTCGACCCGACCACGGAGCCGGCGACGGTGCCGGCCGGGTTCAACCCGACGCTGCTGACCCGGGCAACCGAGAGCCTGGATGTCTCCGAGTCCTGGGACGCCTTCGCCACCGCCCCGGAGGCCCCGGAGCTGACCGGCCCGCGACCGTCGAGCGGAATCGACCCGGCGACCGTGACGGTGCCGCAGATCGCACCGGTGTCGACGGCCCCACCGGCTCCGATGCCCGGCATCCGGCAGCGGGTTCCGGGAGCCAGCCTGCCGAAGACGACGCCGAAGGCGGGTCAGAGCGGCGGCGTCACCGACGTCGACCCGATCGCCGCCCGCGCCGCTGTCGAGGCGTTCGAGTCCGGGGTACGCCGGGCCGAGCAGAGCCACGCCGACGCCCTGCCACAGCCGGTCGAACCACCGGCTCCCCCGGGGATGTCGCACCTGTCCCGCAGAGTGCCCGGTGCCAACCTGATGGCACAGCGACCGCAGCAACCGGTCGCCCAGGACCCGGGTGACCCGGCCGAGGTCCGCGATCGCATCAACGCGTTCGAGACGGGCGTCGCCCGGGCTCTGCGCGACGTCCGTAACGACAACGAAGGAACGCCACGGTGACCAGCCCGCACGTGCACGAGAACCTCGACCACCAGAACCATCCGGCCGGTGACCTCAGCCCCGAGGCCCGGACGTTCAACTGGCTTCTGGACTCCTTCACCTCGGGAACCGCAGGGGTGCTGGAGGCGATCGCCGTGTCGTCGGACGGTCTGCTGATGGCGATGTCCGCGATCAAGGACAGGTCCAACGCGGAGCGCCTCGCCGCGGTGGTCTCCGGCATGACCAGCCTGGCCGGTGGGGCCGCCAGCTGGTACGCGTTGGGCGGCCTGAACCGGGTCGTGGTGGACATGGCCGAGGGTTATCTCCTGATCAGCGCGATCAGCAGCGGTTCGGTGCTCGGCGTCGTCGCGGACCGGTCGGCGAACCTGGGCACCGTCGCCTACGAGATGACCCTCTTCGCCGGTCGAGCCGGTGGCGCGCTCACCCCGCGCCTGATCGCCGAACTCAAGAACTCCGTGCAGCAATGACTCCCGACGCCGCCGGTGCGGAACAGGAGCCGGTGATCCGCATCCGGCCCTACCTGCGCGACTCCTCCCCGGTCGGCTCCGCCGGCCCGGCAGGTGCACCGGCGGCGGGATCGGAGCCCGAGGAGGTCGGACCGACCGGGCCGCGCCCCTTCGTGCTGACCGCCGGCCGGGTGGCCGGTGCCGATCCCACGATCGGCCTGGAGACACAGGTGACCGCCCGACCGGCCACCGAGCCGTGGAGTGTCACAGCCACCCGGTTGAGCCCCGAACTCCAGGCGATCGTGGCGCTGTGTAGTGAGCCGATCTCGGTCGCCGAGATCTCCGCCAAGACCCGCCTGCACTTCGGCGTGACCCGAGTGCTGGTGGGCGACCTGCGCGCCGCCGGCCATCTGGACGTGCACGTGACCGATGCCGACGACGCCCTCGACCCCGATGTCATCCTGCGAGTGATTGATGGACTTCGTGCAATCTCCTGACTGGCCCGCAGCACCACCGGGCGCGCTCGCCGCCAACAGCGCCGCGACCCGCTACGGCGGTTCCGCGCCGCCACCGCCGTCCATCGGCCGGGCCCCCGCGCCGCCGCCGCCGGCCCATCCCGCCCCGGTACCCCCGCCGTACCGGCCGCCGGCCGCGGCGTCGTCCGGCACGGGTACGCGCCACCGGGCGAAGCCGCCGATCCCGGTGAAGATCCTGGTGGCCGGCGGCTTCGGGGTCGGCAAGACCACCACCGTGGGCTCGATCTCGGAGATCGCTCCGCTGACCACCGAGGCGGAGATGACCACCGCCGGAATCGGGGTCGACGACCCCGGTCAGCGCTCCGGGAAGACCACCACCACGGTGGCGATGGATTTCGGTTGTGTCACCATCGACCGCAGCCTGAAGCTCTACCTGTTCGGCACACCGGGCCAGACCCGTTTCGGCTTCATGTGGGACGACCTGGCCCGGGGTGCGCTCGGTGCGCTGGTGGTGGTCGACAGCGCCCGGCTCGACGACTGCTA
This sequence comes from Micromonospora sp. DT48, assembly GCF_049844495.1. NCBI lineage: Bacteria > Bacillati > Actinomycetota > Actinomycetes > Micromonosporales > Micromonosporaceae > Micromonospora > Micromonospora sp. DT48. Next base: position 336,486 of record NZ_JBNCLE010000004.1, read on the forward strand.
CCCGGCGATCGACTTCTTCGAACGGTCGGGGCTGCCGTTCGTGGTCGGGGTGAACGCCTTCGACGGGCGGTTGGCGCACGACCTCGGTGCGATCCGGTGGGCGCTGGCGATCGGCGAACATATACCTCTGGTGCAGTTCGACGCGCGGGACCGGCTCTCGGTCAGGGACGCCCTGCTGGTCGTCCTGGACCGTGCGCTGGACCGGGCCACCCGGGAGAAGCGGGCCTGAGCCGATCGGCTCACGGGCCCCTCGTGGGAAGGGGTGAGGCGGATGAGAGGCGGACTGGACGAGACTCTGGCCCGGATGCGTCGGCGCGAGGAGGCGCTGCGCCGACGGGCCGGAGATCCGACCGGGGCGGCCGACGACCAACCCGGTCCGGGGCCGGAGGGGGGCAGCGGCTCCTCTTTGAGCCGGACCGACAACCGCAACGCGGGGCCCGGCTGGGTCGGCACCCGTCCTCCCGCTCACGAGACGCCGTCCCGGCACCCCGTGGAGGACGTCGCCGAGGCGCTGCGGGCAGCCGTGGCGGCGCATCCGGGCACCTCCGTCACCGCCCGGGTCGAGCATGGCGGGAAGGCGTACGACCTACGGGTCACCTGGGTCGATCACGAGGTCACGGTCAGCGGGCAGCCCGCCGCGCCGCCGCCTTCCTGGCCGCTGTCGATCAAGACCGTGCCCGTCCGGTCCTCCGCACCGGACGGCCTGACCGAGGCCCCGGCGGCCCGGTTGGCCGAGCTGATCCGGCGGGATCCGTCGCTGCTCACCGGGGAGGAGCCAGCCGGTTGACCGGGCGACGGGCGGCCAGGCGCTAGGGTCGGGCGGTGGGCGAACCAGAGCTGACCCTGATCGCGAGCCTGCGGCCGGCCGCGCTGGACGCCCGACGGGGCATCGTCCGGCTGCACCCGGAGGCGCTCACCGCCCTCGCGCTGCGCCCGGGTGACCCGGTCCGGTTGGCCGGACGGCGGGTGACCGCCGGCCTCGTCGCGGCGGCCGAGAGCACGGCCAGCGCGGCCCTGTTGCACGCCGACGACCTGATGCTGGGCAATCTCGGCGTACGTGACGGCGGGCAGGTGCGACTGAGCCCGATACCCGTCACCCCGGCCCGCCGGGTGCTGCTCGCCGGACCGGCCGAGATCGTCGCGGTGGTATCCCCGGAGATGCTGCGGCTGGCGCTGCTCGGGAAGGTGGTCACCACCGGGGACGACGTCTCCCTGTTGCCCCAGGACGTGCTGCCGGACGCCTCGTCCCGCACCCTGGTCGAGGCGGCCCGACGCAGCCTGTCCACCCGGGTCGGCTACGCCTGGACCAGCACCCTGCTGCGGGTGCTGGCCGCCGAGCCGGATCCGGGCGCACTGGTCACCATGGACACCCTGGTGGCCTGGGAGCACGGTCCAGCCACCCACGGCGGGGCGGCCGACGCCTCGGGTGCCGGCGACCGGCACCCCGGTGGTGGGGCCGGTGACTGGCCAACCTACGGTGCGACCGCCAACGGCTGGCCGGGTACGCCGACCGCTGGCGGCGGGCGGGCCGGCGACGCGGGCGGTGTCCGGGCCGCGTCGCGGGGCGCCTCGCGTACCGACGCGGGGCAGGACATCGACGGAAATCTGGCCGACGAGGCGGACGGACAGCACGTGCCCTCGGTGGACGAGCTGCCCGGCCTGCGCGCCCAGGCGGAGGAACTGACCGAACTGCTCGACCTCGGCTTCCACCACCGGGAGGTGCTCAGCCGGCTGAGCACCACCGTGGCGCTGGGCGTGCTGGTGAGCGGGCCGGCCGGGTCGGGCAAGGCGGCGCTGGTCCGGGCGGTGGCCGCCCAGGTCGGTGCCCGGGTGCATGCGCTCTGGGCACCGGAGCTCGCGGCGCTGACCAACGACTCGGCCGCGGCCCGGCTCCGGGCGGTGACCGCCGACGCGCTGACCGGTGGACCGGCCGTGCTGCTGGTCACCGACGTGGAGGCACTGACCCCGGCGGAGACACCCGGACCGCTGGCCACGGTGTTCCGCCAGTGCGTGGCACAGCTCGTCGCGGCCGGCGCGGCGGTGGTCGGCACCAGCAGCCGACCGGAGGCGGTGGACCCGGCCATACGTGCCCCGGGCCTACTCTCGTTGCGGATCGACGTACCGCTGCCCGACGCGGCCCTGCGCCGGGAGCAGCTGACCGTGCTGACCCGCCCGGTTCCGCTCGCCGACGACGTACGGCTCGACGAGGTCGCCTCGCGTACCCCCGGTTTCGTCGCCGCCGACCTGGCCGCGCTGGTCCGCGAGGCCGGAGTACGCGCGGCCCTGCGACAGAAGTCGGCGCAGACGCCCACGGTGCTGATGGCGGACTTCACCGCCGCGCTCGAGGTGGTACGGCCGACCACCATGGCCGCCGCCACCCTCGAACTGGCCCGGGTGACCCTGGACGACGTCGGCGACCTGGTGGAGGTCAAGCAGACCCTCACCGAGTCGGTGCTGTGGCCGTTGACCTACCCGGACACCTTCGCCCGGCTCGGCGTGCAGCCGCCGCGCGGTGTGCTGCTCTACGGCCCGCCCGGCTGCGGCAAGACCTACCTGGTGACCGCGTTGGCCGGGACCGGACGGGCGAACGTGCTGTCGGTCAAGGGCGCGGAGCTGCTGTCCAAGTGGGTCGGCGAGAGCGAACGCGCGGTCCGCGAGTTGTTCCGCCGGGCCCGGGAGGCCGCCCCGACGTTGGTCTTCCTCGACGAGATCGACGCGCTCGCCCCGGTACGCGGCCAGGCCACCGACGGCGGCACCGCCGACCGGGTGGTCGCCGCGCTGCTCACCGAGCTGGACGGGGTGGAGGCGTTGCGCAACGTGGTGGTGGTCGGCGCGACGAACCGTCCCGACCTGGTCGACCCGGCGCTGCTGCGTCCGGGGCGGCTGGAACGGCTGGTCTACGTGCCGCCACCGGACGCCGAGGCCCGCACGGAGATCCTACGGGCCGCCGCGCGCAACGTGCCGCTCGCCGAGGGCGTCGACCTGCCCGCCCTCGGCGCGGAGTTGGACGGGTTCTCGGCCGCCGACTGCGCGGCGCTGGTCCGTGAGGCGGCGTTGGCCGCGATGCGGGAGTCGTTGACCGCCTCCACGGTCACCGCCGAGCACGTCGCGGCGGCCCGGTCCCGGGTGCGCCCGTCCCTGGACCCGGCCCAGGTCGCCTGGCTCGCCGCGTACGCCGAACAGCGCGGCTGAGCGCGCCGACGGTCAACAGGGCGCGGTGTCGTCCAGCGAGATCTCGGCGTACACCCGGTCGTCGGCCTCGCGCAGTTTCGCGCCGCACCTGCCGAGCACGGAGAGTGCGCCGCGATTCTCCGGCGCGGTCTCGGCGACCACGGTCCGCATGCCGGCCGCCGCCGCCAGGTGCAGCAGCTCCCGCAGCGCTGCCGCGCCGATCCCCTGCCCTCGGGCCGACCGGCCGAGCCACATGCCCACCTCGGCGACGCCAGGCTCGTCCCGGCAGCTCATCCGGATCATCCCGACCACCTCGCCGCCCGCCACGATCGCGTACATCGCGCTGCGAGCGGACCCGCCCAGCCCACCGAAGCTGGCCCGGTGGAAGTCCCGGAACGCCTCCCGCCGGGCGTGCGACCAGCCGGCCGGTGCCTCCACCGGCGGCATCACGTCGGCCGGCTCCGCCTCGGCCACCGCCACGGAGAGCAACGGTTCGAGGTTCCGCTCGTCCACCGGCTCCAACCGGACCGCACCAGTCACGTGCCGCAGTCTTCCGCGCCCGGAGCCGTGCGTCCAGCCAGTTGGCGACGACCGGACCCTCCGGCGGAGCGGTACCGACCGGTCGGGTCGAATCAGCCTCCCGGGTCACGCTCCGCGATCGTCCGGCCGGGCGAACTCGCAGTAGACGGCGGAGGCGTCGTCGGCCGTCTTGTGCCGTCGGCGTCGGTCGGAATGGTCTCGTTCGGCGACGCGTACCCGGTCGATCAGCGCGTCCGGTCCCTCCGTGGTCACCACGTCCAACAGGCCGGGCCAGTCGAGCAGACCGAACTCCTCGACCAGGGCGGAGGCGCCGTCGGAGAGCAGCACGGCGCGGCGCAACGCCTCGGGACCGTGCCGGGGCACCGTCCCGACCACCGCGTGGTAGGCCGCGTCCGGATCGGCGGCGGCGACCCAGTAGCCGTGGGTGCGGTTCATCCGCGCCCGCTGCGCGGTGACCGCGTGCCGGAACCGGGTGGCCGGATCGGTCGGCTCGGGCAGCAGTTCCGCCGTCTCCCGCAGGTCCCTCACCGAGCTGGCGAGCCGGTCGTCGGTCACCACGTTGATGCGACCACCGGTGTCGAGCACCAGCGGGCTGTCACAGAGCACGAGGTAGTCGACCTGGTCGCCACCGTCGCGGAGCAGGCACACCGTGCTCGACGGGGTGCCGGGGTGGTCGAGGTCGCACTGCTCGCCGTGGTCGGCACGGACCGCGAGGATCGCGGCGGCCAGGTTGCTGACCAGCGTTGCGGCCGGACGCGCCGCCTCGGCCAGGCCGAGGCGGGCGGCGAGGTGCTGGACATACCACTGCGGTCCGTGTACGCAGCCGGTGTCGAAGCCCTCCGGCACGGTCGCGCCGTCCAGCACCCCGACCAGCGGCCCGAACCGGAACACCAGGTCCTCGTTGACGGTCCGACCGGGCGGTGGGGCGGAAGCGGATCGAACCCGCATGGTGGGTGGGTGCCCGACCACCGCACCCCGTCGGCGCTCCTCCGGGGCGGCCTCGGGCACCCCGGTGTCCGGATGCGTCGTCCGTCCCGTTCGTCCTGCCCCCGCGCCGCTCATCGCCACCTCCACCGCGCTCCGGCTACCCGCCTCGTACCGGACGACACGTCACGGCCGGGATGGTGTCGGTCCCGCGCGCCTACCGCCGGCGGTTGCGGCTGCGGGAGGCGCGCAGTCGCACCAACCGGCCCACCAGCACCGGGTCGGCGGCGAGCGCCGCGGGATTGTCCAGCAACGCGTTCAACAGCTGGTAGTAGCGGGTGGCCGAGAGGCCGAACCGGTCCCGGATGGCCTGCTCCTTGGCTCCGGCGTGCCGCCACCACTGTCGCTCGAAGGCGAGCATCTCGCGTTCCCGCTCGTCGAGTCCGCCGGAGGCCGACCCGGCACGTCCCGAGCCGGTGTCCGACCCCCCGGCGTCCGTCGACTCGGCGGCGGCCGTGCGCGCGGCGGCCGTGCGCGCGGCGGCCTCCGTGGAGACGGTGGCGTCCGTGGGCACGGTGGTTGGAGCGGCGGCCTGCGGCGACGACTCGACCTCGGGGGCGGCCCTCGGCGGCGGCACCGTGACGGCGTCCGGACCGGTCTGCGCTGCCGGGGTGGCGTCGGCGGGCTGCATCGTGCTCCTCACGCGGGGGCGGCGGGTCGGGCGACGCCAACCGGGCCTACCAGCCTAACCAGGGGCACCACCTGGCGCATCCGACCACGCCTCCGACCGTCCCCGTGCACGGTCGGAGGCGTGGGTGGGCGCGACCGGGATGCGGTCGCGCCCACCCCGGCTCAGGTGATGTCCCGCCGACGCATCGTCCACAGCGCCGCGCCCAGGAAGAGCACGATCCCGACACTGAACAGCACCGACGAGTGTTGCCAGGTGATGTCCAGGGTGGCCGGCTCGCACTCGCCGGTGTAGGTGGCGTTGCACGCCTGCCAGTCCTGAAGGGTGACCGTCTTGGCCATCCAGGCGTACGCGTAGGTGGGCAGCAGCCACGCCTCGGCGAACCGGACCTGCGCCATGGACAGCACGATGCCGAGCCCGATCTGGCCGACCACCATCACCGCGATCGCCCCGCCGAGCGCCATCGCGGTGTGTCGGCCGAGCGAGGCCAGGGCGAAGCCCACCGTCGCCGCGACCAACGCCAGCACCATGCCGCGCAGCCCGGTGATGAGGAACGACTGCCAGGCGCCGGAGGTCATCCCCTCGGTGGTGCCCCGCCAGTTGGCGATCAGCCACATGCTGCCGAACCAGGCCGCAGTGGCGGGCAGGGCCAGCGCGAGCAGTCCGGTGAGCAGCGCGCCCAGCTTGGTCAGCAGGACGGTCAGCCGTTTCGGCCGCCAGAGCAGCAGATTCATCATGCCGCCGGTGTTCCACTCGGCACCCACGAAGGAGGCGCCGACCACGAATCCGACCAGGGCCAGGATCGCGGCGAGCGGGATGAGCATCTCCCCGAAGCTTTCCCGGAAGTTGAAGGTCGAGGGCAGGAACCACTGCTCCTCGATCGACTCGCGGGGCGGCGGGGTGATCTCGGCGCAGTCGACCGGGTAGTAGTCGACGTTCTCCCCGGCCGCCTTGGCCCGCTCGCAGTTCGCGCGTTCCTGCTCGGCCCAGCGGACCTGCTCCTGGTGCTGCCGGTCGGCGGCCTGGCGCGCCTCCGCGAGTTGGTCCGGGCCGATCTTCTCGTTGCTGAGGAACATGCCCGCCGCCACCAGGACCAGCACCACCAGGCCGCCTGCGGTCATCCAGCGGGCGAAACGCCGCTTGGCCAGCCGGCGCAGCTCGGTACGGAAGAGACTCACGCGCCCCAACCTCCCCCGACGGGCGCGGACGACGCCGCCCCGTCGACTCGTACGGACTGGTCGACCTGTCGATGCTGGCCGGGTAGCGGCGCGGTGTTGGTCAGTTCGAGGAAGACGCTCTCCAGGTCGACCGCGATCGGCGCGAGTTCACTGACGTAGAGGCCCTGCTCGGCCAGGAGCCGGGTGACCGTGGCGGGCTTGTCCACCCCGGCGAGCATCAGGTGGTCGTCGTTGGTGGTGACGCGTACGCCGGCCCGGGTCAGCGCCGTGGCGGCGACCGGCAGGTCGGCGGCAGCCTCCAGCCGCACCCGGACCGCACCGGACGAGTGCTGGGCCAGCACCTCGTCGACCGGGCCGAAGGCGACCCGCCGACCCAGCGAGATGATGGTGACCGAGTCGCAGATCAGCTGGATCTCACCGAGGATGTGGCTGGACAGCACCACGGTCATCCCGGAGGCGGAGAGGTCGCGCATCAGCGTCCGCATCTCCCGGATGCCGCCCGGGTCGAGACCGTTGGCCGGCTCGTCGAGGATCAGCAGCTTGGGGTTCTTGAGCAGCGCCGAGGCGACCGCGAGCCGCTGCTTCATGCCGAGCGAGTACGTCTTGACCCGCTCACCGGCCCGGTCGCGCAGCCCGACCAGCTCCAGCACCTCGTCGACCCGCTGCTCGGGCAGCTCACCGGCGCTGGCCAGCAGCGACAGCGTGTCCCGCGCGGTGAAGTGCGGGAAGAACTGCGGGCTCTCCACGATCGCGCCGACCTGCGGAGCGACCTGGTCCAGCGTTGCGGGCACCTCGTGCCCGAGGATCGCCATCCGACCGCCGTCCGGCCGGATCAGGCCGAGCAGCGTACGCAGCGTGGTGGTCTTGCCCGACCCGTTGGGGCCGAGGAAGCCGTGCACCTGACCCGCCTCGACCTGCATGTCGAAGCCGTCCAGGGCGTTACGGGTACCCCGGCGTCGACTTCGGTACGTCTTTCGTAGACCTTCGATTTCCAGGACAGCCGGCAAGCTGCACCTCCCCCGTTGGTGTGTGGGCGACGACGACACCATACGCGGTATGCATCACCGCGCAATACCCGGTATGTATCGACACGCCGAAAGGGCAGGCTTCCTACACGTCAAGCAGCGCAACCGCGACGCGGCGTTGACCCAGTACGCCCTCAGGCGCAGATGACGTGGACCCCGGCGGCACGGAAGGCGTCGACCAGATCCGGCGCGGCCCCGGAGTCGGTGACCAGCGTCTCGACCCGTTCGACCGGGCAGATCCGGGCGAAGGCGTGACCGCCCAGTTTGGACGAGTCGGCGATTATCACCACCCGCTTGGCCCGCGCCACCATCAGGTTGTTCATCGCCGCCTCGCCCTCGTGATGGGCTGCCGCACCGAGCGACGGGTCGATGGCGTCCACCCCGAGCAGCGCCACGTCCAGGGTGACCTCGCGCAGCAGCGCCCCACCCAGCGGGCCGACCAGTTCGAAGGACTTCGGCCGCACCACGCCGCCGGCCACCACGACCTTCATCCGGGACCGGACGAGCAACTCGTTGGCGATGTTCAGGGCGTTGGTGACCACGGTCAGTTGGGCACCCTCGGCGTTGGTGTTGAGATCCGGGCGTACGGCCAGCGCCCGAGCCACCTCGGTGCTGGTGGTGCCGCCGTTGAGGCCGACCACCGTCCCCGGAGAGACGAGTGCCGCCGCAGCCGCACCGATCCGCTGCTTCTCGGCGGAGTGCTTGGCCGTCTTGTAACGCAGTGGCAGGTCGTACGAGACGCCGTTGGCGACCGCGCCACCCCGGGTACGCGTGATCATCTGCTGCTGCGCGAGTTGGTCGAAGTCGCGGCGGATGGTCGCCTGCGAAACGTCCAGCCGGTCGGCGGCCTCCTCGACGGTGACCCGACCCGAATCGGTCAGCATTTCGAGCAGGGCGTTCCATCTCGCGTAGCGGTCCACCCCGGGCCTCCCGTGTCTGCACGATCGGTGCTTGGTTGCGTGCACACTAGTGCTCGAAACTACGAAGTGGCAAAAGCCGGGTGTGCTCGATCACTCCTGCGGTTGCCATTTCCGGTAAGTTTCACGCAGAATGACGCTCGAAAGACGGGATTAACGAGCCGTAACGCGCAGGCTCGGCCTGCGAGGAGTTCTCATGGCGTACGTCCACGCGGAGATCGCGAGCCAGCCGGACTGCTGGCGTCAGGCGAGCGAGCTGGCACCTGCGATGCTCGACCGCCTGCCCCGCCCCGGTGAGCGGGTCGCCGTCGTCGGCTGCGGCACGTCGTGGTTCATGGCCATGGCGTACGCGACCCGCCGCGAGGCCGCCGGCCAGGGCGAGACCGACGCCTTCCAGGCCAGCGAGTTCCCCACCGGCCGCCGCTACGACCGGCTGCTGGCGATCACCCGCTCCGGCACCACCACGGAGGTGCTGGACCTGCTCACCGCGCTGCACGGCCAGACCCCGACGACGGTGATCGTCGGTGATCCCAACTCACCGGTGGTCGAGATCGCAGACGCCGCCGTCACCATGCCGTTCGCCGACGAACGCTCCGTGGTGCAGACCCGCTTCGCCACCACCGCGCTGGCCCTGCTCCGCGCACACCTGGGCGACAACATGACCGCGCTGGTCGCCGACGCGGAGGTCGCCGTACGTACCCCGCTGCCGATCGACCCGAGCCTGATCGAACAGGTCACCTTCCTCGGTCGCGGCTGGACCATCGGGTTGGCCCAGGAGGCCGCGCTGAAGTGTCGCGAGGCGGCGACCTTCTGGGCCGAGGCGTACCCCGCGATGGACTATCGGCACGGCCCCATCTCGGTGGCCGCCCCGGGGCGGTTGGTCTGGGCGTTCGGCGAGTTGCCCGACGGGCTGCCGGAGGACGTCGCCGCCACCGGAGCCTCCTTCGCGCACAGCCGCACCCACGGCTACCACTCGGTGCTCGGCCGGTGGGCCGCCGGGCGTACCCCGGTCGACCCGATGGCCGACCTGATCCTGGCCCAGCGGTTCGCCGTCGCCCTCGCCACCAGCCGTGGGCTCGACCCCGACGCACCCCGGCACCTGAGCCGCTCCGTGGTGCTCACGTGACCTCGACGCCACGAGATCCCGGCCCGAACCCGCCCGCAGCAGGACCCTCCGACCTGACCCGAGCGCTTCGAGGCGTCAGGTGACGCGGTGGCGGTGAACGACGGGCAGGTCGCCGTCGCGCTGGACGTGGGTGGCACCGGGATGAAGTGCGCGCTGGTCGGCGCGGACGGCGCGGTACGGCACGCCGAACGGCACCCCACGGACGCCGGGCGCGGCCCCGACGCCGTGGTCGAGACGATCCTGACGGTGGCCGAGGGCCTCGCCGCCAAGGCGCGGGCGGACGGACTCACGCCGACCGCGCTCGGCATCGTGGTGCCGGGCGTCGTGGACACCGCGCGCGGCGTCGCGGTCTGGTCGGCGAACGTCGGCTTCCGGAACGTGCCCCTGCGCGACCTGGCGTCCACTCGGCTCGGCCTGCCCACCACGCTCGGCCACGACGTACGCGCCGGTGGCCTCGCCGAGGCCCGGCTGGGCGCCGGCCGGGACCGGGGACACGTGCTGTTCGTGGCGATCGGCACCGGCATCGCCGCAGCGCACGTGGTGGCCGGCTCGGCCGCCACCGGGGCGCACGGCGCGGCCGGGGAACTCGGTCACATCCTGGTCCGTCCGGACGGGCCGACCTGCGGCTGCGGACGACCGGGCTGCCTGGAGGCGATCGCCTCCGCCTCGTCCGTCGCTCGCCGCTACGCCGAACTCACCGGCGCGACGTCGGACGGTGGGTCCGCCGGGAAATCCGAGCCGGGACGGACCATGGTGACCGCCGCCGACGTGGCCGCCCGGGCCGCAGCCGGTGAGGAACTGGCCACCCGGGTCTGGCGGGAGACGGTGGAAGCCCTCGCCGACGGCCTCGCCACCGCTCAGGCCCTGTTCGACGTGGAGACCATCGTCCTGGGCGGCGGCCTCGCCCAGGCCGGCGCCGGGCTGTTCGACCCGCTTCGTGCCGCGCTGCGGGACCGGCTGACCTTCCACCGGGAGCCACGACTGGTCCCGGCCGTCCTCGGCGACGAGGCGGGCTGCCTCGGTGCCGCACTGCTCGCTCTCGATCAACTGGAGACGCCATGACCGTACGGGTGAACGGCAAGGTGGTGACCCCGGCCGGGGTGATCGCGCAAGGCTGCGTCGAGGTCAAAGGCGACCGGATCAGCGCGGTCGCCGAATACCCGTCGGGGCGCGACGGCCACTGGATCGTGCCCGGCTTCGTGGACATCCACAGCCACGGCGGCGGCGGGCACACCTTCACCACCGGCGACGCCGGCCAGGCGCGTGCCGCCGCCGCGTTCCACCTGCGCCACGGCACCACCAGCCTGGTGGCCAGCCTGGTCAGCTCGCCGTTCGAGCTGATGCGCTCGGCCACCGTCGCGTTCGCGCCGCTGGTCCGCGACGGCGTGCTGGCCGGCATCCACTTCGAAGGGCCGTACCTCTCCGCCGCCAGGTGCGGGGCGCAGAACCCGGAGTTCCTGCGGGACCCCTCCGTCGACGAGCTGACCGAGCTCATCAAGGTCGGTGAGGGAGCGGTCCGGATGGTCACCCTCGCCCCCGAGCGTCCCGGCGCGCTGGCGACCATGGAGATGCTCACCCGGCACGGGGTGGTCGCCGCGGTCGGCCACACCGACGGCACGTACGAGCAGACCCGCGCCGCCGTGGCGGCGGGCGCGAGCGTCGGCACCCACCTGTTCAACGGGATGCGCCCGGTGCACCACCGCGAGCCGGGCCCCGTGGTGGCGCTGCTGGCCGCCCCGAACGTGATCTGCGAGCTGGTCGCCGACGGGGTGCACCTGCACGAGGGGACGCTCACCTTCGCCACCTCGACCGCCGGGCCGGAACGGTGCGCGCTGGTCACCGACTCGATGGCCGCCGCCGGAATGCCGGACGGCGAGTACGAGCTGGGCGGCCAGGCGGTGACCGTGCGCGACGGGGTCGCCCGGCTCTCCCCCGACGGGGCGATCGCGGGTAGCACGCTGACCATGGACAGGGCACTGCGCAACGCGGTCGCCTCGGGGGTCCCGGTCCCCGACGCGGTACGCATGGCGTCCACCACGCCGGCTCTCGCCGTCGGGCTCGGCGACCAGGTGGGCAGCCTCCAGGCCGGGCTCCGCGCCGACCTGGTGGTGCTCGACGACGACCTGGAGATCGTCCGGGTGATGCGGGCCGGCGTCTGGGTGGAGTGACGCGGCAGCCGGCGGGTCAGCCGGAAGAGATCTCCACACCGAGGACGGCCTGCTCGTCGGGACGGTGCACCAGCACGTCCGACAGGAACGACTGCACCGCGTGGCGCATCCCGACGTCCCGACCGACCTGCTCGGAGAGCAGCCACTTGTGCTCGATGATCTGGGCGAACAGCTCCTGCGGCTCCAGCTTCCGCCGCAGGTTCGCCGGTACCGCCCGGACCACCGGCTCGAAGACCTCGGTCAGCCAGCGGTGCGCGGCCTGCTGCTCGTCGGTCAGGTCGCTCTCCGCCCGATACGCGTCGAGGTCGTTGAGCAGCTTGCGGGCCTGGTTCTCCTCGGCGTCGAGCCCGGTGAGGCGGAGCAACCGACGGTGGTGGTACCCGGCGTCGACCACCTTGGGCCGGATCAGGTAGCGGCCGTTGTCGATGGTGGACATGGCCACCTCGGCCACGTCGAAGCCCAGCTCGTTGAGCCGGCGGATGCGCCCCTCGATATCGTGCCGGGCCTGCCGTTCCACCTGCTGCTCGTAGGTGATCTCGTGCCAGAGCCGCTCGTAGCGCTGCACCACCTCCTCGCAGACGACCTCGGGATCGATCGAGTCGTGCAGCAGACCGGCGGCCTGGAGGTCGAGCGCCTCCCCGAAGATGTTGACCCGGGCGATCTCCAGGTCCTCGCCACGCTGACCGTTGGAGAGCACGCTGCGCAGCGCGCCGGTCTCGGCGTCGACCAGGTACGCGGCGAAGGCGCCCGCGTCCCGCCGGAACAGCGTGTTCGACAGCGAGCAGTCGCCCCAGAAGAAGCCGGTCAGGTGCATCCGGACCAGCAGCGCGGCGAGCGCGTCGAGCAGACGGCCCATCGTCTCCGGGCGCAGCGTGTGCGAGAACAGCGCCCGGTACGGCAGGGAGAACTGGAGGTGCCGGGTGATCAGGACGGGGTCCAGCGGCTCACCCGCGTCGGACTCCCGGTCGGCGACGATCGCCACCGCCTTCACCGACGGGAAGTCGATCCGTTCCAGGGCCCGCAGCAGGTCGTACTCCCGCTCGGCCACCCGCTCGCCGGTTTCCTTGACCGCGTAGACGTACCCGCCCAACTGCACGAAACGCACCACGTGCCGGGAGATGCCCTGGGGCAGTGCGACCAGGTGTTCGGCCGGCCACTGCTCCAACGGCGTCGACCAGGGAAGGTCGAGCAACGCCGGGTCGACGAGGGCCGAGGTGATCCGCACGACGTCAAGTCTGACGTCTTCCGGGTCGGAACGCCTCCCCACGTGGTTGGGCCCACAGTCGGCGTCCGCTGCGAGCATCCCGCAGGCCGGTAGCGTGACCGGGGTGCGGAAGACGACATCGGTACGCCGTGGGACGCGTCTGACGCCGGTACGTCCGGCCGGCTGGTGGTTCGACGCCGTGCTGCTGGCGGGATTCGCGGCGCTGACCGCCGCGCTCGCCCGGGGACACCTGCTCGACCTCGACCTCGCCGTCAGCGAGTGGGCCTTCACCCACGACCCGGCCCCGGCGTACTGGACCGCCCGGGTGTTCAACCTGCTCGGCCAAGGTGGCGGACTGCTGCTACCGGTCTCCGGCGCGCTGGCGGTGGCGGTGGCCTGGCGTCGTCGTACGGTCCGGCCATTCCTGCTGGTCGCCGCCGCCTTCCTGGTCACCATGCTGACCATCGGGCCGCTAAAGATCTGGACCGACCGGGCGGCACCCACCGCCTCGGTCAAGGAGCCGTTCCTGGCTCCCGAGGAGGCGGTGCAGATCTTCAACCAACTGCCGGCCGGGGCGTACTCGATGTCGTACCCGTCGGGGCACGTGGCCAACGCGATCGTCTGGTACGGCGTGATCGCCCTGCTGCTGGTCTCGCTGACCGCCGGTCGGCTGCCCGTCGGCGGGTACCGACTGGTTCGTTACGCGCCGCCCGGGATCCTGCTGATCACCACCACCTACCTCAACTTCCACTGGCTCACCGACGGGCTGGCCGCCCTGCTGCTCGGGCTGCTGCTGGACCGGTTCCTGCACCGGGTGCCCTGGGACGACCTGCCGCTGGGTGGCCGACTACGGCGCTGGGACGCGCCGTTCACCGAGCGGCACTAGGCCGGTGGACCGACTCTCGCGTCGCCTCGGCGTACCGGATGCCGTGGTCATCGGCCTCGGATCGATGCTTGGCGCGGGCGTCTTCGTGGTCTTCGCGCCCGCCGCGAGCGCGGCCGGCGGCACCGGACTGCTGGTCGCCCTGGCGCTGGCCGGCTTCGTCGCGTACTGCAACGCCACCAGTTCCGCCCGGCTGGCCGCCCGCTACCCGGAGTCCGGCGGCACCTACGTCTACGGCCGGGAGCGGCTGAGCCCGTTCGCCGGGTTCCTCGCCGGGTGGGGTTTCGTCATCGGCAAGACGGCCAGTTGCGCGGCGATGGCGCTGACCATCGGGGCGTACCTCTGGCCGGGTCAGGCCCGGTTGGTCGCGGTCGCCGCGGTCGTCGCGGTGACCGCCGTCAACCTGCGCGGCGTGGCGAAGACCGCGACCGCCACCCGGGTCCTGGTGCTGATCGTGCTGGCGGTGCTGGCACTGGTGGCGGTGGCTGGCGCGACCGACCTGTCGATCGGTCGGATCGATCAGCCCGGCGGCTCAGCGCGGGGCATCCTCACCGCCGCTGGCCTGCTCTTCTTCGCCTTCGCCGGGTACGCGCGGATCGCCACCCTCGGTGAGGAGGTACGCGACCCGGAGCGGACCATCCCCCGGGCGGTGCCGCTGGCACTCGGCGTGGTGCTGGTGAGCTACCTGGTGCTGGCCGTGATCACGCTCGGGGTGCTCGGGCCGGACCGGCTCGCCGGGTCGGCCGCACCACTGGCCGACGTGGTGAGCGCGGCCGGGCTGCCCGGCCTGGCCTGGGTGGTCCGCGTCGGGGCAGCCGTCGCGGTGACCGGGGTGCTGCTCTCCCTGCTGGCCGGGGTCGCCCGCACCACGTTGGCGATGGCCCGCCGCCGGGACCTGCCCGTCACGCTGGCCGCCGTGCACCCGGTGCACCGGGTGCCGCACCGGGCCGAACTGGCGGTCGCCGCCGTGGTGATCCTGGTGGTCGTGCTCGGCGACGTGCGCGGCGCGATCGGCTTCTCCGCCTGCACGGTGCTGGTCTACTACGCCATCGCCAACGCCGCAGCGTTGACCCTCGGGCGGGAGCCGGAGCGGAAGCTCCCGGTCCAGGCGCTCGCCGTGGCCGGGCTGCTCGGCTGCGTCCTGCTCGCGGTGAACCTGCCGTTGGCCTCCGTGCTCGCCGGTTTCGGCGTGCTCGCCCTCGGCGCCGCCTGGTACGCCGTGCGGCACCGCTACCGCCTGACGGATCAGCGCTGACCGTCGCGGGGCATCGGTGCCACCGACGAGTCCGGCTCCGGGGGTGGCGGCGCCGTCTCGCGCAGCAGCGCGTTGAGACCGGCGCGGCGGGCCACCACGGTCAACCGGTCACCGGCGATGATCACCATCCGGGGATCTGGTGACCAGTCGATCCGTTGCCCGCTGCGGGCGTGCGCGAGCAGGCGTACGCTGCCGGGCCGCCCGACGGCGGCGAGGGTACGACCGTCCAGGGCCGAACCGGCGGCCACCGCGACCTCGGTGACCAGCAGGGCGTGCCGGCCCACCGGGATGGTGGCGACCACCGCCCGGTCCAGCAGGGCCGCGGCGAACGACGGTGCCGCCAGGTACGAAACACTGCGCGAGGTGCCGATGCCGAAGGCGCGCTGCACCCGCTCGGCGAAGTCGCCGTCGAAGAGCCGCAGCACCACCCGGAGTTCCTCGTCGAGGGCTCGGGCGTTCAGCGCCGCCCGCAGGTTGGCCCCGTCGTCGGTCGAGACCACCACCAACGCCTGACAGGACGCGACCGAGGCGGCCCGCAGCGTCTCCTCCTGCGCCGCGTCACCCACCACCAGCGGTACGCCCAGCCGCCGGGCCAGCCCGGCACCGCGCGCGTCGGCGTTCTTGTCGATCGCCACCACCTCGACGCCGAAGTCGTGCAGCTGACCCATCACCCGGGTACCGATGTTGCCCAGACCGACCACCACCACGTGCCCCGAGCGCTCGGGCAGGATCCGCCCGGTGTGCAGGGCCAACCGGGCCTGCACCACCCCGTCGACCACCACCGCCGTGATCAGCGGGATCAGTGCCAGCCCGGCAAGGTTGAGCACCACCTGCATGACCTGTTCGGCGCCCCCTTTGGTGGTGTCCGGGTCCTGCCCGGTCAGCGTGGTGACCAGGGTCAGGTAGAGCGCCTCGGCCCAGCCGACATCCGCGGCGTCGGCGTACAGCCAGCCCAGCGCGGCCACCATGGCGATCAGCGAGAGCACCGCGATGCCGATCTTCCGGGTGGCGAAGCTGCGGATCGCGCGGAGCAGCATCGCCACGGGTCGACGCAGCCGCCGCGCCCGGACCAGCCGCCGCGCCGCCAGTTCGGTGCCGGCCGGTCGACCGACCGCCTCGGCGATCACCACGTCGGCGTCCCGCTCGTCTGCGGGCAGTACCAGATCCTGCTGGTCGTCGCGAGTGTCGGCCACCCCGCAGACCACCTCGCTCGGGCGTACGTCGTCACGGCGGGCCACGTAGAGGGTGCGCCCGCCGTGCCGGAAGTGCGTCGGCGCGACCTCGCCGAGCGCGGCGGCCACGAAGGCCGGTGCGGCCATCGAGGCGTCCGAGAGCACCGCCGAGTCGGGGAAGATCTGTCGTACGCCGTTGGCCAGCCCGGTGTTGAACATCCGCACCACCAGGCGCAGCCCAGGCTCCACCTCCTGCGCGCAGAGCGCGGCGTGCATGTTGCCCACGTCGTCCTGATGCAGCAGGGCCAGCCCGGCCGCGCCGGCCAGCCCCGCCCGACGGAAGGTGCGCTCGTCGAGCCGGTCGGCCCGGACCACCTCGATGCCCGGCAGGTCACGGCCGTCCGGTGCGGGAGAGCGCCGACGGTCCGGCACGATCAGGGTGATCCGTATCCGGCCCGCCTGCGTTTCGCCAGCAAGTATCGCCCGCACCACCCAGTAGGCGAGCGGGTCCTGCCCGCAGATCACGAAGTGTGCCCGGGGTTCCCCGTTGACCCGCAATCGGCGGCTGGCCCGCAGGGCCCGGTCGAGCAGCGGCTCCGCCATGCCCCGCATGGTAATCAGCCGGTCGCAGCCCGCGCAGCCCTTCATGATCGTGGTTGCCGTCGCGCGGCATGTCCTGGCCCGCGCCGGGTAGGGCAGCGGTATGCAGACCTTCCTGCCGTACCCGGACTTCCTGGCCAGTGCCCGGGCGCTGGACCAGCGCCGACTCGGCAAACAGCGGGTGGAGGCGATCCAGGTGCTGCGCGGGCTGACCTGGCCCACGTACGGGTGGCGCAACCACCCGGCGGTGAAGATGTGGGCCGGGTACGAGGAGGCCCTGACCCGCTACGGGCTGGACGTCTGCGCGGTCTGGTGCGCGGCCGGACGAGCCGACACCTGCGCCACCACGTTGGCCGTGGACCTGGCCACCGCCTGCGGCATCGAAGAGGTCCGTACCCAGCAGGAGCTTGCCGTCGCCAGGGAACTGCCGCCCTGGCTCGGCCGGACCGAGGTGCACCTGAGCCACCGTTCGTCGCTGCTGCGCAAGGATCCGGCGCACTACCGCCCGATCTTCGGCGACGATGTCCCCGACGACCTGGAATACGTCTGGCCCGACTCCGACCGCCCCCGCCGCTGCCTTCGGTGAAAGGAAGGGCCCCCTGTTAACGCCTCGTGAGGTGCCCGGGCCCCTTGTTAACAGCAGCGTGTTAACAAGGGGCCCTTCCTTGCGACTGGGCAGACTGGTGGGCGACTCGGGAGGTTCCACATGGCCCTGTCGCAGGTTGCTGGACGGCTCATCGGCGTACGCCGGCATGAGGTCGACCCGGGCGGCGGTGGCGCTCGACGCGTGCCGCGCCCGGTCACCGCGGTGGTCGTCGGCGGCGGCATCGCCGGCATGTCGGCGGCCGTGGTGCTCGCCGAACGCGGTGTCGAGGTGACCGTGCTGGAGGCCGCGGCCACCCTGGGCGGCCGGCTCGGCGCCTGGCCGGAAGCCCTGGACGACGGCACCCGCCAGGTCAACGAGCACGGTTTCCACGCCTTCTTCCGGCAGTACTACAACTGGCGCAACATCCTGCGCCGAGCCGACCCGGCCCTGCGTTTCCTGCGGCCCGTCCCCGGCTATCCGGTGCTCAGTGCCGAGTGGCCGACGGAGGAGTTCGGGCGACTGCCGCCCGCGCCACCGGCGAACCTGCTCACCCTGCTCGCCCGCAGCCCAAGTCTCCGCCTACGCGACCTGCGCGCGATGGACCGGGACGCCGCCCTGCCACTGCTGACCTACGACCCGGTGCGTACCTACGCCGAGTTCGACCACACCACCGCCGACGAGCTGCTCGACTCGTTGCGCCTGCCCGACCGGGCCCGGGCGATGCTCTTCGAGGTCTTCTCCCACTCGTTCTTCAACCACGAGGCCGACATGTCGGCCGCCGAGATGATCGCGCAGTTCCACTTCTACCTGCTCGGCAACCCGGAAGGGCTGGCCTTCGACTGCCCCGACGAGGATTACGCCACGGCGATCTGGGGGCCGCTGAGCCGACACGTCGAGCGGCACGGCGGCCGGGTCCGTACCGGGGAGCCGGTGACCGGGCTGCGCCGCGAGGCCGACGGTTGGCGGGTGAGCAGCGCCGAAGGCACGTACCGAGCCGAACACGTCGTGCTCGCCGTCGACCCACCGGCGCTCGCCGCACTGGTCGCGGCCTGCCCGGAGTTGGCCGAGCAGGCTCCGGCGCTGGCGGCGGCGATGCCCGCGTACGGTCGGCCCGGTCCGCCGTACGCGGTGGCCCGCTACTGGTGCGAGGGGGACGTCGACCCGGAGCGGGCAATCTTCAGTGGAGTGTCCCGACAGCCCACGCTGGACTCGGTGACGGTGTACCACCGGCTGGAACGCGAGTCCCGCCAGTGGGGGGAGCAGACCGGCGGTTCGGTGATCGAGCTGCACGCGTACGCCTGTGAGCCGGACGTGCCCGCCACGGAGCTGGCCGAACGGATGCGGGCCGAGCTGGCCGTACTCTGGCCGGAGACGGCACGACTGCGGGTACGGCACCTGCGCGCCCGCGTCGAGGCGAAGGCACCGGCCTTCACGCCGGGCAGCCATGCCGGACGGCCGGGGGTCCGCACCGACGCGGCCGGCATCTACCTGGCCGGCGACGGCATCCGCACGGACTTCCCCAGCGCCCTGATGGAACGCGCGGCGGCCACCGGTGTCCTCGCGGCGAACCACGTTCTGCGGGCAGTGGGCGGTGCCACCGAGCCGGTGCACTCGATCCGCCCGCGTGGGCTGCTCGTCCGGCGTTGACTGCTGCCCACCGGCTCAGGGGTGGGTCCAGCCGAATCGCGGAGCGCGACGTTCGTGGAAGGCGGCCACGCCCTCCCGGGCCTCGCCGCTGGCCCGTACCTGCCCGTGCCACCAGGTCATCCGGGCTTCGTCCGCCCGACCGTCGACGATCTCCTTGGCGGCGGCGACGCTGAGTTGCGAGCGCTCGGCGATCGTGCCGGTGAGCGTGGCGACCCGGGCGGCCAGCTCGTCGCCGGGCAATACCTCGTCGGCCAGGCCGATCCGCATCGCCCGCTCGGCGTCGATCAACTCGCCGGTGAAAAGCAGGTGCTTGGCCGCCGACGGGCCGACCAGTCGGGACAACCGGAGGGTGGTCGGTGCCGGGTAGACCAGCCCCAGCCGAGCCGGCGGTACGCCGAACCGCGCGTCGGCCGCGGCTATCCGCAGGTCGCAGGCGACCGCCAGTTGGCAGCCGCCCCCGACGCAGGCACCCTGGATGGCCGCCACGGTCGGTTTGGCGAAGGTCGCCAGCCGCTCCTCCGCCGCGACGGCGATGCTGCCGTCACCGGCCGCCAGCAACTCGTCCAGGTCGCCGAGGTCGGCACCCGCGCAGAAGGTGCCGTCGGCTCCGGTCAGCACCACCACACGGATCGCCGGGTCGACCTCAAGACCGTCGAGCAGCACGGGCAGTCGCCGCCACATGGCCGGCGTCATCGCGTTGCGTCGGCCCGGATTGCGGATCACCACCGTGGCCACCGCACCCGCGACCTCGACCACCAGGTCCGCGTCCGTCACCGCACCATCCCTTCGCCGCACCACGTCGTACGTCACCTGCGGCGACCTTAGCGACGTCGCCTGCCCGGGCGGGCAGACGGGCGCGGCGCACGGTGGCGGGTGGCCCTCGGTCGAGGTGACCGGGCCGGGCGTGGCGGGTGGAGACCGAGCCTGACGGCCCGTCCCGAGCACCCGGTTACGCCGCGACGTCCGCCCGGTGAACCATTGCGATACGGATGGAGCCCCCGGCCGGGATCGAACCGGCGACATCCCGCTTACAAGGCGGGTGCTCTGGCCAGCTGAGCTACAGGGGCGTTGTGTCGAGGCCAGCATAGCGACCGACGTCAGCTTTTCCTGCTCGGCAGGGGTTCCGAGCATGGGAAACGTCAACAACCCGACCTGCGAGCGTCGATTCGTGTCCGACCGTGCCCGAGTGACCGGAATGCGAATGCTTCGGAAGTACCGGTCGACCGTGGACCTTGGCATCGCGGCGAAAGCCGTTTACCGTGCAGTGACACGGCTGACGCGAGCGTGCCTCGCGGTGGCCGTGGCGCCGGTACGGGCCTACGTACCGGTCGCTCCTTCACTCGGATCGTCCGGCACGTTCCTGCCGGTGAAAGGAAGCGTTCCCCCATGGCTACGGTCACCTACGCGAAGGCGTCCCGGATCTACCCGGGCACCGAACGCCCCGCGGTCAACCAGCTCGACCTCCAGATCGGCGACGGCGAGTTCCTCGTCCTGGTCGGCCCCTCCGGTTGTGGTAAGTCCACCAGCCTGCGCATGCTCGCCGGCCTGGAGGACGTCGACGACGGCGGCATCTACATCGACGACCGGGACGTCACCCACCTGCCGCCGAAGGCCCGTGACATCGCGATGGTCTTCCAGAACTACGCCCTCTACCCGCACATGACGGTGTACGAGAACATGGCGTTCGCGCTCAAGCTGCGCAAGACCTCCAAGTCCGAGATCGACCGGCGGGTCAAGGAGGCGGCGGCGCTGCTCCAGCTGGAGGAGTACCTCAGCCGTAAGCCCAAGGCGCTCTCCGGTGGTCAGCGCCAGCGGGTCGCGATGGGCCGGGCCATCGTCCGGGAGCCGCAGGTCTTCCTGATGGACGAGCCGCTGTCGAACCTCGACGCCAAGCTGCGGGTGCAGACCCGTACGCAGATCGCGTCGCTTCAGGCCAAGCTCGGCATCACCACCGTCTACGTCACCCACGACCAGGTCGAGGCCATGACCATGGGTCACCGGGTGGCGGTCATGCTCGACGGCGTGCTCCAGCAGGTCGACACGCCCCGGACCCTCTACGACGCCCCGGCCAACGTCTTCGTCGCCGGCTTCATCGGCTCGCCCGCCATGAACATCAAGACCGTTCCGCTCACCGAGCAGGGCGCGGCGTTCGCCGAGATGTTCGTGCCGCTGACCCGTGAGCAGGCCGAGGCGGCGAACGCCGACGGCGGCAACGGCAAGGTGACCGTGGGCTTCCGTCCGGAGGACTGCGACATCGTCAGCCCGACCGAGGGCGGCATGCCGGTCGTCGTCGAACTGGTCGAGGACCTGGGCTCCGACGCCAACGTCTACGGCCACGCCGCGCTCGACGGTGCCTCCGAGCGGTTCGTGGTCCGCACCGACCGTCGGCACATGCCGAACATGGGCGACACGATCTTCGTGAAGCCGCGTACCGGCCAGAGCCACGTCTTCCACGCCGCCTCCGGGCAGCGCATCTGACGTAGCAACACGAGAAGGGCGGTCCGCCGATGGCGGGCCGCCCTTCTTACGTACGCTGTCCGGTTCGTCAGCCCTCGGCGGCCCGGCGGCGCGCCACCTCCGCGAGGGTCACCGCAGCCGCCACGCTCGCGTTGAGCGACTCCACCTCGGAGATCATCGGGATGCTGACGTTGAGGTCGCAGGTCTGCCCGACCAGGCGGGACAGCCCCCGCCCCTCCGAGCCGACCACCACGACCAGCGGGCCGACGGCTGCCTCCAGGTCGTACAGGTCGGTCTCCCCGTCGGCGTCCAGACCGACCACCACGAACCCGGCGGCCTGGCATGCCTTCAGTGACCGGGTGAGGTTGGTCACCTGGGCCACCGGCACCCGAGCCGCTGCGCCCGCGCTGGTCCGCCACGCGGTCGCGGTGATCCCGGCCGCCCGCCGCTCCGGCACGAAGACGCCCTGCGCGCCGAACGCGGCGGCGGAGCGGATCACCGCGCCGAGGTTACGCGGATCGGTGACCCCGTCCAGCGCCACCAGCAGCGGTGCCGGCTGTTCCAGTGCGGCGGCCATCAGATCGTCGAACGGCTCGTACGCGAACGGCGGCACCTGGAGACCGACGCCCTGGTGCAGTACCCCGCCGGTCATCCGGTCCAGCTCGGCGCGGCTGACGTCGAGGATCGCGATCCCCCGGTCGGCAGCCGTACGGACGATCTCCTTGACCCGGTCGTCGATGTCGATGCCCTGCGCCGTGTAGAGCGCGGTCGCCGGAACGTGGGTACGCAGCGCCTCCAGCACCGGGTTACGACCGACCAACAACTCCGGGGTGTCCTTCGCCGGGTTGGACTTGCGCCCCGGCGCGACGCGGGGACCGCTGCGCCCGGCGGGCTGCTTGCCCCGGGACGGTTTCCCGACGCCCGGGCCCCGGCCGCCGCCCTTGCCCCAGGTGGTGTCCTTGCTGCCCGGCTGGCCGACCTTCGGGGCACGCCCCTCCTCGGCCGCCGCCCGGCGCTCCTTCTCCTGCTTCCACGCGGTGCGCTGCGGCAACTTCTCGGTGCCGGAGTAGGCCTTGTGCCAGGGGCGTTCGTCGGCCGGCAACGTCCGGCCACGCCCAGCGAGGGAGTCCCGGTTCTTGCCACCGGACCCCTTCGGGGCACTAGCCTTCGATACCACCCGTCGGCCACGGCGCTGAGAATTGCCGGCCATCAGTCATGCTCTCCAATAGTCCAACGCGGCCCCTGTGGGGTGTCCTCGACCACCACTCCGGCTCGCTTGAGTTGATCCCGCAGGGCGTCGGCGGCGGCCCAGTCCTTACGGACCCGGGCCTGCGCGCGTTGTTCGAGGGCCAGGGCGATCAGGGAGTCCACCACACCACGGAGGTCACTCGCCCGGGCTCCGCCGGTCCACGCCGGGTCGAGAGGGTCGACCCCGAGGATATCCAGCATCGCGCGGACACTGGCGAGCGTGGTGCGGACGGTCACATCGTCCCCGGCGGCCAGCGCGCTGTTGCCGTCGCGCAGCACCTCGTGCAGGGCCGCCAGCGCGGCCGAGGTGTTCAGGTCGTCGTCCATCGCCACGGTGAACGCCTCGGGCAGCGCACCGTGGCCGCCCGCGCCGACCCGTTCCACGGCCCGCGTCACGAAGCCCTCGATCCGCCGGTACGCGACGGCCGCCTCGCGCAACGCCTCCTCGGAGTAGTCGATCCGGGAACGGTAGTGGGCGGCCACGTAGTAGTAGCGCAGTTCCACCGGACGCACCCCGAGGGAGGCGACATAGTCCAGGTCGAGGGCGTTGCCCAGCGACTTGCCCATCTTCGTCCCGCCGATGCCGAGCAGGCCGTGGTGCACCCAGTAGCGGGCGAAGGGCAGGCCGGCGGCCTGGGACTGGGCCAACTCGTTCTCGTGGTGGGGGAAGGTCAGGTCGAGCCCACCGCCGTGGATGTCGAACTCCGCGCCCAGGTAGCGCCAGCACATCGCCGAGCACTCGATGTGCCAGCCGGGTCGGCCCCGCCCCCACGGCGACGGCCAGTAGGCGTCCGCCGGCTCGTCCGGCTTGGCCCCCTTCCAGAGGGCGAAGTCACGCGGGTCGCGCTTACCCCGATCCGGCGCGTCGTCGGCGGACTGCATGTCGTCGGGCGACTGGTTCGACAACGCCCCGTACGCCGGCCACGAGCACACGTCGAAGTACACGTCACCCGAGCCGTCGGTGGCCGGGTACGCGTGCCCCCGCTCGATCAACTGCGCGATCAGCTCGTGCATCTCGGGAATGTGGCCGGTGGCCCGTGGCTCGTAGGTGGGCGGCAGCACGTTCAACGCCCGGTACGCCTCGGCGAGCTTCAACTCGTTGGCGTACGCGATCGACCAGAAGGGCCGCTGCTGCTCCTGCGCCTTGACCAGGATCTTGTCGTCGATGTCGGTCAGGTTGCGGATGAAGGTGACCTGGAAACCGGCGGCCGACAGCCAGCGACGCAACACGTCGTAGTTGACGCCGGAGCGAAGATGGCCGATGTGCGGCGGTGCCTGGAGGGTGAGACCACACAGGTAGACCCCCACCTTGCCGGCTTCCCGCGGGACGAAGTCCCGCACCGATCGGGTGGCGGTGTCATACAGGCGTAGCGTCACCGTACAAGGGTAGCCGTCCACGCTCGTCCGGTCGGTGCGAGCCTGGTGCCATCGGGCCGCTCGCCGTCTGCCGGTGGCCGCCCCGCGAGCCGTACGCTGCTGGTCGTGAGCAATCCAGCGACGCCCGGTGCCACCCCGTCGGCAACGCCAGGCGGTCGGTCTCCAGGCGGGGAGGCGTCGCAGACCCTGGACCGGGGGCTGCGGTTGCTGCAACTGGTGGCGGACGTCCCCGGTGGTCTGACCGTCACCGAGGCCGCCAACCAGTTGGGCATCGGCCGCGCCGCCGTTTACCGGTTGGTCGGGCCGCTGGCCGGGCACGGCATGTTGCGCCGTGGCGCGGACGGCCGGCTGCGCCTCGGCGCCGGGGTGCTGCACCTGGCCCGGCGGGCCCAGCCGCTGCTCGCCGAGGGTGCGCTGCCCGCGCTGCGCCGCCTCGCCGAGCAGGCCGGAGCCACCGCCCATCTCACCGTGGTCGAGGGTGGTGAGGGGGTCGCGCTGGCGGTGGTCGAGCCGAGTTGGACGTCATTCCACGTCGCGTACCGGACCGGTGCCCGGCATCCGCTGGAACGCGGCGCCGCCGGGCAGGCCATCCTGGCCGGGCGCGCGGGCGAGGCCGGGCCGGTCAGCACCGTCGGTGAGCTGCAACCCGGCGCGTACGGGGTGGCCGCGCCGGTGCTCGGCGTGCCCGGTCTGGAGGCGAGCGTCGGGGTGGTGGCGCTAGCGCCGCTGGACGCCGAAGCGGTCGGCGCACAGGTGACGGCCGCCGCCGCCGCCATCGCCACCGCCCTGGCCTGACCCGCGAGCCACTCCGCGCGACAGGTTGGCCAGCGCCCCGGGCAGCTCGGTCAGCGTCGAGACCACCGCGTCCGGCACCACGTCGGCCGGTAACCGCTCGCCGCGACGGTTGAGCCAGACGGCACGCAGGCCGGCCTGCTGCGCTGCGACCACGTCATTGACCAGGTTGTCGCCGACGTGCACCACCTGAGTCGGATCAGCTCCGGCGGCGGCACACGCAGCCGCGTAGAAGTCCGGGTCCGGTTTCTTCGGCACCCCGTCGTGGTGCGCGTACACCTCGAAAGCGAACTGACCGGTGAGGCCGCAGCGCTCCGCGCGGCTGTTGCCGTTGGTGGCGAGGCCGACCGACCACTGCGTACGCAGTGCGGCCAGTGCCGGCAGCACGTCGGCGAACGGCCGGGTCAGCGCGAAGCGACGGGCGAAGAACAGCTCAACGATCTCGTCCAGGTGGCCACCGAGGTCCGCCCGGTCCAGCGACCGGGCCAGAGCGGCTCGCCGGATCTCCGCCACCGGCGCGGCGGCCAGGTCTCCGAAGACCGCAGACCAGTCCGATTCCAGGTCCGCGAGAGTGACCCCGACTGCGGCCGGGGTCAGCCGTCGCATCCGCGCCAGTACGGCCTCCAGCCCACCGGTGACGGCGGGCCGCAGATCGACCAGGGTCTCGTCGGCATCGAACACCACGGTGGTCAGCATGTGGCTCAGCCTGTCACCGCAGGGCTGGTTCCGTCGCCTCCGTCGGGGCGGGCTCGACGGGGGCCCGCAGCTCGTCGAGGCGTACCAACGCCACCCCCGCGACGATCAGCAACCCACCGAGCAGTTGCACCACGGTTGGCAGTTCCCCCAGCACCAGCCAGGCGATCAGCACCGCGAACAGCACCTCGGTCAGCCCGACGAACGATGCCAGGCGGGAGCCGAGCGTCCGCACGGCGGCGATCCCGGCCGAATAGGCGACCACCGCGGCCACCAGCGTCAGTCCGGCGATCGGCACCAGCCAACTGGTCTGCATGCCGGCGAACTGCACGGTGTCGAACGTGGCCCGCAGCGGCAGCGCCCCGGCCAGGCCGAGCAGCAGCAGCACGCCGGCACCGGCGGCCATCCCGCCGCTGGCCAGGACCATCGACGGCAGGGCGGGGTCGACCCGACCGGCGAGCACGAAGTACCCGGCCAATCCGACCGCCGCACCGAGGCCCCAGAGCACGCCGACCAGATCGAGTCGGCCCGCACCGGCCAGGTCGAGCACGAAGACCAGGCCGACCATGGCCGCCACCGATCCGGCGACGGTCAGGCGGCGAGGGCGCTGACCCTGCACCAGCCAGGTCCATCCGACGACCAGGACGATGCCGAGGTACTCCAGCAGCAGCGCAACGCCTACCGGCAGGTAGCGCACCGCGTTGAAGAAGCACGCCTGCGCCACCGCGACACCGAACAGCCCGAAGACGCCCATCGAGGCGAGGTTCCGGCGCAACACCTGCCACCGCCCGCGCAGGACGAGCATGGCGGGCACCGCCAGGATCACCGAGGCGATGCCGACCCGGGCGATGACCACCGCCTCGGCCGACCAGCCGTCGTCGATCAGGGATCGGGCGAAGGTGCCGGAGGTGGCGAAGGTGATCGCGGAGAGCAGCGCCAGGGTGAGACCGGCACCGGCGGCGGGCGGTTGACGCATGGGGCTCTCCTTGGCGCGACTGCCCGCCATGGGCAAAGATAGCTTTCGCCGATGACGCTAGATGGGGCCACGACAGGAGTCAAGTTGCTGTTCGCCCATGACACCGAATGCTCGCTGATCGCCGCCGCCGCACTGGTGAACACCGCCGGCCCCGACGGGGAAGGGCTCCCGGACGTCGCAGCCCTGGACGCCTTCTACACCCGCCATGCCTACAGCGGTCGGTACGAACACACCGAGGCCGAGCTGCGGGCGGTGCGCGCGCTACGCCCCCGGCTCCGCCGCATCTGGTACGCCGAGGTCGACGAGATCGTGTCGATCGTCAACGCCCTGCTCCGCGAGCACCGTGCGTTGCCCCAGCTCATCACGCACGACGCCGAGCCGTACCACCTGCACGCCGTACCCCGGGACGCCCCGCTGGCCACCCGGATGGCGGTCGAGGCGGCGATGGCGATCGCCGACGTGGTACGCGGTGACGAACTGCGCCGGCTGCGCATCTGCGATCACCCCGACTGCGACAACGTGCTGGTCGACCTCTCCAAGAACCGGTCACGCCGGTTCTGCGAGGCCGGCTGCGGCAACCGGGCTGCGGTCAGCGCCTACCGTGCCCGCAAGGCCGCCGCCCGCGCCTGACCGGGCGCGGCAAGATCGGGTGGCGGCATGGGTACATTTCTTGTCGCTCGCACGACAACAGATGTACCCACGTCTTGTCGCAGACGACCGCCGCCCGGCGCGGGCCAGTGCGGCGAGTTAGGGGTGGGTCATGCGGAGCAGGTCGAGCGCCTCCTCCAACTGCTCTTCGGAGAGTTTCCCGGAGTCGATGTGGCCACGCGAGATCACCACCTCCTTGATGGAGATCTGCTTCTCCAGCGCCTCCTTGGCGATCGACGCGGCCTCGTCGTACCCGAGGTGGCGGTTGAGCGGGGTGACGATCGACGGCGAGCCCTCGGCGTACGACAGGCAGACCTCGGCGTCCGCGACCAGGCCGACCACACACCGGTCAGCGAGCAGGCGGCTCGACGCGGCGATCAGCCGGATCGACTCCAGGATGTTGCGGCCCATCACCGGCAGCATGACGTTCAGCTCGAAGTCGCCCTGTGACCCGGCGAAGGCCACGGCCGCGTCGTTGCCGACCACCTGCGCGCAGACCTGTCGGACGGCCTCACAGACCACCGGATTGACCTTGCCGGGCATGATCGACGACCCCGGCTGAAGATCCGGGATGCGCAGTTCGCGCAGACCGGCACGGGGGCCGGAACCCATCCAGCGGATGTCATTGGCAATCTTGTAGAGCCCGACCGCGACGGTACGCAGCTGGCCTGACGTCTCCACCAGGGCGTCCCGGGCCCCCTGCGCCTCGAAGTGGTTACGTGCCTCGGTCACCGGCAACCCGGTGGAGGCCCGCAGCTTCTCGATCACCCGGGCGGCGAAACCGAGCGGAGTGTTGATGCCGGTGCCCACCGCCGTGCCACCCAGCGGCAACTCCGCCAGCCGGGGCAGCGCCGCCCCCAACCGCTCGATGCCGTAGCGGACCTGGGCGGCGTACCCGCCGAACTCCTGCCCGAGCGTCACCGGGGTGGCGTCCATCAGGTGTGTACGCCCGGCCTTGACGACGGTCTCGAACTCCGCCGCCTTCGCCTCCAGCGCACCGGCCAGGTGGGCCAGTGCCGGGAGCAGATCCCCCGCCACGGCCTCGGTCGCGGCCAGGTGGATCGAGGACGGAAAGACGTCGTTGCTGGACTGTGAGGCGTTGACGTCGTCGTTCGGGTGCACCTCCCGACCCAGCTCACGGCTGGCCAGGGTGGCGATCACCTCGTTGGTGTTCATGTTGGACGACGTGCCGGAACCGGTCTGGAACACGTCCACCGGGAACTGGTCGTCGTACCCACCGGCGGCCACGTGCGCAGCGGCTGCGGCGATCGCTGCGGCCACGTTCGCGTCGATCACCCCCAGCTCGCCGTTGACCTCGGCGGCGGCACCCTTGATCTGGGCCAACGCCCGGATCTGGGCCGGCTCGATGCCCCGGCCGGAGATCGGGAAGTTCTGCACCGCCCGCTGCGTCTGGGCCCGCCACAACGCCTCGGCGGGCACCTCCACCTCGCCCATCGAGTCGCGTTCGATCCGGTAGCCCATGCTCTCTGGAGTCGTCACGCGTACCATCCTGCCGCGCACCGCGACGACGTGCAGATGTTCGCCCCAGCCGCACGATTCCGGATGAGCCACCGAGCCGGCCGGGAGTCGGCTTCCACCCGAAAGTCTGGCACCTCGCAGGCAGTGATGCTCTTAAGATCGTCGAAATCCCACCACTCCGCTCAGGAGGTTTGCACGTTGCATCACAACGGGGCCGGCGTGCGCACCGCACGCCGGTGGCGCGCACCGCGCCGATTCCTCGTCACCGGGGCGGCCGCCCTGCTGACCGCACCACTCGCCGTGCTCGGCACCACCACGCCGGCAGCCGCCAGCGTGACCAGATTCGAACGCGCGACGAGCATCAGCTACACCGACGCCAAGCAGCCCTCCGTCGCGTTTCCGGTCGACACCACCGACGAGGTGCCGGTCGGTACCTGGAAATCCGACGAGGGTAACCACACCTCCCGGGCGTACTTCACCTTCGACCTGGCGCCCTATCAGGGCAAGGACATCATCCAGGCCGGCGGGGTCATCGGAGAATCGTCGGTTACCGACTGCGAGAAGCCACGCAAGATCGAGATCTGGCGTACCGACACGCCGGCACAGCCCCCGACCTGGAAGACCGCACCGCAGGTGCACGAGCAGGCCGGTGACGTCTTCGATTCCCCCGCCTGCCCGGCCAGCTACCTGGAACTCGACCTCACCGAGACGCTGCGCCAGGCGGTCACCGACGGGCAGGACAAGCTCACCCTGATGGCCCGGGTGGCCGGGCACCACGAAAAGAACAAGCGCTTCAGCCGGTGGCTCACCCCGTTGGGCATCTCGATTGAGGCGAACGCCGCACCCGACGTCCCCAGCGCGCTGACTGTCGCAGGTCTAACCTGCGCGGACGGCCGTCTGATCGGCACCACCAGCCCGGTGCTCAGCGCCGAGATCACCGACCCGGACACGGTCGAGGGGTCGGCCGGCGATCAGGTGACGGCGACCTTTGCCTGGTGGCCGGTCGATCGGCCCACCGAGCGCACCGAGTGGACGTCCTACCGCTCCTACGCACCGGCCCGCTTCACCTACACGGTGCCGGAGGGTGTGTTGGTCAACGGCGGCACGTACGCCTTCTCGGTGCGCGCCGCCGATCAGCACGCCAGTTCCGACTGGTCACCGGAGTGCCGGTTCACCGTCGACACGGTTCGGCCGCCAGCCCCGACGGTGACCTCCACCGACTACCCGTCTGGCTGGAATCCGCCAGGTCACGGCGGTCCGGGTATCCCCGGCACCTTCCACTTCACCGCGCCGGGCGCGGACGACATCGCCGGCTACTACTACGGCGAGAGCGGACCGACCTCCTACGTGGTCGCCGACGAGTCGGGGGCCGCCAGCATCAGCCACGCGCCGACGCGCACCTACAGCAACCGGCTGTACGTGCAGGCCGTCGACCGGACCGGCAACCG
The DNA here is from genome assembly GCF_049844495.1 of Micromonospora sp. DT48. Lineage (NCBI taxonomy): Bacteria > Bacillati > Actinomycetota > Actinomycetes > Micromonosporales > Micromonosporaceae > Micromonospora > Micromonospora sp. DT48. Next base: position 366,688 of record NZ_JBNCLE010000004.1, read on the forward strand.
CTCGGCACAGACGACTTACGAGTTCACGGTGCGCGACACCGCTCCTCGGATCACCGACGGAAATCCGAATGGCGCGATCGGTGAGCCCCGCGAGCTGACGTTCACACCCGGTATGGAGGACGTGGTCGAGTACACCTACCGGCTCAACGACGACGAGCCGGTCGCCGTGCCGGCCGAAGCGGACGGCACGGCGACCGCGACGATAACTCCCCGCAAGTCCGGCTCGAACCAGATCACCGTGACCAGTCGAACCTCCGGCGGACTGCCCAGCAGCGAGGGGCAGTTGTACTTCTACCTGGCGACCGAGCCCACCGTCTCCTCGGAGCAGTACCCGATCGGAGGCGGCGAAGGCGCCCTCGTCGGTACTCCCGGTACGTTCGTCTTCCGCCCCGGCATGCCCGGCGTGACCGAGTATGTCTGGTCGGTGGTCGGCGGACCGGAGCAGACGGTCGCCGCCAAGGCGGACGGTACGGCGAGCGTGACCTTCACCTCCACCTTCGGCGGATTCCACTGGATGCAGGTCTACAGCCGGACCGCCGACGGCACCGTCTCGGGTACCGCCTCCGTGTACTTCGAAGCGACGTCATGGGCACCGACGATCGAATCGACGGACTACCCCATCTACCAGGAGGGCGGCGGACCGGGAGTCGCCGGTGAGTTCACCTTCCGCCCGGCCCGAGACGGCGTGACCGGTTACGTCTACACCTTCGAAGGCGAGGAGGAACGGACGGTCATCGCGGGTGCCGACGGAGTTGCCACGATCAGCTGGACGCCGCAGTCCTACCCCGCCGACCGGTCTGGCTGGGTGCGGCTGACCGTACGCGCCACGATGGGCTCCATCGTCTCAGACGAGACCGAGCACTCCTTGATACTGAAGCGGTTGGCCCCGACCGTGAGCAGCTCGGACTACCCGCCCACCGGCGGAGGCGGCCCAGGTGTTCCGGGCCAGTTCACGTTGACCGCGCAGATGCCCGGCAGCGCCGAGTTCGTCTACCGGTACAACGGGGAGGAGGAGACGGTCGCCGTTGGAGCCGACGGCACCGCGACGATCACGTTGACCCCGCAGCACTACGGCAGCCACTACCTGTACGTGTCGAGCAGGACCGCGTCGGGGGCCACGTCCGGCGAGGACTACTACTACTTCAACGTCAACCACCCGGGCTGAGGTCCGCAACGACGAGGGGCGCCGGGCCTCCGCCCGGCGCCCCTCGTCGTGTCGGTGTGTCAGCGGCGGCCGATGGTGAGGACGGGCTTGGTGACCTCGGCGAAGAAGTCGTTGCCCTTGTCGTCGACCACGATGAAGGCCGGGAAGTCCTCCACCTCGATCCTCCAGACCGCCTCCATGCCCAACTCGGCGTACTCCAGGACCTCGACGTGCTTGATGCAGTCCTGGGCGAGCCGGGCGGCGGGGCCGCCGATCGAGCCGAGGTAGAAGCCGCCGTGCTGCTCGCAGGAGCGGGTGACCTGTGTCGAGCGGTTGCCCTTGGCCAGCATCACCATCGAGCCACCGGCGGCCTGGAACTTCTCCACGTAGGCGTCCATCCGACCGGCGGTGGTCGGGCCGAAGGAGCCGGAGGCGTAGCCCTCCGGGGTCTTCGCCGGGCCGGCGTAGTAGACGGCATGGTCGCGCAGGTACTGCGGCATCGACTCGCCCGCGTCCAGCCGCTCGGCGATCTTCGCGTGGGCGATGTCTCGGGCCACCACCAGCGGCCCGCTGAGCGACAACCGGGTCTTGACCGGGTACTTGGACAGCTCGGCGCGGATCTCGTCCATCGGCCGGTTCAGGTCGACGCGCACCACCTCGGTCGCGTCCAGCTGCGCCTCGGTGACGTCGGGCAGGAAGCGCGCCGGGTCGGTCTCCAGGCGCTCCAACCACACGCCCGACGGGGTGATCTTGGCCACCGCCTGTCGGTCGGCCGAGCAGGACACCGCGATCGCCACCGGGCAGGAGGCCCCGTGCCGAGGCAACCGCACCACCCGGACGTCGTGGCAGAAGTAGCGTCCGCCGAACTGAGCGCCGATGCCGAAGTTGCGGGTCAACTCCAGCACCTCGGCCTCCAGCTCCAGGTCCCGGAAGCCGTGCGCGGCCATCGAGCCGGAGGTGGGCAACGCGTCGAGGTACTTGGCGGAGGCGTACTTCGCGGTCTTCAGGGCGTACTCGGCGCTGGTGCCGCCGATCACGACCGCCAGGTGGTACGGCGGGCAGGCGGCGGTGCCGATCAGCCGCAGCTTCTCCTCCAGGAACTGCATCATCCGCGTCGGGTTCAGCAGCGCCTTGGTCTCCTGGTAGAGGTACGACTTGTTGGCCGAGCCACCACCCTTGGCCATGAAGAGGAACTTGTACGCGTCCGGGTGGCCGTCCGGGTCCTCGGCGTACAGCTCCACCTGCGCGGGCAGGTTACTGCCGGTGTTGCGCTCCTCCCACATGGTCAGCGGGGCGAGCTGCGAGTAGCGCAGGTTGAGCCGGGTGTACGCCTGCCACACGCCGCGCGAGATCGCCTCGGCGTCGGCGCCGTCGGTGAGCACGTGCCGGCCACGCTTGCCCATCACGATCGCCGTGCCGGTGTCCTGACACATCGGCAGCACGCCACCGGCCGCGATGTTGGCGTTGCGCAGCAGGTCCAACGCGACGAACCGGTCGTTCGGCGAGGCCGCCGGGTCGTCGATGATCGACCGCAGCTGGGCCAGGTGCGCGGGACGCAGGAAGTGGGCGATGTCGTGCATCGCCTCGGCGGTCAGCGCGGTCAGCGCGGCCGGCTCGACCGTCAGGAAACGTCGACCACCCGGACCGTTGACCACGTCGACGCCCTCGTCGGTGATCAGGCGGTACTCCGTCTGGTCGGGGCCGGTCGGCAGCAGGGGGGCATACGAGAAGTCGGCGCTCATGACAGCACTCCGCTCCGCTCGCTAACGACGACACTGCGCTGTCGCTCCGCGCCGCCGTGAGACACCATCGCTCTGTGCTGATGATTCGCTCGCTGCCGCTCGCTCACGACGACACTCCGCTGTCGCTCCGCGCCGCCGTGAGACACCATCGCTCTGTGCTGATGATTCGCTCGCTGCCGCTCGCTCATGGTGGCAAAGCCTAGGGCAGAGGGTTTGCCCGTCCCACCCCCCGGGGGGCCCGATCACTTACCGGAATCAGGAGCGGCACACAGCTCGTTCTTCGGACCGCAGCTGCCCTGTGGCTGCGGCTCCGGGCCACTGCCGTCGGGCCCCGGATCCGCCCTGTCGGCGTCGCGCCGCGACTCACCGGCTGTCGCGCCGAAGCGGACGTACCCGATCTCCCGGCCCTCACCGATCACCATCCCGGCGGGCCCGACGGCGAGGGCGTTGGCGGAGGTACGCAGCACGGCCAGCTCCCGCCCGGTACGCGGGTCGAGCGCGATCAACCGGTTGGGTTTCTCGTCGGTGACGATCGCCGCGTACGGGGTGAGGGCGGCACCCGCCTTCTTCCCGGCCGGACGGTTCCACCGGGTCTGCTTGGTGCCGAGTTCACGGGCAGAGACGGTGCCACCGTCGGCGGTACGCACCAGCGCGTACCGGTCGTCCACGGCGAGCACCCGTTCGGCGTTGGCGGTGACCAGCAGCAGCCGCCCGTCGTACCCGTCGAGGACCGCCTCCCGGCCGTCCGGCGACACACCGAGCAGCACGTTGCGGGCACCGTACGGGTCTTCCCGCTGCACGCAACCGGCGCTGTCGGCGGTACGGAGGTTGAGCCCGGACTGCTGCCACGCCTCCTGGCCGGTGGCCGAGTCCTGGCCGGAGATGGCGTAGTAGCAGCTGCCGTCCTGGGCACGGGCGGTGATCCGCAGCAGCCGACCCCCGATCACCGCGAGCCGCTCCTCGCGGCCGGGCTCGACGTTCTGGAGCACCCGGCCGTTCGCCGTGTCCACCACGTGCACCCGGCCGTCGACCGGGAAGCCGAGCAGCGGGGGTACCGCCTCCGGGCCGGCCACCTCGCCGTGGATCCGGTTGCTGGTGAGCCGCCGGGTGTCGAGCAGGTTCGGGTTGTCGGCGAGCAGGCCCGAGCTCACCCCTGGGAGGAAGGCCGTCCACAGCGGAGTGGTGCCGCGCGGGTCCCAGGCGCTCAGCGTGCAGTCGGTGGCCTCCACGCACCGCGCGTCCAACAGCAGGTTGCGGTACGTCCAGACGGCCACCGCGTCGTCGTCACGGCGACGGGTCACCCCGGTGGTGGGGTCGAGCACCTCGTACCCCTTGACCAGGAGCTTGCCCACGACGACCACGGACTCCCCGCCGGCGCCCGCGACCGCGCTCCAGTCGGCCTTGCGCTCCCAGAGCTGGGTGCCGGTGGCCAGACTGCGGGCCTCGACGCGGGTGCGCTGCTCGATCACCACGCTCTCCCCGGCGATGGTGACGCTGCGCGGAGTTCCGCCGACGCGCTGCTGCCAGACCACGTCCGGCTGGGAGATGGGTTGGCGGCGATTAACCCAGTCCCACATGGTAGGAAACGGGTTCCAGACTCCGGTAGCAGCCAGCACCACCACCGTGATCAGGCCGAGCAGCAGCCAGCTACGTACGCCGAGGCCGCTCCCCTTCGCCACCGGAACACGGTAGCCACCCGCACCCCCCACCGCCCGCACCACACCGCGTGTCGTGAAAGGAAGGGCACCTTATTAACGCCTGCGGTAGTAGAAGGGCCCCTTGTTAACGCGAGTGAGCGGCAGGCTTCAGCACCGGCCACAGTGTCAGCGTCGCGGCGACCGACGCGGCACCGGCCACCGCCATCACCACGCCCGGAGCAAGCCACTCGCTCAGCCCGCCCGCGCCCGCCGCCGCCAGCCCCTGCATCGCCATCATCCCCGTGTTGACCAGCCCGAACGTCTGTCCCCGGCGCAACTCGGGCACCGCGTCGAGGAAGCGCCGGGCCAGCCCGAGCTGGTAGGCGAAGCCCGCGGTGGCCACCGCGAAGAGCGCCGCCGCCGGCAGCAGCCCCGGACCGGCCAGAAACACCAGCATCGGTACGCCGAGCAGCAGCGCGAGCCACGGCGTCCACCGCTCCCGGCGCGCCGGCGCCACGAACCGTCCCACCACCAGGTCACCGACCAGCATCCCGCCCGCACCGGCCATCAGCAGTACGCCGGCACTGGCGCCCAGCCCCAACTGCGCCGCGTACGGCACCGCCACGCCTTCGGCACCGACGAGCAGCGAGCCGGGCAGCCACTGGGCGAGCAGCAGTCCCCGGATCCGGCGATCGGCGAGCAGTTGCCGGTTGACCCGCAGCGTCTCCCGAACGGCACCACCCCTGCCGCGCCCCACGGCTGCGCCCCCGGCACCGCTGGCCGGGCCCACGGCACCAGTGCTTACGGCATCGGTGGCAGGGGCGGTGCGGATCCGGGCGGGACGGCGGGTGAGGCCGACGCGTACCAGCAGCGCGGACAGGCCGCAGGTCAGCGCGGTCAGCCAGAGCGCGCCGTAGGGCCCGACCAGTCCGAGCAGCAGGCCACCGACGGCGAAGCCGGCCACCTGGGTGCCCCCGGCGGCCACCGAGAGCAGCGACCGACCCAACACGTACGCGTCGCCGTGCAGCACCTCGGGCAGCAGCGCCGTCCGCGCGGCACTGCTCACCGGGCCGAACAGCGCCACGACGGCGACCAGGCCGAGCATCAGCGGCGGTGACAGCGCGCCGGTGGCGAGCACCACGACCACCGCCAGTCGCAACAGGTCGTACCCGACGATCAGCGCGCGGGCCGGCATCCGGTCCGCCAGGGCCAGCAGGAACACCCCGCCGAGCGCGTGCGGCAGGAACCCGGTCACGTACGCCAGCGCGGCCAGCAACCCGGATCCGGTGCGCTCATAGACCAGCACGGAGAGGGCGAGCATCTTCACCGTCTCGCCGATCATGAAGATCCCGAAGCTGCCGAAGATCACCCGGAACTCGGCGACGGCGAACACGTCCCGGAAGGTGGCCGGTCGTTCGGCCACCTTCGGCGCGCTCAGGCTGGTGTTGTCCACGCCGGCCAGCGTGGTCGCCCACCCCGGGGCGGCTCTATCCTTTCGCTGGTCAACGAAAGGTCGGCGATGCGGATCGAGGTCACCCCGGCGGACGTGGCGGCCAGCCGGTACGCCATCTCGCCGCTGGGCGAGGCGGTCTGGGCGCTGCGCGTGCACGCAGGTCAGCACTCCGTGCCGGGGCTGGCGCCCTGGGTGGCCCGCACCCGGCCGACGTTCGAGCGGCTGCGTCGGGAGCGGCCGGCGGTGGGCGCGCTGTTGGCGCTGCTGCGCCGGGGCGGCTACAACGCCGACTTCATCCATCCCGCCCCGGACGGCAACCCACGCGATTTCGCCGAGGAGATCGCCGTGGTCCGGGCCACACCGCTCGCCCAGGCCCGCAGCGAACTCGCCCGCAATCTCGCCGGGCACGGCAACCCACCCGCGTACGCCCGACGGATCTACGACTCGCCGGACGTCGTCGACCAGATGGCCGACGCGATCGAGGCGGCCTGGGTGTCGCTGGTGCAGCCGGACTGGCCGCGCCTGCGAGCCGTGCTGGAGCGGGACCTGGTGCACCGGGCCGGCCGGCTGCTCGCGTACGGCTGGGGGGCCGCCGTGGCGGACCTGGACCCACGGTTGCGCTGGGTCTCCGACGGTGCCCTCGGCGCGATCGAGGTGGCCGACCGCGATCCCCGCAGCTACTCGCTCGACGGTCGGGGCCTGCTCTTCATCCCCACGGTATTCGGCATGATGATCAACTATGTCGAGCCGCCGTGGCCGTTCGCGATCGTCTACCGGGCCTCCGGAGTAGCCGAACTGCTCGGGCCACCCGACCCGGACCGCCCCGCCGACGCCCTGGACCGGCTGGTCGGGCGGTCCCGCGCGGCGGTGCTGCGGGCACTCGCCCTGCCCGCCACGACCAGTCAACTCGTCGCGCAACTCGGGATGAGCCTGGGCGGCGTCGGCGACCACCTGGCCGTGCTGCGCGACGCGGGCCTGATCACCCGGGTCCGGTCCGGCCGATCCGTCCGCTACCGCCGCACCCCGCTGGGCGACACGCTGGCGGAGGACTGACCGGCCTCACCGCACCGCCGAGCGCAGCAGCGGGAGGACCCGGTAGGGAATCTGCTCGGCGAGCGCGATGATCGTGGAGGCGCGGGTGATCCCCTCGTACGCCACGATCTGGTCGATCACCCGCTGGAGGTCGGTGTTCGACCGGGCCACGATCCGGCAGAGCAGATCGCCTGAGCCGGTGATGGTGTGCGCCTCCAACACCTCCGGGATCGCCGCCAGGTGGCGGGTGACCGGATCATGCCCGTGCCGCTGGCTGATTTCGAGGGTGACGAAGCTGGTCACCGTGAAGCCCAGCGCGGCCGGGCCGAGATCCGGCCCGAAGCCGGCGATGACCCCCCGCCCGACCAGCTTGTCGAGCCGCGCCTGCACCGTCCCCCGGGCGACCTGAAGCCGGCGCGAGCATTCCAGCACGCCGATCCGAGGCTCCTCGGCGAGCAACTCGATGAGTCGCACATCCAGCTCGTCGAGCTGGGCAATTTGACCACTGTTCATGCCGGAACACCATACCGTTTGTGCAACCTGACCAGCCCAGGCGGAGAGGGTTGCCCAGTCGGGCCGGTCCCCGCGATGCTCGGCGGCAGCAGACACGATCCGTCGGCCCACGAGGCCGGCCGGTACGCGAGGGAGGCCACCATGACCCAGGCGATCGACCGACCCCAGCCGACCGAGGAAGTCGACGTCGACGCTCTCATCGGCGCCGTCGACCACGACACCAGCAAGGACCCGTTCCCGGTCAAGGGGCTCGACCACGTGCGCTTCCTGGTGGGTAACGCCAAGCAGGCCGCGCACTACTACTCCACCGCGTTCGGCATGACCTGCGTGGCATACCGGGGACCCGAGCAGGGCTACCGCGACCACGCCGAGTACGTGCTGACCAGCGGTTCGGCCCGGTTCGTGCTCACCGGCGCGGTACGCCCCGACGCCGAGGGCGCCGAGCACGTCGCCCGGCACAGCGACGGCGTCAGCGACATCGCGCTGGAGGTGCCCGACGTCGACGCCGCGTACGCGCACGCCACGGCGCAGGGCGCGACCGGCCTGGTGGAGCCGCACGACGTGACCGACGAGCACGGCACCGTACGGCTGGCGGCCATCGCCACCTACGGCGACACCCGGCACACGCTGGTGGACCGGTCCCGCTACACCGGTCCGTTCCTGCCCGGCTTCGCCGCCCGGGGTCCGATCGTGGACCGGCAGCCGATGATCGACGCCGGAATCCAGCCGAAGCGCTTCTTCCAGGCCGTCGACCACGTCGTCGGCAACGTCGAGCTGGGCCGGATGGACGAGTGGGTCGAGTTCTACCGCCGGGTCATGGGATTCACCAACATGGCCGAGTTCATCGGCGACGACATCGCCACCGACTACTCGGCGCTGATGAGCAAGGTGGTCGCGAACGGCACCCGCAAGGTGAAGTTCCCGCTCAACGAGCCGGCGATCGCCAAGAAGAAGTCGCAGATCGACGAGTACCTGGAGTTCTACCAGGGTCCGGGCGCCCAGCACATCGCCGTGGCCACCAACGACATCCTGGCCAGCGTCGACGCGATGCGGGCAGCAGGCGTCGAGTTCCTCGAAACCCCGGACTCCTACTACGACGACCCGGAGCTGCGTGCCCGGATCGGCGAGGTGCGCGTACCGATCGAGGAGCTCAAGTCCCGCAAGATCCTGGTGGACCGGGACGAGGACGGCTACCTGTTGCAGATCTTCACCAAGCCGGTGCAGGACCGGCCGACGGTCTTCTTCGAGCTGATCGAGCGGCACGGCTCGCTCGGCTTCGGCAAGGGCAACTTCAAGGCGCTCTTCGAGGCCATCGAGCGCGAGCAGGAGAAGCGCGGCAACCTGTAGGAGCTACCCGTGCTTTCGCCGCCGGCCGACGGGCCTGTGCCCCCGGCCGGCGGCCGTCACCCCGACGGCCTCCGGCCCCGGTCGGACAAGCCCTGGCAGCAACCACTCCACGAGACGGTCGCCGGGACAGTCGTCGTTAAGGTGGCGAGGTGAACGAGCGCAGCGAGGCCGCGACATGAGTGTGGCACCCGGTTGGTACGTCGACCCCGCCGACCCGGAGACCCGTAGGTACTGGGACGGCGGGGGCTGGATCGGCGCGCCCATCCCGGTCGACGCCACGCCGCCGGAGGGCCCACCCCCGCCTGAGCCCGAGCCCGAGCCGGAGTCCCCGTCACCGGCGTCCACCTCGGCACCATCCGCCGCCGGTACCCCGCCGGCCACCTGGCCGCACGGCCAGGCGTCGGGCGGGCCGGCTGGCGCGAGCGCACCGGGAGTTCCGCCGGGCACGCCGCCCACCTGGCCGACCGGCGGCGCGTCGCAGCCGCCACCCGGTTGGCCGTACCCGAACTGGCCGGTGCCGCCACCGGCCCCCCGACCACACGGGATGCCGCTGGCCTCGCTCGGTACCCGGCTGGGTGCCCGGCTGATCGACTTCGGCATCGTCTTCGCGCTCAACGCCCTGGTCAACGGCTGGTTCGTCTGGCGCTACCTCCAGGAACTCTCCACGCCGTTGAACGAGTTCTGGCGCCGGGTGCAGGAGCAGGATCGCACCACCGATCCGCTGCCCGCCGCCGGTGACCAGGCCGGCGCGCTGGTCGTGACGATCCTGCTGATCGCCACCTCGCTCTGGCTCGCCTACGAGGTGCCGTCGATGGCGGCCAGTGGACAGACCTTCGGCAAGCGACTGCTGCGCGTGCGGGCGGTGCCGGTCGAGGCGGACGCGCCGCTGGGCTTCGGTCGGGCACTGCGTCGCTGGAACACCCTCGGCCTGCCCACGCTGCTCTGGTACTGCTGCGGCCTGGGCCTGGTGCTCCAGCTGATCGACGCGCTCTCACCGCTGTTCGACCATCCGCTACGGCAGGCGCTGCACGACAAGCGGGCGCAGACCGTGGTGGTTCAGGTTCCACGTACCCCCGACGACCGCGCCAACCCCCCGGGAGAGACCACATGACCGACGACGGACGACACCAGGCGGCAGTGCGGCTGACCCGCGCCGACCTGGACGCGCTGCCCAACTACGTACCCGGACGCAGCCCGGCCGACCTGGCCCGGGAACTGGGCCTCCCCGAGGCCATCAAGCTGGCCAGCAACGAGGTGCCGTACGGTCCGCTGCCCGGGGTGGTGGAAGCGGTCGCCGAAGCCGCCGCAGGGGTGCACCGCTACCCGGACATGGGCGTCGTCGCACTCCGCCAGGCGCTCGCCGAACGGTACGGGGTGAGCGTCGACCGGGTGGCCACCGGTTGTGGCTCGGTGGCGCTGGCCGAGCACCTGGTCCGGGCCACCTGCCTGCCCGGCGACGAACTCGTCTACTCGTGGCGCTCGTTCGAGGCGTACCCGATCATCGCGGCGACCAGCGGCGCGACCAGCGTGCAGGTGCCCAACGACGCCGGGCACGGGCACGACCTGACGGCGATGGCCGCGGCGGTGACCGACCGCACCCGGATGGTCCTGGTCTGCAACCCCAACAACCCCACCGGCACCGCCGTCCGCCGCGCTGAACTGGACCGCTTCCTCGACGCGGTGCCGGATGACGTCCTGGTGGTGATCGACGAGGCCTACCGCGAGTTCGTGACCGACCCGGAGGTGCCGGACGGGCTGACCTACATCGACCGGCCGAACGTGGCGGTGCTGCGTACCCTCTCCAAGGCTTGGGGGCTGGCCGGTCTGCGGATCGGCTTCCTGGTCGCGCAGCCACAGGTCGCGGCGGCGGTACGCAAGGTCGTCACGCCGTTCTCCACCAGCATGGCCGCGCAGGCGGGCGCGCTGGCCGCGCTCGCCCAGGCCGACGAGGTCAGTCGGCGGTGCGCGCTGGTGGTGGCCGAACGCGAGCGCGTCGGCGAGGCGCTGGGCAAGCTCGTCCCCGGCGTTCCCGCCAGCCAGGCGAACTTCGTCTGGCTGCCGTTGGGCGACCGGTCGGTGGCGTTCGGCAAGGCGTGCGAGTCGCGGGGCGTGATCGTACGTCCGTTCCCCGGCGACGGGGTGCGGGTCACCATCGGTACGCCGGCCGAGAACGACGCCTTCCTGGCGGCGGCCGAAGCCGCGCTGGGCTGAACCAGCACGGACCGGGCCGGTCCGCCATCTCCCAGCGGACCGGCCCGGAGTCTGCCACTCCTGCGACGACCAGCAGCCGCTGCCGTCCCGGTACGCGATGCGAACGGCACCGCCGGCACCGGCGCGGTCAGGTCGCCGCCACGATCAACGCCTCGGCGGTGAGGTAGTACCGCTGGTCGTCGCCGTCGGGATCGACCGGACGGCGCAACCGCTCCAGCACCAGGTACCCGTCGGCGGCGTACGCCTGACCCGGTGCCCATCCGGTGCCGTCGGCGCCGATGTCGAGGACGAACCCGGACAGCCGCGCACCGGTGGCCGGGTCCAGCGTGACGAGTTCGTTCGCCTCGGTCAGCACGTGTACCCGGCCGGGCTGGACGGCGATCAACCGGCCCGGACCGATCTCGACCCGCCAGCGTTCCCCGCCGTCGGGCACAACCCGGCCGACCAGCACCCCGTCGACCATGTTCACCACCGTGTCGTCGACGAGTTCGGTACCCGGTCCATCCAGTTCCGGCAGTTGGACCGGCTCGTCCGGGCCGAGCAACCAGCCCTGCGCGGACCCGTCACCGGGCCCTGCGGTACGCAGGGCGGCGCAGCCGGCGCCGCCCGGTCCGCAACCGATCAACGTGGCCGTCAACTCGTCGCCAGCGCCCAGCGGTCGCCACCTGGCCGTCACCACGCCGGTCGCGACATCCCGGAACTCGACCACGGCCGGTCCGGCACACTCGTCGACGGTCAGCAGCCGTCCACCGGGGCCGGTGCCCACCGGCTCACGGCAGCCGGAGTCCACCGCCGCCTGCCACAGTGTCCCGCCGTCGGCCAGGTCGACCGCCCGCACCTCGCCGGCACCGGAGGTCAGCACCACCTGCCGACCGTCGGCGGTGGTGCCCAGCGAGAGCCCGCTCGGTTGCCAGACGACGGCGGTGCCGGTGCGTCGCGTCGTCCGCTCCGACGCCGGTGGCGGCCCTTCCGCCCGCCAGGCGACCCGACCGGTACGCGCGTCGAGGGCCACCAGTTGACCGTCCGACCATCGGCTGACCACCGTCGTCCCGCTCGCCACCACCGCGTCCAGGCTCGCCGGCCAGCGCCGGAAGGACCAGTACGGGGTGTTCCGGCTGCGACTGTCGACCGGCTGGTCGGCGTACACCTGCCGAGGCGCGGCGTACACCCGCAGCCGCCCGTCGACGATCAGCGGAGCGACCGGCAGCCGGCCGGTCACGCCGACGGTCGGCGTGCTCCGCTGCGGGTAGCCCTCTTGGGCGGGGGTGCTCACCTCGGCCGGTGCCAGGACCCGGTACGCGATGACCCCGACCGTGGCGGCGACAGCCACCGCCGTCGCCGCAGCCACGATCCGCCGCCGACCTGCCCACCCCATGCCGCACCTCCGCACGGCACCCTACCCAGCGTTCCCGGCAGCCGCCCCGGGCCATGGGTGACGTCACGACGGCACGGACGTGACGTCACGACGGGGGCACCGACTCCGCACGCGGACCGGGAGCGGCCCACCGGATCGCAATGCCTGCGCGCGGTCGCGGAACCCGTCAGGCCACGGCCGGCTCGGGGCGGACGCCCGCCTCGGCGGCCAGTACGGCGAGATCCTGCCGAAGCACCTGTTCGGCCGCTCGGGCAGCCAGACCGCCGAGCAGGAACGCCAACGCCCGACCGGCGGGTGCGGCCGGCTGGGCGCGTACCGTCACCGTCACCGAGGTGTGCCGACGCCCGCGACGGCGGACGTCCCGCAGTGCCCAGGTGATCCGGTAGTCGACGCCCTCACCGGGCGAGCCGAGGACCAGCCGCCGGGGTGGTTCGGCGGCCAACACGACGAACTCCTCGGTCATCGTGCCGCCGTCCGGCCGGGTCCGGTCCTCGCGCCACGAGGTGCCCGGACCGAAGGGGCCCGTGGTCAGCGGTCGCACCGGCCGACCGCCGGATCTGAGCCGGGACAGATCGGTGAGCACCCGCCACAGCTCGCCCGCGGGTGCCGCGACCAGACCGTTGACCGAAACCGTCGACATGCCACCTCCCGTGGTGTCGACGGTACGCCGCGTGAGCGCGGCTCGGGGTCCCCGAGCGGAGAACCCCCCGTCGGAGACCCCTCGTGGGCATCAGGCGACGAACCGACCGGCCCGGATCGCGTCGACGAACGAGGTCCAACCCGACGGGCTGACCACCAGCACCGGCCCGGCCTGGTCCTTCGAGTCGCGGATACCCACCACACCGTGGACACCGGCCAGATTGTCGGCCACCTCCACGCAGAGGCCCTGGTCGTTGGAGCGGCTGCTGGTGCGCCAGACCGCGCCCACGAGATCGTGCATCGTCATCTCCCTCAGCTTTCGACGTTGCGCCCGCCGGGGCCGGGCCGACCGGTAAGGGGGTACCGGCTGGCCCGGCGCGGCGTGGCGACGCAGTTCCGAGGCGATCAACGAAGGCGGCGACGGCCCCCGATCGCACCCGCTGTGCGATCAAGGACTGGTGTCGGGTTCAGGTCAGTTCGACGGCAGGACGACGCCCGTCACCTCGCCCAACGTGAGGGTGGTGCCATCCGGACCGGGTGCGGTGGCGGTGATCGTCACCGTGTCGCCGTCAGCGAGGAAGGTCCGTTCCGCCCCGCCCACGGTGACCGGCTCGCGGCCGCCCCAACTGAGTTCCAGGAACGAGCCGACCTGGTCGCGCCGGGGGCCCGAAACGGTGCCGGAGGCGTACAGGTCGCCGGTGCGCAACGAGGCACCGTTGACGGTCAGGTGGGCCAGTTGCTGGGCGGGCGTCCAGTACATCCCGGCGAACGGTGGCTCGGTGACCGGTTCCCCGTTCCAGATCACCCTCAGCCGCAGGTCGAGGCCCTGACGCGGCTCATCCCGCAGGTAGTCGGCCACCGGCGGATCCTGTGCCGGGCCCGCCACGAAGGCGTGCCGCAGCGCGTTTAACGGGGTGACCCAGGCTGCGATCGAGGTGGCGAACGACTTACCCAGGAACGGTCCGAGCGGCTGGTACTCCCAGGCCTGGATGTCCCGCGCCGACCAGTCGTTGACCAACACGACGCCGAAGACGTGGTCCGCGAAGTCGGCGGCGGCCACCCGACGACCGAGCGGGCTCGGCACGCCGACCACGAATCCGACCTCGGCCTCGATGTCCAGGCGCGCCGACGGACCGAAGGTCGGCCCATCCGGGCCGGGCCGCTGCCCCTGCGGACGGACCACCGGGGTGCCGGAGACCACGACCGTGCCGGCCCGGCCGTGGTAGCCGATCGGCAGGTGCCGCCAGTTGGGCAGCAGCGGAGGTTGACCGGGACGGAAGATCAGGCCGACGTTCGACGCGTGGTGCTCCGAGGAGTAGAAGTCCACGTAGTCGGCCACCTCGAAGGGCAGCTCCATCCGTACCTCGTCCACCGGCACCAGCAGCGGCTCCACCGCGGTGCGGTGTGCCGGATCGGTGAGCAACTCGGTGATCCGATCCCGTGCCGCTGTCCACTGCGGACGCCCTAGGGCCAGAAACGCGTTCAGCGTCGGGCGGCACAGCGCGCCACCGGCCAGCACCAGGCCCGCGGACTCTGCGGCGGCCAGGTCCAACACCAGGTTCCCGACCCGTACGCCGATGCGCGGCTCGCCGTCGTCGGCCCGGAACACCCCGTACGGCAGGTGGTGCACGTCGTATCCGGAACCCGCCGCACCCGGCACCCAACTCGCCGACTGACGTTCGCTCATGCCTCAAAGCCTCCGTTCACCAGCCCGAGCCGGATCAGATCGGTAAGTGGTTCCACGATGCTGCACGACCCGAATCCCACCCACAGCGGACGCGCCGAGTCGTGCCGCCCGTCGACCGCCTGCACCAGTGGCCGCTCGTCGCGGACGGTGAGCAGCTCGGCGACCGTGGCGACGGTCGCGCCGTCGGCGGCGGCGACCGTCGCCGCGAGCACGTTTCCGAAGCCGTGGTGGGTGAAGCCGGTCTCCGGGTCCACGTGCCGCACCGCGTGGTGCAGTCCGGCGGTGAGCTTGAACGGCAGTTCCCGGTCCCGGCAGGCGCAGATCACCGCAGCCAGCTCGGCCGGTGTCGGGAACAGCTCGGCGGCGAGCCCACCGGTGCGGAACTTGGCGGCGATCGGCACCCCGGCGGCCCGCGCGGCGGCGAGCGCGTCCAGCGCGCCCATCAGCCCGAAGGTGAGCGGGATCTCCGCGTAGACGGGGACGCCGTCCAGCCGCTCGGCGAGTTTCACCAGCTCGGTCAGTCCGGGTTGGCAGTCCTCGCCCCGGCGGGCGACAGGTGCCTCGATCTGCCGTGCCCGCAGCCCGAGCGGAGGCAGGGACGACAGCGCGAAGGGCAGCCGGTCGAGCCCGGTGTCCCCGACCAACCCGATCGCGAGGTTCTCTTCGGGGTCGACCAGGCCACTCAGCTCGCCCGCCGTGATCGTGGAGGCCGGCAACAGCAACGGGCCGACCAGGTCGGCGTACCACGCGGTGCGGTGCCGACGGTGGGCACGGATCGCGTCGGGCAGCGGCGCGCTGCCCGGCGGAAAGACCGCAGCGTCGTCGACCAGGCCAGCGACAAGAGTGGGCAGCTGCGTTGACACGAGACAAGAATGTACGGGACGCTTCAGGAAGCGGACAACAGCGTCCGATTATCGGACACAGCGGACCGGGAGGCGAGATGCCGTACTACCGCAGCGTCGGCGAGCTGCCACGCAAGCGCCACACCCAGTTCCGGCAGCCGGACGGCAGTCTCTACACCGAGGAACTGATGGGCCAGGAGGGCTTCTCCTCCGACTCCTCCCTGCTCTATCACCGGTACGCCCCCACCGCGATCGTCGCCGCCGAGGAGTTCACCCCACCCGCCGTGACCCGGGTGCCCAACCTGCCACTCAAGCCCCGGCACCTGCGCACCCACAAGCTCGACGGGACCGGCGCGGACCCGGTCCTCGGTCGGCGGTACCTGCTCGCCAACGACGACGTACGGATCGCCTACGTCCTGGCCGACCAGCCCTCCCCACTGTTCCGGGACGCCACCGGCGACCACTGCCTCTACGTCGAGGCGGGCGCCCTGCGGGTCGAGTCGACGTTCGGCGTGCTCGACGCGGTGGCCGGCGACTACGTGATCATCCCGACCTCGACCGTGCACCGGCTGGTGCCCACCGGAGACGCTCCGACCCGGCTGCTGGCCGTGGAGGCGTCCGGGCACATCGGCCCGCCCAAGCGCTACCTCTCGGTACGCGGCCAGTTCCTGGAACACTCGCCGTACTGCGAGCGCGACGTCCGGGGACCGGACGCGCCGCTGCTGGTCGACGGGACCGATGTCGAGGTGCTGGTCCGCCATCGACGCGGATGGACCCGACACGTCTACGCCAACCACCCGTTCGACGTGGTCGGCTGGGACGGGCACCTCTACCCGTGGGCGTTCTCCATCCACGACTTCGAACCGATCACCGGGCGGATCCACCAGCCGCCACCGGTGCACCAGACCTTCGCCGGCCCGAACTTCGTGATCTGCTCGTTCGTGCCCCGCAAGGTCGACTACCACCCGGACGCCATCCCGGTGCCGTACCACCACCACAACGTGGACTCCGACGAGATGCTCTTCTACACCGGGGGCAACTACGAGGCGCGGCGCGGCTCCGGCATCGAGCAGGGCTCCATCTCACTGCACCCGTCCGGCTTCACGCACGGACCGCAGCCCGGCGCGGCGGAACGCTCCATCGGAGTGGACTTCTTCGACGAACTGGCGGTCATGGTCGACACCTTCCGCCCCCTCGACCTCTGCGACGCGGCAGCCGAGTGCGAGGACGACGGGTACGCCTGGACCTGGGCCCGACGGCCCTGACGTTCGCACCCGGTGAGCGGTCGGCGGTCAGGCCACCGGCCGGCCGACGATCGCCAGCCGGGCGGCGGTGGCGATCACGATGGCCAGGACCAGTGACCACGGGGTGCCCAGCAGGGCGTAGAGCAGGATCAGCCCGGGTGCGGCCACGGCGGCGTACACGGCCAGCGCCAGCGGACGGTCGGTACGCCGCAGCACCGGCAGCACGGTCCGGGTCAATCCGGGCAGCCGGGACGCCTGCTGCCAGAGCATCACGCCGCCACCGGCAGCCGCCACCACCGCCAGCAGCCGGGAGAACCCGGAACCGGTCGCGGTCGAACAGGCGATCACGATGGCGGCGACCATCGACCATCCGGCGCCCCAGAGCACGAACTGCCGCAGTGCCACCGGCACCGGCTGGCGCGCGACGACCGGCCCGGTGCCGACCTGCTCCGGCCCAGCCGGCCAGACCTCGCCACGTCCGGTCCGCTCCGGGTCTCCGGCGCTGGCGGGCGGCTGCCCACCGGCGGAGAGGTCCGCGTCCCGCGCCGGCCGGCCCGGCGGTTCCGCCGATCCCGCAGTGGGGCGGTTACCGTCGCCGCGCTCCCCAGCCGGGCCGCCCGGCTGGGCGGTACCCGGACGGTTCGGATCGTCGTCGGCCTGGTCACGTCGGCTCGCGTCGTCGCGTACCTCGTCGGCGCGGCGGGGATCGGTCGGCGGCAGGTATGCCGTGGCCGCCTCCGCCAATCGCTCCAATGCGGCGCTCCACCGTCGCTGCTCCAACCGCAGCACCCCGACGTCGTCGCCCACCTCCGCGAGTCGCGGGTCCAGCCGCAGCGCCTCCCGGTAGGCCCGCTCGGCCAGGTCGTACATCCGCATGTTGGCCGCGACCAGTCCCAGCACCAGGTGACCCTGCGGCTCCTCGGGCGCCAACTCCACCCCGCGCCAGGCCGCGTTCAACGCGGGCTGTCCGTTCCGGGAGCCGGCCAGGATCGCCGCCGCGCTGCGCTGGGCGTACGCGTCCTGCGGCCCCAGCTCCAAAATCTCGTCAGCGGTACGAGCGGCCTCGGCGTACCGTTCCAGGTCACCGAGGGCCAGCCCCCGGGTGACCAGCGGGGGGACCTGCCCCGGCGCGGCAGCCACCGCAGCCTCGGCGGCGGCCAGCGCCTCGACCGGCCGACCGGCGGCCAGCTGCACCCGGGCCAGCATGATCAACAATTCGGCGTCGGTCGGGTCGAGGGCCAGCGCGAAGCCCAACTCGCTCACGGCCTCGTCGTACCGGCCCAGCTCGGCGAGGAGCGTGGCGCGTTCCAGGTAGCCGTCGGCGCCGGGCGGGTCGGTGGGGACGTCGGAGGACATCGCGGCGAGCCTAGGCGCTCGGCTGCTCGTACACCAGGGCGACCGCGATCCCGGCGAGTCCCTCGCCGCGCCCGGTGAAGCCCAGACCGTCGGTGGTCGCGGCGGAGACGGTGACCGGCGCCCCGACGGCCTCCGACAGCACCCGCTCGGCCTCGGCGCGACGCGGGCCGATCTTCGGACGGTTACCGACCACCTGCACCGACACGTTGCCGATGGCGAAGCCGGCGGAGCGTACCCGGTTGGCCGTCTCGGTCAGCAGCGCCACCCCGCTCGCTCCGGCCCATTCGGGCTGCCCCACCCCGAAGTTGGCGCCGAGGTCACCCAGACCGGCGGCGGAGAGCAACGCGTTGCAGGCGGCGTGGGCGGCCACGTCCGCGTCCGAGTGGCCGGCCAACCCGTCCTGCTCCGGCCAGTGCAGGCCGGCCACCCAGCAGGGTCGGCCCGCCTCGAAGGCGTGCACGTCGGTCCCGATGGCCACCCGAGGAACGATCATGATTCGAGGGTACGTGCTAGTGCGGTGTCGCCAGCAGGTGCTCGGCCAGCGCCAGGTCGAACGGCCTGGTGATCTTCAAGGCGTGCTCCGAACCGGGCACGGAGCACACCGGCACGCCCTGCCTCTCCACCAGCCCGGCGTCGTCGGTGAGGGCGTCGGCGGCAGCGGCGTGCGCGGCGGACAGCACCGCCCGGCGGAATCCCTGGGGAGTCTGCACCGCGCGCAACACGGTCCGGTCGACGGTGCCGAGCACCACGCCGTCCGCGTCGACCTGCTTGATCGTGTCGACGACCGGCAGCACCGGGATCACGGCGTCGTGGCCCGCCCGGACCGCGGCGGCGACCGACTCGACCAGCGCGGGCGGAGTGAGCGCGCGGGCCGCGTCGTGCACCAGGATGATCTCCGGACCGGCAGGCACCGCGGCGAGCGCGGCGGCCACCGAGGACTGCCGTTCCGCCCCACCGGGCACCACCGTCACCGGGGCGACCGGCGCGAGCAGCGTACGCACGGCGTCGAGCTCGGCGACCGGAGCCGCCACCACGATGCTGTGCACCGAGGGGGCTGCGGCCAGCCGCCGGACCGCGTGCACCAGCAGCGGTTCTCCGGCCAGCAGGCGCAGCGCCTTCGGGCGACCAGGCCCGAGGCGTACCCCGGCACCGGCCGCAGGCACGAGGACCGCGACGTCACCGCACGGATTGAGCTGCGCGGTCACGTCGCGGTCCTCGACGGTTTGTTCGCTACGAATCGGGTACGACGATGCTGTGCGGACTAGGCCTCGGTCAGCACCTTGTCGAGCAGCGTCTCCGCTTCGTCCTTGGTGCTCTTCTCGGCCAGCGCGACCTCGCCGACCAGGATGTCACGCGCCTTGGCGAGCATCCGCTTCTCGCCAGCGGACAGACCCCGCTCCCGCTCCCGACGCCACAGGTCGCGAACAACCTCGGCCACCTTCAGCGGGTTGCCGGAGGCCAGCTTCTCCAGATTTGCCTTGTAACGCCGCGACCAGTTGGTCGGCTCCTCGGTGTGCGGAGCCCGGAGGACGTCGAAGACCTTGCCGAGGCCCTCTTCGCCGACCACCTCGCGCACACCCACGATCTCGGCGTTCTCGGCCGGTACCCGGACCGTCAGGTCACCCTGCGCGACCCTCAGGACGAGGTACTGCTTGGGCTCGCCCTTAATGACCCGAGTCTCGATTGCCTCGATGAGTGCGGCCCCGTGGTGGGGGTAAACAACGGTCTCGCCGACACTGAAAACCATAGGTTCGAAACCCCTTTCGCTGTGTCTAGGGTAACACGCTCAGGCACCGATGTCTCACCGCTGTCCTGACCGTTGGCGCAGCTCAGGGGCCATGTGAGAGGTATTTCTTCGGCTTGACAGACCATCCAGACGATGATTCCAACACGCTCAGTAACCTAGAGATGACCCCCCGGACCCGCCGCTGTGAACGCGAAGATCCGGAAACGTAATCGCCAAGGCACTGCAACACGCCCGCTGGAGATCAAGGGCTACGCACCCTTTCCATGGTATCCCGCCGCAGCGAGGTGCGGGCAGCGGTAGCGGTACCCGGCCCGGTGCGGGACGCTGGAGGGGTGCCCCGTCCGCGCACCCGTGATGTTCCAGGGGGTCGTAATGGGCAAGGCTGACGCCGACGGTCCCGGACTGCCCGATCTGCCACCGGAGTGGGGCCGGGTGGTCATACCGGACGACATATCCGCCCTGGCTGACGAGGCTGAGCAGGTCCGGCGGGAGCTGCGACGGGCGGGCGCGGAGCACCGTCGCTGGCGTCCACCCGCCGGCCCGGTGATCGTGTTGGTCGTCGCGGTGCTGACCACCATCGCCGGTCTGGCCGCCGTCACCTGGCCCAGGAACGGCCGGACCGGGCCGAGCACCAGCACGTACGACCCGGCACCAACCCTGCTGACCGGCCGCCCGCTACCCGCGCTCGACCTGGTCGACGCCGGGCAATCGCCGGTACCACTGCGCGGGCTGCTGCCGGTCGTGGTGCTGCTGGTGGACGGCTGCGCCTGCCCGGAGCAGGTCGCGCAGGCAGCGACGGCGGCACCGCCCGGGGTGACCGTGGTCACCGTGGCGGGTGCCGTGCCACGGGCGGCACCGGCCGACACCCGGGTCCGCGCCCTCGCCGACCCCGCCGGAGGGTTACGCGCCTTCCTGCACGTGCCCGCCAGCCACGACGGCGTGACCGCCCTGCTCGCCGACCGCACCGGCCGGATCACCCTGGTCGTACCCAAGATGATCTCGATCGCCGACCACCGGGCCGAACTCTCCCGACTGGCCGACTGACCCGCCTCCGCTCGGATTCGAAGTCTCGGCCCGCCGTCGGCAGTCGCTCAGCGCAGGGCGATCAAGCGGGCTTCTACCTCGACCGACTCGGATCCGGCGGGCGAGAACGACAGCCGTGCCGGCCCTCCGCTGCCGGTGATCTCCATCGTGACCAGCCCGCCGTCGCAGGCCACGGTGATCGGAGCCGCTGACCGGGCCCCGGCGACGGCGACCAGCAGCTCCCCCGGCCCGGTACAGCGCAGGCGCAGCAGATGTCGCTCGCCGGGGCCCATCCGGGCCTGCCGGACGACTCCTCCACCGGCGGGTAGCCTCGCCTGCTCCGTCCACACCAGATCGGACCGGGGACGGGTGGAGCCAGCGGGTTCCATGGGCTCATCGTGCAACCGCACCACGGCGCCGGTGCGCTCGTCGATGAGCATGTGGGCTGAGGCAGCGGGGGCCTCACGCACAAGCTCGCCCGGCTCCTGGTAATCGCGCCACTGCACGACGGCGGACGAGCCGCCCGGCGCGGCACTCCCGTCGCTCGACGCCTCCGGCGTCTGCGTCTGCCACCACCAGCCGCCGAGGGCCAGCGCCGCCACCCCGACAGCGGCCAACAGCACCCCGCGCAGCCGATGCTCAGCATCGACGAACATGCTTAGAGAGTAGCCCTTCGCGCAAGATCAGGGGTGGCGTTCCAGCAGGGCGGCATAGAGGGTGAGACCCGGCCCGAAGGCCATCATCACCACCCGGCTCGGTGCCGCTGCCGCGCGGAACAGACGGTCGAGGATCAACAGCACCGTGGGCGAGGAACAGTTCCCGTGCTCGTCCAGCGTCGCCCGGGACGCCGCCAACGCCGCCGGGGCCAACCCCAACTCCCGTTCCACCACGTTGAGGATGCGGGGGCCGCCCGGGTGCACTGCCCAGCCGTCCACCTCACCACGGTTGGTGCCGTGCCGGGCCAGCACCTCGTCGACCAGGCCCTGGACGTGCGTCGACAGCACCTGTGGCACCTTCGGCGACAGTCCCATCCGGAAACCGGTGTCCGTCACGTCCCAGGTCATGTGGTCGGCGGTGGAGGTGTCGGTCACCGAGGCGACCTCCCGAACCGCGTAGCCCCGACCCCCGGGAACCACCACCGCGGCGACCGCGGCGTCCGAGAAGAGCGCGTGGGAGACGATCTGCTGGGTGTCCATCCGGGCCGAGGAGGGCTGAAGGTGCAGGCTGGTCAGCTCGGCACAGAGCAGCAGCGCGGGACGGCCCCGCGCGGTGACGAAGTCACCCACCGCACCCAACCCCGGCAAGGCCGCGTAACAGCCCATGTGACCGACGAACATCCGCTGGGTCGTCCTGGCCATGCCCAGGTCCCGGGCGAGCAGAATGTCCAGCCCGGGGGTGGCGTACCCGGTGCAGGAGCAGACCACGAAGAGGCCCACGTCGCGGGCGTCCAGCCCGGCGGCGGTCAGCGCCCGGCCGACCGCCTCCTTACCCAACGGCAACGCCTCGACCTGGTAGCGGAGCATCCGTCGTTCGGTCGGCCAGTCGGAGACGTCCTCGAGCAGCGGGTTGACCGCCGCCTGCCGCCGGGTCACCCCGGAGTGCGCGAATATCCGCTCGGCCAGGGCGCGGGTGGAACCGGAGAAGTGCTGGGAGAAGAACTTCTCCCACAGCTCCTGCTGGTCAGCCGAGGGCGGGTGGGCCGTGCCCAGGCCCGCGATCACCGGTACGGACACGGTCCCACCTTCCTCTCGCAGACGCACATCTCACGCCGACCAGCCCCGTCCCGTCTCACCAACGAGGAGTCGACCCGTCACGGTCCGGGTCACCACCGAGTGTGGCGATGCCGAGCCAGTCGGCACAGACGTCGGAGGTGGCCGGGTGCAACGACCCGCAACGGGCGTCGCGGTACAGGCGCTCCAGCGGATGACCCCGGCGGGTGGCGGAGGTGCCCGCCGCCTCCAGCATGGACGCAGCGACGTCCGCCGCAGTGGTGCCGGCCAGCAGCTTCGCCCGCCACACCCACCGATTGGTCTCCTCGTCGCCCGGTGCCTCGTCCACCCGCCGCGCCGCCTCGGCGACCACCAACTGTGCCGCCGCCACGGCGGCGTCGGCGCGCCCCAGCCGGGCGCGTACCGCCGGCAGCCCGGCGAGATTGCGGGCGTTCAGGTGCTCCACGGCCGCGTCGATCGCCGCCCGGGCCACTCCCACGTAGACGGCCGCGTAGCTGGCCACCAGCCAGTGCGGCATGAGCTGCGCCACCACCAGGGCCAGCCCTTCGACCCCGCCGAGCAGCCGGTCGGTCCCGACGGTCACGTCGAGGTGCAGGTCATGTGAGGCGGTGGCGCGCATGCCGAGGGCGTCCCAGGTCGGCTCGACGGTGAGCCCCTCACCGGCCGGGACCAGGAACTGCGAGACCACCGACGGGTCGGCGGCGCTGCGGGCGGCCACCAGGTAACCGTCGGCGTGACCGGCACCGGAGCAGAAAGTCTTGCTGCCCTTGATCCGCCAGCCTCCGTCGACCGGTTCGTAGACCGTGGCGAGCTGCGACAGCCGGGCACCCGCGCCCCGCTCGCTCATCGCGACGCCGTACCACGCCCCGTCGGCCGCCGCCCGCAACAGGCGGTCCCGGGCGGCCAGCGCCTCCGCCGGTACGCCGAGCGCCTCGGCCAGTTCCTCGGTCACCGCACCGAGCGCACCGGTGACCGAGGCGTGCATGTTGAACACCAACGCGGTGGCACCGTTGCCCCGGGCCAACTCGGTGGCGACTGCCGCGTACTCCGCGAAGGTGGCACCGGCACCACCGAGTTCGGCGGGGACCATCAGCCCGAACAGCCCCGCCTCGCGCAGGTCGGCGAAGTCGTCCACAGGAAAGGAACCGTCGCGGTCGTGCCCGGCCGCCCGCGCCGCCAGTCGGGGCGCCAGCCGCCGGGCCGCCGCCGGCGCTCCACTGCGCTCGGTCATGGATGGAACCCCCTCTTCGGCCATGTCCATACCCTCACCTGGATCAGCTATCCGTCGCGTACGCCGTGGCCCTGGTAGAGGATCGCCGGCGACCCGGTCGGCACGATGCGTGGCTCCTGACCGGGCGGCGTCGCGGCCCCCCGCGCCTGCCGGAACAGCCACCGCAGCAGCCCCGGCACGCCCGGCCGTACGCCACGCACGCTCAGGTCGACGCCGTGCCGGGCACATTCGGTGACCAGCTCACGATCGTCGACGAACAACCGTGGATCGTGGATGCCACGCGGCACGGTCGGTAGTCGCTCGGCGATCCGGACGGCGACCAACCGGGCCAGCGCGGTGTCGTTGAGGGTGTCCAGCACCAGCAGGCCACCGGGACGCAGCAGACGGCACGCCTCGGCCACCGCAGCCCGCCAGTCCGGCACGTGTTCCAGCAGCTCACCGGCGGCGACCACATCGGCACAACCGTCCACCAACGGCACCGCCGTGGCGTCGCCGTTGACCGCCGTCACGCCGTGCGCCGCAGCCTGTGTCAACGCGGAGCGGGTGAGGTCCACTCCGACGTGCCGGTAACCCTTGCCGGCCAGGTGCGGCGCGAGCAGTCCCGCCCCGCAGCCCAGGTCGACCAGGAGCGCACCGGGTCGCGCCGCCGGGGGTACCAGCGCGGCCCGAGCCCGAGCCAGCCAGTGCAGCATGGCGAACACGCCGTCCGGCCGCCACCATTCGTCCGCCAGTTCGTCGTACTGGCGTGGGTCGTTGCGGGGCAGCACGAGGCCAGCGTCACGCATAGCAACGAGCGTGGCACGACTCCCCGGTAACGACCAGACTTCCGTTATGTCGTCGACGGTGTTAGGGCTGGTCAGAGCGAGCCATCCAGAGCCGACCGTGGCGGTCACCACAGTGGCCGGTCTGCTCGCCGTCGGGGTCGGGCACCCACCCGGCGGCGTCCTCGCGGTGGTGCTCACCGTCGCGGCCAGCCAGTTCGCGGTCGGGTGGACCAACGACCTGTTGGACGCCGATCGCGACGCCGTGGTCGGGCGTACCGACAAACCGCTGGCCTCCGGCGCGCTCGGCCGGCGTACCGTCGCGGTGGCCGCCGCCGTGGCCGCCACCGCGACCGTGGCGCTGGCCCTGACCACCAACCCGACGGCCGCGCTGTGCGCCACCGTCGCCCTGGTGTCGGCGCTGCTCTACGACTGGCCGCTGAAGTCCACCCCGATCTCGGTACTGCCGTACGCGATCTCCTTCGGCGCGCTGCCCGCCTTCGTGGTGCTGGCCCTGCCCGGCGCTCCGCCACCCCCGGCCTGGCTGGTCGCCGCGGCGGCGCTGCTCGGTGCGGGTGCTCATTTCGCCAACGTCCTGCCCGACTTCGCCGATGACGCCCGGACCGGGGTCCGGGGGCTGCCCCACCGACTCGGCCCGGTCGGCAGCCGGGTCGCCGCTGTCGGACTGCTGATCGCGGCCACCGTCACGCTGGTGTTCGGGCCGCCCGGACCACCGACCCGCGTCGGCCTCGCGGCGGTCGTCGCCGCCGTCGTGATCTTCACCCTGGCGTGGTACCTGGGCCGGGGCGGCGGTCGTGGCGGGGACCGGCCGGTGGCCGCCTTCCGGGCGGTGCTGCTGGTCGCTCTGATCGACGTCGTGCTGCTGGTCACCAACGGTCGGCTGGGCTGAGTCTCACTCCCGCAGGTGGCCGCACCGGGTCGGCGTGCGGGCCACGATCAGCTCCAACTACCCTGGAGCCCGGTCTGCGCGGGCATGGCCAGCGGTTCCGGCGGACGAGCCGGGCGTGATCGTAACGAGGAGGACCGACGTGAGGCGCTCGATCAGGGGTTCCCGGCGGGCTGCCGTGCTGCTGCCCGGGATCGCGGCGGCAGCCGGGCTGCTGCTGTCCGGTTGTGGCGCCGGCCAGATCTCCGAGACGGCCAACAAGGTGCCGTCGATCCAGGGCGCCAACATCCAGGCCGGTGACGGGAAGTACGCCGTACGCGGCGCCTTGGTCGCCTATCCCGGTGTCGAGGGCTACCAGGCCGGGGACAACGCCCTGCTCAACGTCGTGCTCTACAACGACTCACCCGAACCGGTCACGGTGACCATCACCTCGCCGGACGCCCGCGAGGTGGTGCTCACCACCGTCGCCGCCGCGACCAGCCCTTCACCCAGCGCGTCACCGTCGCCGGAGCAGTCCCCCGAGGGTTCCCCGTCTCCGGACGACTCCCCCTCGCCGGACGACTCCCCCTCGCCGGATGATTCCCCGTCGCCCAGCCCGAGCGAATCCGCCACGGGCGGCCCGGCCCGGATCGAGATCCCGGCGTTCAACTACGTGCAGCTGAACACCGAAGGTGAGCAGGTGCTCCAGCTCCTCGGGCTGACCGAGGCCCGGCTCGCCGGCCAGAACGTCACGCTGAGCTTCGAGTTCGACGGCGAGACGATCACCGCTCCGGCGCCGATCGCCGTGCCGCTCACCCCCGCGCCGCAGCCGTCGCCGATCATCGAGCGGCACACCGAGTACGAGGGCGAAGGCGGCCACTGAGCCCGTTCGACCGGGATCGCACCGGTCCAGGTGATTTCCGGCGGCGTCGTCGGCATGTTCAGCCATGCCGACGACGCCGTCGTCGTACCCGGGGGTTAGCGTCGGTCGGGTGAGCATCTCCCGATCGACCCCGTCCCGGGCGGGCACCGGCTCGCGCAGCCGGGCCGCCGGTCGCGAGCCCCGCCCCGCCTACGAGTGCGACGCCTGCGGGCACCAGCCGCCCAAGTGGGTGGGGCGCTGTCCCGAGTGCGGCGAGTGGGGTTCCGTGATCGAGAGCACCGTCACCGGCCCGACCGTCTCGGGCCGGGTGGTGAGTTCCCGGATGCCCGCCGAGCCGGCCCGGCCCATCGCCACCATCAGCGCGGCACCGGCCCGCGCCCGCCCCACCGGGGTCGGTGAGCTGGACCGCGTCCTCGGCGGCGGCCTGGTCCCGGGTGCGGTGGTGCTGCTCGCCGGTGAGCCGGGGGTGGGCAAGTCGACCCTGCTGCTGGACGTCGCCCAGCAGTGGGCCGCCGGTGCGGGTAGCCCGTCGCTGGTGGTCAGCGGCGAGGAGTCGGTCAGCCAGGTGCGGTTGCGGGCAGAACGCATGGGCGCCCTGCACGATCAACTCTTCCTGGCCGCTGAGAGCGACCTCGCGGCGGTGCTCGGTCACCTCGACGCGGTCAAACCCGGCCTGCTCGTCCTCGACTCGGTGCAGACCATCTCCACCTCCGGCATCGAGGGGGTACCGGGCGGCGTGACCCAGGTCCGGGCGGTCACCGCCGCCCTCGTCGCGGTCGCCAAGGAACGCGGCGTCGCCACCGTGCTCGTCGGCCACGTCACCAAGGATGGCCAGGTCGCCGGTCCTCGGGTGCTCGAACACCTGGTCGACGTAGTGCTGCACTTCGAAGGCGACAAGCACTCGTCGCTGCGGATGGTGCGTGGCGTGAAGAACCGGTTCGGCGCGGCCGACGAGGTCGGCTGCTTCGAGATGCACGAGGGCGGCATCAGCAGCCTCGCCGACCCCTCCGGCCTGTTCCTGACCCGCTACTCGGAACCGGTGCCGGGCACCTGCGTGACGGTGGCGATGGAGGGCCGCCGAGCCCTGCTCACCGAGGTTCAGGCGCTGATCGGCGCCACGGTGGCCGGCTCTCCCCGGCGTACCGTCTCCGGGCTCGACTCCGCCCGGCTGGCGATGGTGTTGGCGGTGCTCCAACGCCGCACCGAACGGCTCACCCTGCACGACCGGGAGGTCTTCGCCGCCACGGTGGGTGGCATCCGGGTGGTGGAGCCCGCCGCCGACCTGGCGGTCGCCCTCGCGGTCGCCTCCGGCGGGCTCAACCTGGCGATCGCACCACACCTGGTGGCGATCGGCGAGGTCGGCCTCACCGGCGAGGTACGCCGGGTGGGCGCGGTACCACGTCGGCTGGCCGAGGCCGCCCGACTCGGCTTCCGACTCGCCCTCGTGCCGCCCGGCTGCGGGCCGACGAGCACCGGCGCCGGGCCGGAGCAGATGCGGGTGATCGAGGTGTCCGACGTCCGTTCGGCGTTGCAGGCCGCGGCACGGGCGTCGGCGGAGTGAGCCGTCCACCGGGCGGGTCGGTCACGCTGGGCGGAATCGTGACACAGCACAGTAACCGCAAGAGCACCCACCGCAGGGCAGTCCGTAGACTGTGCCCGTGCCGATCGACCGCGACACCACCAAGCCTGCCGGCGCGACTCCCCACGCCCGCGCCGGTGCCGTGGGCTCGCCCGCCCGACCGATCAGCGTGAGCGTGACCGGAGGCGGCGTCCTCGGCGACCCGCTACGCGCCAACCTCGCCCTGATGGCACCGGGCACCGCCCTACGGGACGGGTTGGAACGGATCCTGCGGGGTCGGACGGGTGCGTTGATCGTCCTCGGCTACGACAAGGTGGTGGAGGGCCTCTGCACCGGCGGCTTCCCGCTGGACGTCGAGTTCTCCGCGACCCGCGTCCGCGAGTTGTGCAAGATGGACGGCGCGGTCGTGCTCTCCAGCGACGGCACCCGGATCGTCCGCGCGGCAGTGCACCTGATGCCCGACCCGACCATCCCCACCGAGGAGTCCGGCACCCGGCACCGGACCGCGGAGCGGGTCGCCCGGCAGACCGGCTACCCGGTCATCTCGGTCAGCCAGTCCATGCGCATCATCAGCCTCTACGTCAACGGCCAGCGGCACGTGCTGGACGACTCGGCGGCGATCCTCTCCCGCGCCAACCAGGCACTGGCCACGCTGGAGCGGTACAAGCTCCGTCTGGACGAGGTGTCCGGCACGCTCTCCGCCCTGGAGATCGAGGATCTGGTCACCGTACGCGACGCGGTGGCCGTGGTGCAGCGGCTGGAGATGGTCCGACGGATCGCCGACGAGATCGCCGGTTACGTGGTGGAGTTGGGCACCGACGGGCGGTTGCTCGCCCTTCAACTGGACGAGTTGATGGCCGGCGTCGACGCCGATCGCACCCTGGTCATCCGGGACTACCTGCCCGCCGGTCGCAAGTCCCGGACCCTCGACGAGGCGCTCGTCGAGTTGGATCTGCTCAGCGCCACCGAACTCATCGACCTGGTCTCGGTCGCCAAGGCGATCGGTTATCCGGCCGCGTCCGACGCGCTGGACGCCGCGGTCAGCCCGCGTGGCTTCCGGCTGCTGGCCAAGGTGCCCCGACTTCCGACGGCCGTGGTCGACCGGCTGGTGGTGCACTTCGGCAGCCTGCAACGCCTGCTGGGCGCCACCGTGGAGGATCTCCAGGCGGTCGAGGGCGTCGGTGACGCCCGGGCTCGGGGCGTACGCGAAGGGCTGTCCCGGCTCGCTGAGGCGTCCATCTTGGAGCGCTACGTCTGACGCCGTCCGGCGCTGGACGTAGCACGGCGGGGGCCGCCCCCGGGCCGAACCGTCGGAGAGCTATTTGAGGACCAGTTTCGCGGGCTGGCTGAGCTTGGTGCCCACCCGGGCGAACACCTCGTACGTCCCGGCGGGCACGACCGGGCCGTTGGCCAGGCCGTCGGCGCACCGGCTGCTGTCCTTGCCGTTCCAACTGACCAGGTAGGAGCGTTCGAAGCCGGGAGTGAAGGACTGCACGTCCGACCCAGCGGCCGTGCCGCAGGTGTCCGAGGACCAGACCACCTCGGCACCGGCCTTGATGTACAACTCCTGGGCGGTGGCACCGACGTCCCGGCTGCACGTGCGATCCGACCGGTTGCGGACCTTCAGGTGCAGGTCGACGGTGGCGCCGGAGGCCACCTGCGCGGGCAGCGGCACGGCGGTCACCGAAAGTTCAGAGTCCGCGCAGTTTCCCTCGTCCGACACCGGGTTGACCGCTGGCGGGTCGTTGCTGAGGCTCCGCTCACTCTCCGGAGTGGTGGGGTCGGTCTCCTCGCCGGAGGCGGAGGGATCGGCCCCGGCGTCACCGGACGGCGGCGCGCCGGTCTGCGGCGTGAGCACCGAGCCTGTCGGGTCCGGCGTGCCGGTCGCCGCGCCCGGATCGGGACGGCCGTCATTGCTCGCGTCGTTGCCCCCGTTGGGCCCGTTACACGAGTAGAGCAGGACAATCAGGAAGAGCAGCACCGCACCGAGCACGACGGCACGACGCCGCCAGTACACGGTGGGAGGCAGGGGGCCGACCGTCAG
Organism: Micromonospora sp. DT48; assembly: GCF_049844495.1. Classification (NCBI taxonomy): domain Bacteria; kingdom Bacillati; phylum Actinomycetota; class Actinomycetes; order Micromonosporales; family Micromonosporaceae; genus Micromonospora; species Micromonospora sp. DT48. The sequence continues at coordinate 396,794 of NZ_JBNCLE010000004.1, forward strand.
ACGCATGATGTCACCACCGTAGCGGCGGCGGGTGCGGCGGACCGCAGCGACGCGCCGTGGCCCACCTGACCCATCGGATCCGACCCTCCATTCACGACAGTTCGCCTCGGCGACGGTCACTCAGCGCGACTGCCTCAGAGGTAGACCTTCCGCTGGTAGATCGCGTGCGCGCCAGCCACCCGGTCCAGGAACAGCAGTCCGGCGCAGTGGTCGATCTCGTGTTGCAGGGCGCGCGCCTCGAAGCCGTCCGTCACCAGCCGTACGCTTTCGCCGCTACCGGGCAGCACGCCCTCCACCACCAGCCGGGTCGCGCGCTTCACATCGCCGGTCAGGTCCGGCACTGACATGCAGCCTTCCCGGCCCGCCTTCCACCGGGTCGCCTCCACCACCCGAGCGTTGCAGAGCACGAAGACGCCGTGCCCGGTGACCGTCTTGGGGTGCCCGGTGACGTCCACCGCGAAGACCTGGGCACTCACCCCGACCTGCGGGGCGGCCAGACCCACGCACCCGGGCGACACCCGCATGGTGGCGACCAGATCGGCCGCCAGCCGCACGGTCTCCTCGGCGGTCGGGTCGACCTCCGCTCCCGGCCGACTGAGCACCGGGTCCGGGGCGGCGACCACCGGGACGACCCGGCCGCTGCCCAGTGACTCAGGCGTCCAGTCGCCGAGGCCCACGTAGACATCGGACCGCTCCTCCACGTGCGGCCCATCCGGCGCGCCGCTCACAGCATGTCCGGTAGGGCGGGCCGGAGGGTCACCTCGACACCGAGCCCGGCGGCGGCCTCGTTCAACCGGTCGGCGAGCTCACCGGCCGTGCCCGGGGGCAGCTCCACCTCGGCGACCACCACGTAGAGCGGACCAGCCAGGCGGGTGCTCAGGTCGGTGACATTGCCGCCGGCGTCGGCCAGCACCCGGGTCATCTCGGCCACGATGCCCATCCGGTCGGCACCGTGCACCGCCATCACGTACGGGTCGCCTGCCGGTGCCGTCTCGCCGTCGGGTGTCACCGCGCGTACGGTGGCCAGCAGTTGACCGTCGGCGGCCAGTGGCGCCAGTGCGGTCTCGACCTCGGCGGCGGCCGGGCCGACGCAGATCAGGGTCATCGCGAAGTGCCCCCGCAGGCGGGTCATGGTGCTGTCGGTGAGGTTGGCACCGAGCCGGGCGAGCACCTCGGCGACGTCAGCCACGATGCCGGGCCGGTCCCGACCGATGACGGTGATCGCGAGCTCGTTCATCCGGGCATTCTGCCCGATCGTCACCCGCTGTCGGCGGCGACCCACCCCACCGTCCATACGGCGGGACCGAGGTGCGTGACATCATCGGCGACGCGATGACAGAACTCTCCTTCGCCGGTCGGGTGAGCCGGTGGTACGAGCAGCACGCACGGGACCTGCCGTGGCGTCGCCCCGGCGTCACTCCATGGGCGATCCTGGTCAGCGAGGTCATGCTCCAGCAGACTCCGGTCGCCCGGGTGATACCGGCCTGGCAGGCGTGGCTGGAGCACTGGCCGACCCCGGCCGCCCTGGCCGCATCCAGTCCGGCGGAGGCGATCCGGATGTGGGGGCGACTCGGCTATCCCCGCCGGGCGCTCCGGCTGCACGACTGCGCGACGGCGCTCGTGGAGCGTCACGGCGGTGAGGTGCCGGACCGGTTGGAACAGCTGCTGGCGCTGCCCGGGGTCGGCACGTACACCGCCCGGGCGGTCGCCGCCTTCGCGTACGGCCAGCGTCACCCGGTGGTCGACACCAACGTACGCCGGGTGGTCTGCCGGGCGGTTGCCGGCGAACCGGACGCCGGCCCGACCACCCGACCCGCCGATCTGGTCGCCACCGAGGAACTCCTGCCCGCCGATCCGGCTGCCGCCGCCCTGGCCAGCGCCGCCATCATGGAGCTGGGGGCGGTCGTCTGCACGGCCCGGTCCCCTCGCTGCCCAGCCTGCCCGGTCGAGTCGACCTGCGCCTGGCGGGCGTCGGGGCTTCCCGCGCCGGCCGGTCCGACCCGCCGCCCTCAGCGGTACTCGGGCACCGACCGGCAGGTACGCGGCCTGCTGCTGGGAGTGCTCCGGGAAGCCACCGGCCCAGTGCCGCACCAGCGTCTGGATCAGGTCTGGGCGGACGACGTGCAGCGCGCCCGGGCCCTCGCCGGACTGGTCACCGACGGACTGGTCGAGCCGGTCGGGGAGACCTCGTTCCGGCTGGTCGGGGATGGACCGCCGGCACCGGTGACGAACTGACTGAGGGCCGGCCCGTGTGGGCCGGCCCTCAGTCGCGTGTTTCGAGGAGGATCAGGCGGAGTAGCCGCGGCTGGCGATCCAGTCGGCCAACGCGTCGGTGCTGATCCAGTATTCGGCCCGAGCGGCGTCGGCCGAGTCAGCGATCTTCATCTGATCGCCGCCGTGGCGGTAGCCGGTCACCGCGATGTAGTGACCACCGTCGAAGGTGTGGCTACCCCCGTCGAGGTCGGTGGCGGTGCCGACGACGTTGGCCACCACGCCCCGGCCGTCGTCGATGGCGCGGACGACGTCCTCACGCAGCCGGTCGGTCTCGGCGCGGTCGGCACTCTGGCCGGGGATCTCCACCGTGCGGTAGAGGTCCTTGCCGGCCTTCCGGTTGAGGGCCTCGGTGATCAGGTACGCCGAGTCGGTCCCGCGTTCGGTGGTGCCCATCTCGCGGGCCAGGTCGTCCTGGGAGACTTCCTTGTTCAGGATGCTCAGGGTGTTCCGCACCGCGGCCGGGCCGCAGTAGTAGAAGTTCGGCTGCGCCTCGTAGCGGACCTTCAGCTGTCGCTCACCCTTGCCGTGTCCTCGCTCGGTCACGGCGCCCAGCGGGTTGCCCGTCGGCGGGGCCGCCAACGCGCCCACCGGGCCGGCGATCATTCCACCGGCGCAGACGGCACCGGCGGCGGTCAGGGCAGCCTTGCGGATCGGGCTAGTCATGATCGTTGCCTTCCGTCTCGGGGGATCGACACGAAACCGGGAAAAGGAGGATGCGGATACCGCGTCGGGAGAAGGGGGCGGCTGGAACGCCTGCCCCGGGCTACAACGGCCTCGGGTGGGCCCGGCATTTCCGGGCGGCGGAGGCACAGGCCGTCGCGGTTACTCCTCGTACAACGGCCGCGAGGGCGGGTCAATGCCCGGACAAACCGTGACCGCCGTCACGACAAGTGACCTTTTAATCGGTCAAACCACTCAGCCGGTCAGCTGGGTGCCCAACCTGCCCACCGCGGCGTGCCACCGCTCGACCGCGCACCAAGGGCCCCAGCGACGCAGTCGGTCGCCGCATTCGCCCCGTAGGCCGGGCTGAGTGGGCTACCCCCCGGCCTACCGAGCCGCCCCCGGGACAGAAGGCGGCGGCCCGGTGGCTGTGTGCCACCGGGCCGCCGTTACTTCGGTTGACGAGCTACTCGTCCGTGCCTGTCGAGGCCGCCGTGCCGCCGAGGTCGGCCGGTACGGCGTCCGGCACCTGCACCGGCCGGTCAGACCCCTTGAAGACAAGCTTCGACTTGTCGGTGTTGTCGGGATCGCCTTCGCAGTCCACCACCACGATCTGACCCGGGGTCAGCTCGTTGAACAGGATGCGCTCGGAGAGGTTGTCCTCGATGTCGCGCTGGATGGTGCGACGCAGCGGACGCGCCCCGAGCACCGGGTCGAAGCCCTTCGCGGCCAGGTACTTCTTGGCGTTGTCGGTCAACTCCAGGCCCATGTCCTTGTTCCGCAGCTGGGTCTCGATCCGGCTGATCATGATGTCGACGATCGACAGGATCTCGTTCTGGCGCAGCTGGTGGAACACGATGGTGTCATCGATCCGGTTGAGGAACTCCGGCCGGAAGTGCTGCTTGAGTTCGTCGTTGACCTTCTGCTTCATCCGGTCGTAGTTCGACTCGGAGTCCTCCGAGGCCTGGAAGCCCAGCGACACCGCCTTGGCGACATCCCGGGTGCCCAGGTTCGTGGTCAGGATGATGACCGTGTTCTTGAAGTCCACGATCCGGCCCTGACCGTCGGTGAGCCGACCGTCCTCCAGGATCTGCAGCAGCGTGTTGAACACATCCGGGTGGGCCTTCTCGATCTCGTCGAACAGCACCACGCTGAACGGCCGACGCCGCACCTTCTCGGTCAGCTGCCCGCCCTCGTCGTAGCCGACGTAGCCGGGAGGGGCACCGACGAGCCGGGACACCGTGTACCGGTCGTGGAACTCGGACATGTCCAGCTGGATCAGGGCGTCCTCGCTGCCGAACAGGAACTCCGCGAGAGCCTTGGACAGCTCGGTCTTACCCACCCCGGACGGGCCGGCGAAGATGAACGAGCCCGACGGACGCTTCGGGTCCTTCAGACCTGCCCTCGTGCGTCGGATCGCCTTCGACACCGCCTTGACCGCGTCTTCCTGGCCGATGACGCGCTTGTGCAGCTCGTCCTCCATGCGCAGCAGACGCGAGGTCTCCTCCTCGGTCAGCTTGTAGACCGGGATGCCCGTCCAGTTGCCCAGCACCTCAGCGATCTGCTCGTCGTCGACCTCACTGACGACGTCCAGATCACCGGCCTTCCACTCCTTCTCCCGCTGCGCCTTCTGGCCCAGCAGCTGCTTCTCCTTGTCCCGCAGCTGCGCGGCCCGCTCGAAGTCCTGCGCGTCGATCGCGGACTCCTTGTCGCGGCGCACCTGCGCGATCCGCTCGTCGAAGTCACGCAGGTCCGGCGGCGCGGTCATCCGACGGATCCGCATCCGCGCACCCGCCTCGTCGATCAGGTCGATCGCCTTGTCCGGCAGGAACCGGTCGGAGATGTAGCGATCAGCCAACGTCGCCGCCGCCACCAACGCCGCGTCGGTGATCGACACACGGTGGTGCGCCTCGTACCGATCCCGCAAGCCCTTGAGGATCTCGATGGTGTGCGCCAACGACGGCTCACCGACCTGGATCGGCTGGAACCGTCGCTCCAGCGCCGCGTCCTTCTCCAGGTGCTTGCGGTACTCGTCCAACGTCGTCGCGCCGATGGTCTGCAACTCACCTCGCGCCAACATCGGCTTCAAGATGCTCGCGGCGTCGATCGCACCCTCCGCCGCGCCCGCACCCACCAGCGTGTGGATCTCATCAATGAACAGGATGATGTCGCCGCGGGTGCGGATCTCCTTGAGCACCTTCTTCAGGCGCTCCTCGAAGTCACCCCGATACCGCGACCCCGCCACCAACGCACCGAGGTCAAGCGTGTACAGCTGCTTGTCCTTCAGCGTCTCCGGCACCTCGCCCTTGATGATCTTCTGAGACAGCCCCTCCACCACAGCCGTCTTGCCCACACCCGGCTCACCGATCAGCACCGGGTTGTTCTTCGTCCGGCGGGAGAGCACCTGCATCACCCGCTCGATTTCCTTCTCCCGCCCAATGACCGGATCGAGCTTGCCCTCACGGGCAGCCTGCGTCAGATTCCGCCCGAACTGGTCCAAGACCAGACTCGTCGACGGCGCAGCCTCACCCGGAGCCGTCCCCGCCGCCGCCGGTTCCTTGCCCTGATAGCCCGACAGCAACTGGATCACCTGCTGACGAACCCGGTTCAGGTCCGCCCCCAGCTTCACCAACACCTGCGCGGCCACACCCTCGCCCTCACGGATCAACCCCAACAGGATGTGCTCCGTGCCGATGTAGTTGTGGCCCAGCTGCAACGCCTCGCGCAGCGACAGCTCCAGCACCTTCTTAGCCCGAGGCGTGAACGGAATATGCCCACTCGGCGCCTGCTGGCCCTGACCAATAATCTCCTCAACCTGCTGGCGAACGCCCTCCAGAGAGATCCCCAAGCTCTCCAGAGCCTTCGCCGCCACACCCTCGCCCTCATGGATGAGGCCCAACAGGATGTGCTCCGTACCGATGTAATTGTGGTTGAGCATCCGGGCCTCTTCCTGGGCCAGGACGACAACCCGTCGCGCTCGGTCGGTGAACCGCTCGAACATGCCCTCGTGCTCCTCACGTGCCGTGCGCACTCGATCTTGGTGGTCAAGACTCTCGGCGGGGCCGGATACGCGAGCGCCCAGGACGGGCGTCCGCGCCTCATTACTCTATCGCCGCGAGCCGACTCGGCTGACCTCGTGTGTCTGCCTCGTAGGCCCGATACGCGTCGTTTTGCACAACCATCCACGCTCAGCGGGTGTTCCGGGCGTGGTCCGTGTACGCGCAGAGCGAAATTCGGCCCGCTGGCCGGGACCTCCGGGAGCGCCGCACGGAGGCGCCCCCGCCCCGGGGACGGCATCACCACGGCACCATCCACAGGTTGTGGACAAGTTATCCACCACCTGTGGACAACGCGCGGTAGGCCCCGGACAGTCCCGGGAACGACGACGCCGGCCCGGAGAGTCTCCGGGCCGGCGTCGTGAACTACGGTGCGTACCTGATCTCAGTGACCGGCCTTCGAGTGGTACTCGTCGACGATCTCCTGGGGGATCCGGCCCCGGTCCGAGATGTCCTTGCCCGCCTTGCGTGCCCAGGCTCGGATGGCCTTGTTCTGCTCACGGTCAGCGGTGGCACCGCCCCGACCACGGGCGGCCCGGCCGCCCACGACCACACCGCCGCGACCGACCTTGGTGCCGTGGGCGATGTACGGCGCGAATACGTCGCGCAATTTCTCTGCGTTCGAACCGGACAGGTCGATCTCGTACTGAACGCCATCGAGCGCGAACTTGACGGTCTCGTCCGCGTCCCCGCCGTCCAGGTCATCGACCAGCTTGTGAATGATCTGCTTGGCCACGTCCCACATTCCTTTCGAGCAGGGGTAGCTCCTGCCAACTGCAAGAGCACAATAACCCGCCTGATGCTTGTCGCGTCAATAGGATGCGGTAAGGAGCCGGAAAGTTTCCGTACGACTACTCCGGGCGGACCAAGGGGAAGAGGATGGTTTCCCGAATTCCGAGGCCGGTCAGCGCCATCAGGAGGCGGTCGATTCCCATTCCCATGCCACCGGACGGTGGCATTCCGTACTCCATGGCCCGGAGAAAGTCCTCGTCCAGTCGCATCGCCTCGTCGTCGCCCCGGGCGGCCAGTTGCGCCTGGGCCACCAGCCGCTCCCGCTGCACCACCGGGTCGACCAGCTCGGAGTACGCGGTGCCCAGCTCGAAGCCGAGCACGTACAGGTCCCACTTCTCGGCCAGGCCCGGCTCGCTGCGGTGGGACCGCGTCAACGGACTGGTCTCCTCGGGGTAATCCCGAACGAAGGTGGGTGCCTCCAGGCCGGGTACCACCAACTCCTCGAAGAGTTCCTCGGCCAGCTTGCCCGGCCCCCACTTGGGGTCGACGGACATGCCCACCTTGTCCGCGTACTCGACCAGCCGAGCGCGCTCGGTGTGGACCGTGACCTCCTCTCCGAGCGCCTCGGAAAGGACACCGAAGAGAGTGACCGAACGCCACTCACCGCCGAGGTCGAACTCCCGCCCGTCAGCGTGAGTGACCACCGTCGATCCGGAGACCGCGATCGCCGCCTGCTGGACGAGATTACGGGTCAACTCCGCCATCGTGTTGTAGTCGCCGTACGCCTCGTACGCCTCCAGCATGGCGAACTCGGGTGAGTGCGAGGAGTCGATGCCCTCATTACGGAAGTTGCGGTTGATCTCGAAGACCCGCTCGACGCCACCGACGACGGCACGCTTCAGAAACAGTTCCGGAGCGATTCGGAGATACAGATCGGTGTTGAGCGCATTGCTGTGGGTCACGAAAGGCCGAGCCGCAGCGCCCCCATGGAGCAACTGCAACATCGGCGTCTCCACCTCCAGGTAGCCCTCGGCGTGCAGCGAATCGCGCAGACTGCGCAACGCCGCCGCCCGGGTACGCACCATCTGCCGCGCCTGCGGGCGGACGATCAGGTCGACATAGCGCTGCCGGACCCGGGCCTCCTCGCTGAGCGGCTTGTGTGCCACCGGAAGTGGCCGCAGCGCCTTGGCAGTGACCGCCCACTCCTCGGCCAGCACCGACAACTCACCCCGGCGGCTGGTGATCACCTCACCGGTGACCCCCACGTGGTCACCGAGATCCACCAGACGCTTCCAGTCCTCCAGGCGCTCCGCGCCGACCCGGTCCAGCGACAGCATGGCCTGCAACTCGGTGCCGTCGCCGTCGCGCAAGGTGGCGAAGCAGAGCTTGCCGGTGTTCCGTACGAAGATCACCCGGCCGGTGACCGAGACCCGGTCGCCGGTGGCGGTGTCGGTGGGCAGATCCGCGTAGCGCTCGCGCAGCTGACGCAGCGAGTCGGTACGCGGGTAGCCGATCGGATAGGGCTGCACACCGTCGGCGAGCATCCGGTCCCGCTTCTCCCGGCGGACCTTCATCTGCTCGGGAAGGTCGTCGGCGGGGTCGACTGGCACGGGGCTCTGCTGGGTCACGGCACGCTTCCTCGGCGGGAGAATTCAGACGGGGTCAAGCCCAGAGCGTACTCAAGCCCCCGAACCCCCGTTACCGGATAACCCACCCCCATGACCCACCCCACCCAGCAGGCCCGGCGCCGCCCCCGCACGCTCCACTCGCAAAGAAGCTTCACAGAAGCCCAAGGAACGGATGGCGCTGGCCGCCGAAGGTTCCGGGCAGCCCGACCGGCGCAGGGATCAAGCCTGATAGCCCGGAGCCGGTCGGGTCGCCGGAACCCCCAACCGCAACAGAATCAGAGGTTTCGCTCGTAGACCATGCGCAGCCCGATCAACGTGATCATCGGTTCGTGGTGCGTGATGGTCCGGCACTCGTTGAGCACCAGCGAGGCCAGCCCACCGGTGGCGATCACCGCCTTCAGCTCGCCCATCTCGGCAGCCATCCGCTCCACGATCCGGTCCACCTGGCCAGCGAACCCGAAGTAGAGGCCCGCCTGGAGGCATTCGACGGTGTTCTTGCCGATGACCGAGCGGGGTCGGGTCGCCTCGACCTTGCGGAGCTGGGCGGCGCGGGCGGCGAGCGCGTCGAAGGAGATCTCGATGCCGGGGGCGAACGCGCCACCGAGGAACTCACCCCGCCCGCTGATCACGTCGAAGTTGGTGGTGGTGCCGAAGTCGACGACGATCGAGGGGCCGCCGTAGAGGGTGTACGCGGCCAGCGTGTTGACCACCCGGTCCGCGCCGACCTCCTTCGGGTTGTCGATGGCCAGTTGCACCCCGGTGCGTACGCCGGGCTCGACGATGACGCTCGGCAGCTCGCCGTAGTAGCGGGTGAGCATGGTCCGCAGGGAGCGCAGGGCCGCCGGAACCGTCGAGCAGGCGGCCACGCCGGTGATCTCGACGGCGTCACCGGCGAGCAGTCCCCGGAACATCAGACCCAGCTCGTCGGCGGTCGAACGGGCGTCGGTCTTGATCCGCCAGGAGTGCACCAGCTTGTCGCCGTCGAAGGTCGCCAGCACGGTGTTGGTGTTCCCGATGTCGATGCAGAGCAGCACGCACGCAGCCTAGACGGGTTCAGTCGGTGCGCAGGTCCAGGGCGATGTCCAGGATCGGTGAGGAGTGGGTGAGCGCGCCGACGGAGAGGAAGTCGACGCCGGTCGCGCCCACCGCCGCCGCGTCGGCGATGGTCAGCCCACCGGTCGCCTCCAGCTCGGCCCGATCACCGACGGCGGCGACCACCTCGGCGAGCACCGTCGGCGGCATGTTGTCCAGCAGCAGGAAGTCCGCCCCGGCCTCGACCGCTTCCACCGCTTCGGCGAGGGTGTCCACCTCCACCTGCACCGGCACGTCCGGGAACGCTTCCCGGACCCGGCGGTAGGCGGCGGCGACGCCACCCGCCGCGAACTTGTGGTTGTCCTTGACCATCGCGACGTCGTGCAGGCCCATCCGCTTGTTGGTGCCGCCACCGGCACGGACCGCGTACTTCTCCAGGGCACGCAGCCCGGGCGTGGTCTTGCGGGTGTCCAACACCATCGCCTTGCTACCGGCCAACGCGTCGGCCCAGGCCCGGGTGTGGGTGGCCACCCCGGACATCCGGCAGAGCAGGTTGAGGGCGGTCCGTTCGGCGGTGAGCAGCACCCGGGTGGGGCCGGTGACCGTGGCCAGCACATCCCCGCGCGCCACCCGCTCGCCGTCCTGTGCCACCAGCGTGACGTCGACGGTACGCCCGGCCCTGGTGACCTCGGCGGTCAACTCGAACACGGCGGCGGCGACGGCCAGTCCGGCCACCACGCCGTCGGCGCGGGCCACCACGTCGGCGTTGTCCGTCTGCGTCGCCGGGATGGTGGCGACGCTCGTCACGTCGAGGCCGTCCGGGCCGAGGTCCTCCACGAGCGCGTTCTCGATGATCCGGCGCACCTGGTCCGGGTCCAGCCCGGCCGCGCGCAACATCCGTTCCGTCTCGCCGGTCATCGCGTCTCCTCCCACCGGGTGGTCAACCGTCCCTGTCCGTCGACCGCGCCGACCAGGTGACCGAGCCACCGCTCGTCGGCCGTCGGAAAGTCCTCCCGCCAGTGGCAGCCCCGGGTTTCCTGCCGGGCGTACGCCGCAGCGACCAGCGTGGCGGCCACCGTCAGCAGGTTCGTCGCCTCCCAGTCGGCGGTGCGCGGGGTACCGCGAGCACCGCCCAACTCGACCAGGTCGGCGGCGGTCGTGGTGAGCGTCGCGGCCGAGCGGAGCACCCCGGCACCGCGGGTCATCGCCCGCTGCAACACCGGCGTCGTCGCGGCCGGTAGCACCCACCCACCCTCGCCCCGCCACACCCCGGTGTCCGCCGGGCGTGCCTGCTCGGGCAAACCGGAGGCGATGTCGTCGGCGATCCGCCGGGAGAAGACCAGCCCTTCCAGCAGCGAGTTGCTGGCCAGCCGGTTGGCGCCGTGCACGCCGGTGCAGGCGACCTCGCCGCAGGCGTACAGGCCGGGAATGGAGGTCCGACCGCGCCGGTCGGTGCGGACCCCACCGGAGGCGTAGTGCGCGGCCGGCGCCACCGGGATCAGGTCGGTGCCCGGGTCGACGCCGATGGCCAGGCACGACGCCACGATCGTGGGGAACCGTCGGGCCAGGAAGTCACCGCCGAGATGGCGGGCGTCGAGGTGGACATGGTCGTCACCGGTGGCCAGCAGCACCCGGTGGATGCCCTTGGCGACCACGTCCCGTGGCGCCAGCTCGGCCAGTTCGTGCTGGCCGAGCATGAAGCGCTTCCCGTCGGCGTCCACCAGGTGCGCGCCCTCGCCCCGCAGCGCCTCGGAGACCAGCGGCTGCTGGGCGTGGCCGGCGCCGGGCACCCGAGGGTGCTCGGGAACGATCAGCGCGGTCGGGTGGAACTGCACGAACTCGACGTCGGTGACCGCCGCACCGGCCCGCAGGGCCAGGGCGACCCCGTCGCCGGTGGAGACCGCCGGGTTGGTGGTGGCCGCGAAGATCTGCCCCATCCCGCCGGTGGCCAGCACGACCGCGCGGGCCAGCAGGGCGCCGACGCCGTCCTCGCTGCCCTCACCGAGGACGTGCAGCGTGATCCCGCACGCGGCACCGAGCCCACCCGGACCGTCGCCGGGGGCCCGGAGCAGGTCCAGCACCAGCGCGTGCTCGACGAGCCTGATCCATGGATCGCGCCGGACCGCCTCGTGCAGCGCCCGCTGCACCTCCGCGCCCGTCGCGTCGCCGCCCGCGTGCACGATGCGGTCGGTCCGGTGCCCGCCTTCCCGGGTCAGCATCAACGAGCCGTCGTCGTTGCGGTCGAACTCGGCACCGAGGCGCATCAGTTCCCGCAGCCGGGTCGGCCCCTCCTCCACCAGCACGCGGACCGCCGCCGGGTCACACAGGCCCACACCGGCGATCTCGGTGTCGGAGGCGTGCATGGCCGGGGTGTCGGCCGGGTCGAGCACGGCGGCGATACCGCCCTGCGCCCATCTGGTCGAGCCCTCGTCGATGTCGACCTTGGTGACCACGGTGACGTGCAGGCCCGCCTCACGAAGATGTAGGGCGGCGGTCAGCCCGGCCACCCCGGAGCCGACCACGATCACGTCGGTGGTCTCCACCCAGCCCGGCTCTGGGGCGGCCAGCCGGCTCGGCAGCGCCGGCAGGCCGACGGTCGGTAGGTCCATGCCCACAGTCAACCCGAATGCCTTTCGCCCCGGGCGGCGGGGGCGGGACGAGTGGTTCCGGCTACTTCGTCCGGAGCGGGAGTCCGTCCGGACCGGCGCCCTTGAGCGTCCCGGTCACCTGGCGGTTGCTGAGCCACAGATAGCAGCGGATCCCCCGGTCACCCACCCGCCACCGACCGGCGCTGGGCGGACGCACCACCACATCGGTGCGGAAGACCAGGTCGGTGTCGTCCGGCAGGCCGGCGAAGCGGGCCAGCACCGAGCGGCACCCGGCGTAGAAGGGGGCCCAATGGGCGTTTCGCGTCGGGTACGGGCCCTCCGGTGCCGGCCAGACACCGGCGAACTCGGCGTCGTGGCGCTCGGCGCACGCCACCGGAACCAGGGACTGCACCACACCGTTGCTGTTGGTACGTGTCTGGTGGCAGCTCAGGCGCAGCGCCGAAGCCGTCCGGAGCACGTCGCGCAGCGACCCGGTACGCACCACGACCTTGGCACCCGCGTCCACCGTGTCGACCTCCATCAGGTCGCAGCGGTACCAGCGGGAGCCGGTCGCCCAGCCCGGCTCGGACGGTACCGCGACCGCCAACCGCAGCCGCCCGGCCCGCCAGTTGTCGCCCACGTAGCCGTTGGCCCGGTTGTCGCACTCGGCGAAGGCGGTACGCAGTTCCGCCGAGCCGGTGGGTGGTGGTGCGCTCCGCTCGGCGGGAAAGGCGCCCACGTGCACCGTCTCCACCCGGTGCGGTTCGGCGCAGTCCACCGGCGCGTACGCCCCGACCGACACCACCTGGGCGAAGTCGGCCTCGTGACAGACTCCGGCGGCCGGGGTGAACGGCCCGGGTGGCGGCAGTGCGGCCCAGTCGTCGACCAGGTCGCCATCCAGCCCTCCGGTCGACCCACAGCCGGCCAGCAGCGCTGCCACCATGAAGGTCGCGACCAGGGCTCTCGTCGCACGTGGCATGGCGCCGCCTCCCCCAGTCAGCGGCCGTCCCCCGACGGCGCCTTCAGGGTAACCAGAAATGACCTTCTGGTGACAGACCGGAATCACGGCATGATCGTCGTGACCGGTGGGAGGTGTCGCCGGTAGGGACACGCCGACGACGTCTGGCGTCCGGAGCTACACCGACAGCGGGTTGGGCACCGGTGCACCGGCGGTGCCGGGCGCGGCGGTGGCCGGATCGGCATCGAGGTCGACGACCCGGTTGTCCGCGTCCACATGCACCACCCGAGGGCGGTACGCGCGGGCCTCGGCGTCGTCCATCTGCCCGTACGCGATCAGGATGATCAGATCGCCCGGCTGGACCAGGCGGGCGGCGGCGCCGTTGATGCCGATCACGCCGCTGCCCCGCTGCCCCGGGATGACGTACGTCTCCAGCCGGGCGCCGTTGGTGATGTCGACGATCGCCACCTGCTCACCCGGCAGCAGGTCGGCGGCGTCGAGCAGGTCCTCGTCGACGGTCACCGAACCGACGTAGTGCAGGTCCGCCTGGGTCACCGTGGCCCGGTGGATCTTGGACTTGAGCATCGTGCGGAACATCGGGATGCCTTTCGCGGGGTTGGTGGTCAGCGAGCCGGGTCGAGCAGGATCGGGGCGTTGTCGATCAGCCGGGTGTCGCCCACCCAGGCCGCCACGAGCAGCCGGGCGGGACCTCGGACCGGCCCGGGCTCCAGGTCCGGATCGGTGAGCACCAGGTAGTCCAGCCGCGCTCCCGATTCGCCGGTGCCGAAGGCGGCGTGCGCCGCGGTCAGCACCGCGGCGGCATCGCGTCCGGCCGAGGCGGCCTCCGCACCGGCCCGCAGCGCCCGGGACAGGCTCAGCGCCACCTTCCGCTCAGCCGGTGAGAGGTAGCGGTTGCGGCTGGACAGGGCCAGACCATCCGGCTCCCGTACGGTGGGCACCCCGATCACCTCGACCGGGACGTCCAGGTCCCGGCACATCCGCCGGACCAGGGTCAGCTGCTGGTAGTCCTTCTCACCGAAGAAGGTCAGATCGGCCTGGGTGAGCTGGAGCAGCTTCAGCACCACGGTGAGCACGCCGTGGAAGAACCCCGGACGGCTCAGTCCTTCCAGGTCCTCGCCGAGCGACCCGGGATTGACCCGCACCGCCGGCTCACCGCCGGGGTACATCTCCGCCACGGACGGCGCGAAGACCAGGTCCGCGCCGGCCCGCCGACAAATCTCAAGATCAGATTCAAGGGTACGCGGATAGCGGTCGAAGTCCTCGTTCGGCCCGAACTGGAGCGGATTCACGAAGATCGTCACGATCACGTGGTCGGCGCGCGACCGGGCCTCCCGCAGGAGGGCCTCGTGCCCCTCGTGCAGCGCCCCCATGGTCATCACCACCCCCACCGTTCCGGTGCGGGCGGCTCGCGCCCTGGCCAGATCGGCGCGGGTGTGCACCAACTCCGTCACGTGATCCACCTCGTTCGGCATCTGCCCTCCCCCGACGGTCACGCCGCCACCTGACTTCCGTACCCGTCCAGGACGCCGAGCAGCGCCGTCGCGTCGGCCGGACGCAGCCGACCGGACGCGACGGCCCGTTCGGCGGTACGCCGAGCCAGGACGAGGTAGGGCTCGACCGAGTCGGGCGCGGTGGCGGCTAGTCGGGCCAGGTGCCGCCGCACCGTCCCCGCGTCACCGCGCGAGACCGGGCCGGTCAACGCCTCGTCGCCGAGGCGCAGCGCGTTCTCCAGCGCGGCACGCAGCAGCGGTGCGAGCACCTTCTCGGGCTGACCCACCCCGGCGTCGCGCAGCCAGTCGGCCGCCTCGTTGACCAGGGTCACCAGGTGGTTCGCGCCGTGCGCCAACGCCGCGTGATACAGCGGCCGGTCCGCCTCGGCGATCCACTCGGGCACCCCACCGAGATCGACCACCAGGCGGGCGGCCAGCGGGCGCAGCTCGGCCGGCGCGGTCACCCCGTACGAGACGCCGGGCAGCCGACCGAGGTCGTCGGGCGTACCGGCGAAGGTCATCGCGGGATGCAGCGCCAGCGGACGGGCACCGGCCGTGCCGACCGGGGCCAGCACCGCCAAACCGTGTGCTCCGGACGTGTGCGCGACCACCTGACCGGGACGCAGTGCGCCGTCCGCCGTCAGGTCGGCCACCACCCCGGCCAGCGCGTCGTCCGGCACAGTGATCAGCAGCAGGTCGGTGGCAGCTCGCGCGACCTCGACGACCGAGCGGCGGGAGACCGTCGGCAGGAGCAGCGCCAGGCGCGCCTGGGAGGCGCCGGAGGCACCGCTGGCGGCTACCACCCGGTGACCGGCGGCAGCCAACGCGGCGCCCAGGGTGGCACCCACCCGTCCGGCGCCGATGATGCCGACGGTGAGCACGCTCGGGAAGGCGACCTGGGACGATGTCGCGGTCGCGGGCCGCCCACGGGCGGCCGAGTGGGTGCGCAGCGGTGCGCTCATGTCACGATCCAGTCCTCGAGGCGGGTACCGGTCGGGGCAAGTATGCGTCGCTGACGCCGATCCGAAACAAGAAGGTGTGAAATCGTTCACCGGCGGTGTGAGGAGGGCCCTATGTCGATGCGCTGGCGGGACGCGATGCGTCAGGCGCTCTACGGGCCCGAGGGCTTCTTCGTCTCCGGCGCGGGTCCGGCGGCCCACTTCCGCACCAGCGTGCACGCCTCGCCGATCTTCGCCTCGGCGCTGCTCCGGCTGATCCACCATCTGGACGCCGCCCTGGACTTTCCTGAGCCGTTCCATGTGGTGGACGTGGGGGCGGGACGGGGTGAGCTGCTGGGTGCTCTCGCCGTGGGGGTTGCCGGGACCACCACAGCCGCCGCGCGTCCGCCCGGCGTCCTCGACCAGTCGCCGTCCGCGCCGGTTCCGCTGGCTCGGCGGGTACGGTTCACCGCCGTCGAACTGGCCCCACGTCCCGAGCACCTTCCCGACCAGATCACCTGGACAGCTGAGATTCCCACCGCCATCACCGGCCTGCTGCTGGCCACCGAGTGGCTCGACAACGTCCCCCTCGACCTGGCCACCCACGCCGACGACGGCTGGCGGTATCTCCTCGTGGACCCCACCACCGGAGCCGAGACGACCGGCGAACGGATCAGCCCCGCTGACCTCGACTGGCTGACCACCTGGTGGCCTCCCCAGCCCGAGAGAGACGGGTCGATCCCGGCCACGTCGGGCTGCCCGGAAACCCCCACAGAAAGAGCGGAGATCGGGCGGACGAGAGACGAGGCGTGGGCGGACGCGGTCGGCCACGTCGACCGGGGACTCGTGGTGACCGTGGACTACGGGCATCTGCGCGAGGAGCGGCCGTTCGGCGGGACGTTGACGGGCTACCGGGGCGGGCGGCAGGTGCCACCGGTACCGGACGGCTCCTGCGACGTCACCGCACACGTCGCCATGGACTCGGTCGCCTCCGCCGGTGAGCGGGTCGCCCGGTGTGCGTACGTCCTGGCCGCACAGCGGAAGGCGTTGCGCGCGCTCGGGGCCGACGGCGGACGACCGCCGCTGAGCCTGGCCTCCAGCGACCCGGCCCGCTACCTGCGGGCGCTGGCCAGCACGTCGGCGGCGGCCGAGCTGACCGATCCGGCCGGGCTCGGCGGCCACTGGTGGCTGTGCCAGCCGGTCGGCCTGCCCGCCGACCGGCTGCCGTTCCTCGCGACGCTGACCGAGAACACCGACGGCGTACGCGGCTGACGGGCGCGCGCCGCTCGGCACGGTGGTTCATGGCACGATGGCGGACATGACCACGGGCGATCTGCGCGAGCTGACCGTCGGCACCGGGGCGGGACTGGTGCCGGGCACCGGCGGGGAGCAACTCGGCGCGGACATGGTGCTGAACATCGGCCCCCAGCACCCGTCCACGCACGGCGTGCTGCGCCTCAAGCTCGTCCTCGACGGCGAGCGGGTACTCAGCGCCGAACCGATCGTCGGGTACATGCACCGCGGTGCGGAGAAGCTGTTCGAGGTACGCGACTACCGGCAGATCATCGTGTTGGCCAACCGGCACGACTGGCTGTCGGCGTTCGCCAACGAGCTGGGCGTGGTGCTCGCCGTGGAACGGCTGATGGGCATGGAGGTCCCCGAACGGGCCACCTGGCTGCGGATGGCGCTCGCCGAGTTGAACCGGGTACTCAACCACCTGATGTTCCTCGGCTCGTATCCACTGGAGATCGGCGCGATCACCCCGATGTTCTACGCCTTCCGGGAACGGGAGACTCTCCAGGCGGTGATGGAGGAGGTCTCCGGCGGGCGGATCCACTACATGTTCAACCGGGTCGGTGGTCTGAAGGAGGAGGTGCCCGCCGGCTGGACCGGGCGGGCCCGAAACGCCATCGGCGAGGTGCGGCGGCGGATGCCGGACCTGGACAACCTGATCCGGCGCAACGAGATCTTCCTGGCCCGCACCGTCGGCGTCGGCGTGCTGTCGGCGGCCGACGCGGCCGCGTTCGGCGCCTCCGGTCCGGTCGCCCGAGCCTCCGGGCTCGACCTCGACCTGCGCCGGGACGAGCCGTACCTGGCCTACGACCAGCTCGACGTCCCGGTGGTGACGAAGACGGCCGGCGACTGCCACGCCCGTTTCGAGGTGCTGCTCGACCAGGTGTACGCCTCGCTCGACCTGGCGGAGCAGTGCCTGGACCGGGTCGACCAGTTGACCGGGCCGATCAACACCCGGCTACCCAAGGTGCTCAAGGCACCTGAGGGACACACGTACGCCTGGACGGAGAACCCGCTCGGCATCAACGGCTACTACCTGGTCTCCCGGGGCGAGAAGACACCGTGGCGGCTGAAGCTGCGTACCGCCTCGTACGCGAACGTGCAGGCCCTGGCAACCCTGCTGCCCGGCTGCCTGGTGCCGGACCTGATCGCCATCCTCGGCTCGATGTTCTTCGTGGTCGGCGACGTCGACAAGTGACGGCCACCCGGCCAGTGCCGGTCGGCGACGGTCAGCGCCAGCGGCCACCGTCGTGCGGCGCGGGACCGTAGCCGGGCTCCTCCGCATGGTGCCGTCGGCCGTACGGCTCCGCACCCGGACGCTGACCCCATCCGGGCCCCGGCTGGTAGCCGTGCGCCGGCTCCGGGGCGTAGCCGGCGACCGGTTCGGGCTGCTGCCCGGGCACTGGTTCGGGCTGGTAGCCGCGTTGGCGCGGCGGACGCCAGTCCTGCGGTACCGGCACTCCACCGGCGGGCAACGCCGGACGGCTCTCCGGCTCACCCCAGCCGTCCCGCCACGCGTCGTCGCCCGCCGCCTCCCGGCGTGGCTCGTCGCGGCGTACGCTCGCCCAGCGGTCCTCCATCCGGTATTCGGTGCCGCCCGGATCGGTGTGCACCTCGGCCCGGCGCTCCCCGACGCGCAGCTCGCGGCCCCGGTCGTCGTCGCGTACCGCCGCCCAGCGGTCTCCGGCCCGCAGTTGCGCCCAGTACTCCCCGGTGTCGTCCGCCCGATGCCCCCGGGCCACCGGTGCCGGGTCGGCCGGAGCCTCCCATTGCCGACCGGCCGAGTCCCAGCTCCGGTCGTCGCGCGGGCCCGCCCAGTCAGGACCGTCCGGCGAGGGCCCGCCGGGATAGGCCGGGCCACCGCCGCGCGGGGTGGACCAGTCGTCCCGCCCGGCCGACCATCTGCTCTCTTCCCGTGGCGGCGACCAGGAGTGGTCCGCCTCGTGCCGCGGGCCGGACCGGGGCCGTTCGTCGTCACGGAACGAGCCGGACCAGGAACGCTCCTCCTCGGCCGCCGAAGACCAGGAACGTTCGTCCGGGCGTTCCCCGGCCGACCAGCGGGGACTGTCGTCCCGGCGGGAACGGTCGCCACCGTCGGACCAGGAATGGTCGTCCCGGTCGGCGCCGCGCCTGTGCTCCCCGGTCGGTGTGCCCGACCACGTCGACGGGTAGCCGCCGGACTCACCCACGATCGTGTGCCGGGTGGTCACGTGCACCGTCTCGGTGTGCCGGACCACCCCGAGCGGCCTCGGCCCCGGCTCACCCGGGCGGTGTTCCGGCTCGGCGCGGGACGGTGAACCGTAGACACCGGCAGACCCGCTGGCTGGACGGTCCTGGCCGGGCCCTGGTCGCGGCCTGTCGTAGCCGCCGGTCGGGCCGGGCTGGGCGGTGCCGTACACCCCGGCCGGCCGGTCGGCCTGTTGCGCCCGTGCTTCCGGTGCCGCCACCCGGGCCCGCCCCGCACCGGGCGCCTCGTCGTTGGCGGGCGAGGCGACGCCACCGGCCTCGACCCGTCGACGCAACCCGGCCACCACGTCCTGGACCCGTTGGACCTCGTCGAGCGCCTGGTTACCGCGCTGGGCGGCGGCCACGATCTCGCCGCGCAACTCGCGCCGCAGCTCGTCGACCTCCGCGCGGAACTCCTCGGAGTACTGCCCGCCGCCGTCGGTACGCAACGCGATGGAGAGCCCGATCAGCACCACCGCCATGATGGCCAGCACCGCGGCGAACCGTAGTGGGCCGTTGCCGTCAGCGACCAGCAGTATCAGTGCCGCGACGGGAGCCAGTGCCACACCGCCCCAGAAGAGCACGGTGAGCAGCTTGCGCGGGTCGGCAGGCACCGGGGCAGGCATGGGTCCGCAGCCTACCGAGAGTTGCGTCACGTGGGAACGGCTCGACAGCCGGATCGCCGACGGGTTCGCCGAGGTGCGCCGGTTGCCGCGAACCGGGCAAACGAGGACGGCACCCCGGCCAGCTCGGCCGGGGTGCCGTCAGATGTCGCGAGGGCTCAGCCCTGGGCGTACGCCGCGTCGGTCGAGAAGACCAGGCCGACGCTGATCGTGCCGTTGCGCAGACCCGTCTTGGTCAGCGGGCCACCGCCGTCGAGCGAGGAGAACGAACCGACGGTCAACCCGTAGGTCTGCTCCAGGCCGGGCTTGCAGAACGGGCGCTCCTGGCACTCCGGCGGGCCACCCAGCACCGTCGCCGCACCCGAGCACTTCTCGGCCAGTTCGGAGAGGGTCCGTACGCCGTACTTGTCGGCGAACTCCTGCGTCACGGCGAAAGCGTTCTGGGTCTGTGCCGCTGCCGGCGCGCCGAAGGTGAGGCCCACCTTCTCACCCAGGTCACGCAGCGCGGTGACGGTCTTGTCCACGTCCGGCGAGGAGACCGGCTGTCCGCCGCTGTTCGCCTTGCCGTTGAGGAACTCGGCGATGGTGGCCGCGTACTCCGGGACGACCTGGATCTCGCCCTTCTCCAGGGCCGGCTCGTACAACTCCCGGTTGCCGATCTGCTGCACGGTGACCTGGTAGCCCGCCGCAGCAAGCTGGATCTTGTAAAGCTCGGCGATGATCTCACTCTCGGTGAAGTTGCCCGCCCCCACCGTGATCCGTCCACCCGGGCCCTTCTCCACGCCCTCGGTCAACGAGTTGGCGTCGGCGAACTCCTTCGCCGCGGCCTGCGCGCTCTTGCGATCCACGTCGACCGCCTTGTTGAGCTGCACCAGCTTCGGCGTGTCGAGCACCGCGGAGACCTTGTCGAGCGCGGCGATCAGCTGCGGCGTCGCCACCTCGCTGTTGACCGCCGGGATGATGTTGTCCGCGTTCTGGAGCGACTTGTCGTCCTCCAGCGCGATCAGCTGCTCGCCGGCCACCGGGGCGCAACCCTCGCCCGAGGCGCCCTGCTGGGGTGCCTCGGTGCCGGACGAGCCCGCGTCACCGCAGCCCGCCAGCACCGTCGCCGCCGCGACCGCCCCCACCACCGCGATAGACAGCCTTCTACCTGCGCGCATCCGCCCGCCTTCCGTGTCCCGGCGCGGCCCGGGTGGACCGGCCGCGTGTCCGACGGGCGACTCGCCCTTCGGCCGCCCGCGATCTCCACCCAACATCCTGACGCGCGCCTCCGACAACCCGAGAAGCCATTCGTCACCAGAACGTCACCCATCGGGGTCGTCGCGCCGTGAGCGACCACACGGCACGGCGTGTGGTGACCGGACCGCACGCCCGGATGCACGGCGAGTGACCGCGCGGCGCGGTGTGCCGTCGGCCGAGACTTGCGCTGGGGCATGGGCACCACAGCGCGGACGCCCGGCGATCAGGACCCGGTGACGGCGTCCGCCGCACGTCGCCCGGCACGATGCCGGGCCCGCCGCAGCGGCCGGGGAGTGACCAACCGTTCGACCAGGGCGAAGATCAGTTCGACGCTGACCGCGAGCCCGGCGACCAGTAGCCCACCGGCCAGGATCTGACCACCGCCGACCGCGATGCTCAACCCGAATCCGAAGCGGATGATCTCGCCCAGGCCGCCGCCGTTGACGAAGGTCGCCAGCGCCGCCGTGGCGACCACCTGGACGGCGGCGGTCCGGAAACCGGCCGCGAGATAGGGCACCGCCAGCGGTAGCTCCACCCGCCGCAGCACCTGCGCCCCGGTCATCCCCATGCCACGGGCCGCCTCCCGGGTCTGCGCATCGACCTGCCGCACCCCGGTGTACGCGTTCGCCAGCAGCGGCGGCACGGCGAAGACCGCCAGGGCCACCACCACAGCCGGTCGGCCGAACCCGAGGAACGTCAACGGAAGGATGGTGAGCAGGGCGAGGGTGGGCACCGCCAGGGTGAGGTTGGAGACGAGCACCACCAGCCCACCGCCCCGGCCGGTGTGGCCCAGCCAAAGGCCCAGCGGCCAGGCCACCAGACAACCCAGCAGCACCGCCGTGGCCGAAATGCTGACGTGCTCGCCGAGCCGGTCCAGGATGCCGCCCGGGTTCGTCCAGTTGAGCGGATCGTTGAGCCAGACCACCGCCTGGGACACCGGATTCATCGCGCTCCCCGACCGTCCCGGACCCGCCGTCCCCCGTCGTTCGCGCGGACCATCCCGATGCCCCTCCGTCGCGTCGTCACGTTCAACCAGCCCGCCCGCGCAGCCACGGCGTGAGCAGCCGACCGGCCCCGATCAGGAGCAGGTCGAGCACCAGGGCCAACAGGACACAGAGCAGCGTCCCGGTCATGATCTGTGCCTTGTAGAGGTTGTTCTGGAAACCGGCGAAGATGATCTGCCCGAGCCCACCCCGCCCGATCACCACTCCGACGGTCACCAGAGCCACCGTGGAGACCGTGGCCAACCGCAGGCCGGTCAGAATGCCCGGTAAGGCCAACGGCAACTCGATCCGCAACAGTCGACCCCACCGGCCGTAACCCATCCCCTCGGCCGCCTCCCGGACCTCCGCCGGCACCTGGTTGAGCCCGGCAACGGTGTTGCGCACGATCACCAGCAGCGCGTACAGCACCACCACGCTCAGCACGGTCGCCACACCGATGCCCAGATAGGGGGCGACGAATGCGAACAGGGCCAGGGAGGGGACCGTGTAGAGCACCCCGGTGAGTGCGAGAATCGGCCCGGTGAGTGGCCGGAACCAGTAGGCCACCACCGCCAGCGGGATGGCGATCAACGCCGCGATGAGCACCGCCCGGAGGGTCAGCGTGGTGTGCTCGCGCAGGGCGTTGAGCACCGTCTCCGAGTTGTCCCGCACGTACTGCCAGGAGAACCACGGGTTACCCGGATCAGCCCGGTAGCTCAGGCGGAAGGACATACGTGGACGTTACCCCGGGTGCCGGCAGCGATCGACGTGCGGCGTCGATCACCCTCGACGGCATCGGCAAACGCTACCCGGACGGCACCGAGGCGGTCCGAGAGCTCAGCCTGCACGTCGACGAGGGCGAACTGGTCGTGTTGATCGGCCCGTCGGGCTGCGGCAAGTCGACCCTGTTGCGAATGATCAATCGGCTGATCGAACCGACCACCGGCCGGATCCTGCTCGGTGACTCCGACGTCACCCGGGCCGACCCGGTGAAGCTACGCCGACAGATCGGCTACGTCATCCAGAACGTCGGGCTCTTCCCGCACCAGACCGTCGCCACCAACATCGCCACCGTGCCCCGGCTGCTCGGCTGGACCACCGCCGCGACGCAGCGTCGGGTGGCGGAGCTGCTGGAACTGGTCGGTCTCGATCCGGCGCAGTTCGGCCGGCGCTACCCCCACGAACTCTCCGGCGGCCAGCGGCAGCGGGTCGGGGTGGCCCGGGCGCTCGCCGCCGACCCGGTGGTGCTGCTGATGGACGAGCCCTTCTCCGCCGTCGACCCGATCGTGCGTACCCGGCTTCAGGAGGAGTTCCTGCGGTTGCAGGCGGAGGTACGCAAGACCATCGTCCTGGTCACCCACGATCTGGACGAGGCCGTTCGGCTCGGTGACCGGATCGCGGTGCTCTCCGAGGGCGGCCGGTTGGAGCAGTACGACACCCCGGCGGCGTTGCTCGGGGCTCCCGCCACCGATTTCGTCCGCGAGTTCGTCGGGGTCGACCGGGGCATCCGGCGGCTGGCGGTCACCCCGGTGACTCGGGAGGTGCTCGACCCACTGCCGGTCGACGGTGTGGCGAACCTGCCGACGGTGCCGTTGGGCGGCTCGGCGTACGACGCTCTGGCCGTGCTGCTCACCTCCCCGGGTGGGCAGGCCGTGGTCACCGAGGACGGGCAGCCGGTCGGGACGCTCAGCCGGGAACGCATCCTGACCCTGGCGGAACCGACCGGCTGAGTCGACGCGGCACGGATGTTGGGCCGGGTCCATCCCACCGACGGACCCGGCCGTGCCGTCAACGCCGTCCCCGGTACCCACCCAGGGTGGCGATGCCGATGATCCAGCCGACGAAGAGTCCGTACTCCGCGCCGTCCCCGGCCGCCTGGAAGGCGCCCAGCAACGACGGGTTGCTCCGGATCAGCGTGGTGAGCAGGGCGGCGAACGCCCCGGCGAAGATGAACGCCGCCCAGCCGGCGAAGAACTGGCTGATGGTGCCCCGGGCACGGGCGAGCTGGGAGCCCGGCAGCAGGTAGAGGAACACGAAGGTGAGAACGACCACGAGGATCGCCTTCAGATCGTCGGCGAAGATCTCCTGAATCGAGTCGGAGGAGTCGAATCGCCAGGCCGGCCAGGCGAGCAGTCTGAGGAACCAGCCGCCGGCGCTGTCCGGATCTGTGTTGTTCCTGGCCCAGTCGACGTACCAGGGGCTACCGAAGACGAGGACCAGGACGAGCGCGGCGAGCGTGCCGGCGCCCGGTGCGGACTTGTACCGATTGGTGAGAGCCATGGCCTCGCTAGTTCCCAGCGCATCGACGCAGGCAAACGCGAGGCGTTATTTATGGTGGTACGCGCGTTTGACGCCGTACTAATCCTTCATCAGGTAGTCGATGAACGCGGCGCGCAACAGGGGGGCGGACTCCTCGTAGCCGTGCCCGGTCAACTCACGCCAGAGCGCCACCGCCTCGTCGATCGTCGGCCCCACCGAGTTCGGCGCACCGTCGAGCGCGGCAGCCTCGTCGGCGTTCGGCAGATGCCGCAGCACCGACCAGAAGAACTTCACGTCGCGGCGCTCCCGGGCGAGGGCGAACGCACGCTCCCGCAGCTCCTCGGTGGAGAGGGCGTCCAACTCCTCGAACGACCGGCCGCCGGAGCTCGATGATGTGTCGGTCATGTGCCGAGCCTAACCGTCGAGATCACTCCCGGCGCGGCGACGACGTACGGCGTGTGTCGGCCGGTCACCGGTCGTCGACGTCCCAGGTTCGGGGGCTGCTCTCCCAGCGCCGGTCCCCCCACGGATCCGTGCTGCCGACCGCGGGTTGGGCGGGCAGCACGGGCGGCCAGTCACCGACCGGCTGCGGCTGCGCCACACTCCATCCACCGCCGCTGACCGGTTCGGCCAGCGGCGGAGCCGGCACACCGACCACCTCCGCCGGACGCCCGTACGTCTCGACCATGCGGGTGACGACGAGGCCGACGGCCAACGCGGCCCCACCGATCGCCCAGAGGCTCACCGTCCAGCCGCGTGCCTGCGCGTACCCGAGGAACAGGCCGAGCGCACCGGCCACCAGCAGCGTGCCGAAGACGCCGCCGCGCAGCCCGAACGCACTGGTGCCGGCGAGCAGCGTCGCGCCCACCGCCAGCACCGTCCAGTCCAGTCCCGTCGCCGGGGTCACCCTCTGGTCGGCCGAGGCGATCAGCACCCCGGCGAGCGTCGCCAGCACGGTGGAGCAGACGTAGCCACCGGTGACGACGACGGCAGCCGCCGCACCCCGTCGACGGGCCGGGTCGGCGGTCGGGCGGAACCGGCC
Source organism: Micromonospora sp. DT48 (assembly GCF_049844495.1). Lineage (NCBI taxonomy): Bacteria > Bacillati > Actinomycetota > Actinomycetes > Micromonosporales > Micromonosporaceae > Micromonospora > Micromonospora sp. DT48. The sequence goes on from NZ_JBNCLE010000004.1 coordinate 421,836, forward strand.
GACCAGCCGTCGGATCGGGTTCACCGCTCCGAAGAGCCCGCCGAACACCGCGATCGCGGCGAAACCGACGAAGAGTTGGCCGGCGGTCCCGCGCGGGTCGTAGTCCCCCTGCACCAGCACGGGCGCGGAACGCTGCTCGATGTAGACGATGACACCGGCCGCGCCACCGAGGCTCGCCGCCCAGCCAGGCACGTGCAGCAGTACGACCACCAGCCCGAGCAGCAACCCACCGATCGCGGCCACCGCCGTGGCCGTGCCGACGGTGGCGAGCACCCCACGGTCACTCTGCTCGGCGAAGTGCAGCCCGGCCGCGACGGCGACCGGGCCGATCGCGAGGTTGACCGCAGCGGTACGCAGCGTCAGCCCGGCGGCCAGCGCCAGCAGGCCGAGGCCGACCACGTCGACGATGAGGTTCCGCAGCCCGCTGCCGCGCAGCATCGCCGGGTCCTCTCGCCACACCAGGTAGACCAGTGCCCCGAAGCCGAGCAGCAGCAGCGTCTCCCACACGATGTAGACACCGAAACGGTCCCGACCCGGCTCGGTCTCGGGTTCGTCGAGAACCGCCTCCGCCCCGGTCACGGGACTGGCCGAGGCGGACTCCGACAGTCCACCACGGCCCGGTTCGTCGTACCCCATGATCTATGCCTCCCAGCGGCCGCCCGGACTCCACCGACGCACGGGCGGACCGGCGGCGGGGCGTTGCCTTTCGGTCGCAGGCACCGTACCCGCGCGCCAGAGCCGGGCGTAACCCCCACCTGCGCAGCCACCGACGACAGCGCAGGTCGGGGCGGCTCACCGCCCCGCGCCTAGCGGCGGCCCGGGTGGCTGTCCCAGTCGTCCGGCTCGTGGTCGTCGTCAGGCTGGTCGGGAACCCGGCACGACCTCTCCAACCAGAGCGCGGCGGCCACCAGGGCGGTCGAGGCCAGCAGACCGGCGATGGCGGCCGGGCGGTCATCGGCGGCGGCGCGGGTCGACTGCACGAACAGCCAACCCGTCATGCCCGCGTAGCCGCCGGCGAAGATGGCACCGACCAGCGAGGACGCCTTCGCCAGCACGACGAACCGGGCCACCATCAGCGGGTTGACCGGGTCCCGGCCCGGCCGGCGCTCGATCCGACCCCGGGTGTTGATCGCGGCGTACGCCTCCAGCACGGCGAGCCCGGCCAGCGTCACCACCGGCAGCCAGGGCAGCGGTGGCAGCTGGTCGTAGTAAAGACCGCTGATCAGCAGCCAGGCCACCGCGGCGGCGGCGAGGGCGGTCACCACCAGGGTCGAGATACGGGTCGGCCCCATCCGCGACCCGTCGGGTGGCGGGGAAACGCTCATGCCGACACTCCGCCCCGCTCCGCACCGTCATGAGGCGCCAACGCGCTGAGCCTGATGGTCCGCTCGCTGCGCTCGCTCATGCCGTCGACTCTAACGTCAGATCGGGTCGTGGGCTCAGTTCCGGGACCTCTGCGGCGGCCGGACCGGTGGTGAGCAGGTCGGTCAGCCAACCGTGCCCGGGCAGTCGCCCGTAGGGCTGGATGTCGATCCACGGCCGGAGCACGAAGGCCCGCAGGTGCGCCCGGGGATGCGGCAGGGTCAGCTCGGGGTCGTCGCAGAGCACCGGCTGGTCGTCGTCGGTCCACACCGCGACGACATCCACGTCGAGGGTACGCGGGCCGAAGCGGCGCGCCGGATCACGGACCCGACCGGCGGCCTCCTCCGCCGCCCGACACCGCGCCAACCAGTCGTACGGGCCAGCGGTCGGGTCGGCGGCCAACAGCACGGCGTTGAGGTACGTCGGCTGATCGGGGTCACCCCACGGCGGGGTCTCGTAGACCCCGGAGACCACCAGCACGCTGTCACCGAGGACGGCCAGCGCGGTGCGCAGGTGGCCGAGTCGGTCACCGAGGTTGCTGCCGAGGGAGAGCACGGCGCGGGTCATCGGGTACGCGTCCGGCGCATCGTCACGGCCACGTCGGTGAAGGCGTGCGGCACCGGCGCCTCGGGCTTGTGCACGGTGACCGTCACGGCGGTGACCCGTGGATCCGCCAGGCAGACCTCGATCAGGCGGTCGGCGAGGGTCTCGATCAGGTTGACCGGCTCGCCGGTGATCACCTCGACCAGCCGTTCGGCCAACTCGCCGTAGTGCACGGTGTCCCGCACGTCGTCGGACCGGGCCGCAGGGCCCAGATCGAGTTCGAGCACCGCGTCGACGACGAAGTCCTGACCGTTGGCGCGTTCGAAGTCGTAGACCCCGTGCCGGCCGTGTGCCCGCAGGCCGGTCAACTCGATCCGGTCGGTCATCGTCGGACCCGCCTGTCTCCCGTGTTCCGCCGTGTCGCAGCTACCCCGCCGGCGTCAGCGGTCGGCGCGCCGACGGGGGTGGTCGCGCCGGTCAGTCGGGGACGGCCGGTGGCCTGCCAGACGGCGAGGGCGTCGACGGTGGCGCGTACGTCGTGCACGCGTACCCCCCAGGCACCGGCGGCGACCGCGAGCAGGCTGGTGGCGACGGTGGCCATCTCCCGACCGTCGGTGGGCCGAGGCACGCCGTCGGGGCCGGCGAGCAGCTGGCCCAGGTACGACTTGCGGCTGGCACCGAACAGCAGCGGGTAGCCGAGTTCGATCAGCTCCGGCAACCGGGCGCTGAGCTGCCAGTTGTGTGCGGCGTTCTTGGCGAAGCCGAGGCCCGGATCGATGATGATGCGATCCGGGGCCACCCCGGCGGCGAGCGCGGCCTCCACCCGCTGGCCGAGTTCGGCACGGACGTCGGCGACCACGTCGCCGTAGCTGGCCAGCTCGCTCATCCGGCGGGAGTGGCCCCGCCAGTGCATCAGCACCCAGGGACAACCGGCGTCGCTGACCACCCGGGCCATGTCGGGGTCGGCGAGCCCTCCCGATACGTCGTTGACCACCGCCGCTCCGGCGTCCAGCGCCGCCACGGCCACCCGGGCACGGGTGGTGTCGATGCTGACCGTGACGCCCGCCGAGGCCAGTTCCCGGATGACCGGCACCACCCGGGCGATCTCGGTCTCGCTGTCCACCCGGTCGGCACCGGGTCGGGTCGACTCTCCACCGACATCAACCAACCCGGCTCCGTCGGCACGCAGCCGGACGCCGTGTGCGACAGCGGCCTCGACGTCGGCGTAACGTCCGCCGTCGGAGAAAGAGTCCGGCGTGACGTTCAGGACGCCCATCACCACGGGGGCCGAAGCCCGTACCAGATCGGTCACGGTTAGGACGGTACCGGTCCCACCGCCCGTCGCAGACCGCCCGGTCCACGGCGCTGACATGGCAATTGGAACAGGTGTACGATCGGTCGTCCGGGTCGCTTCGGGCAGCATCTTCGCGGCTTGTCGCAAAGGGGGGCGGCCCGTACGCTGTGGAATTGCCCAGCATCGAGTTGGCGACGCTTGGAGGGAGGGCCAAAGCGGGACAACCCGCCCAAAAATCGCCACCGTACGTGGCGGTTATCGTACGCAGGGTCTCGGGCGCTGCGCACAGTGAGCACCGATCCCGCAAGGCTTGCCTACTGCACCACCGCGGCGCCGCCGGCCGCGACTTGGGGAGGTTTCAGTGATCGCCATCGAGCTGATGGAAACGGCGTCGAGCAACGCCGCCCACCTGCTCTCCACTCTGGCGTCGTCGGTTCCGCTCGCCGCCGAAGAGCCGAAGGGGATCAACACCGAAGGCGTTGTCACCTTCTTCGCCAGCAAGATCGCTCCGATCCTGCTGGCCGTGCTGGGTGTCATCTTCATCGGCCGCGCCAGCCGAGGCGAGATCTCCAAGGTGCTGACCAGTTCGGCCATCGCGATCGTCGGGTTGGCCTTCATCGCCGGAGCCGCCACCCTCTTCTTCATCGGTGACTTCCTGATCAACCTGATCTTCGAATAGGCGCAGGCACGAGATGCGGCTACGCACCGACGACGACATCTACCGGGCTCGCCTGGTCTATCTCGGGCCGCCCGGCTACACCCTTCCGGTCCACCTGCCGTACGCCCAGTACGGGCTGTTCATGCTGCTCGTTCCCCTCTACATGTTCATCCACTGGCTGTTCACGTTGCAGGTCGAACTCTTCCCCGCATGGGAGATCGCCCTCGCCATCGTGACCACCTCGTTCGTCTTCCGGTACGTCGATCCGGACCGTCCGGCGCGCATGGTGATCCGCACCGCGCTGACCGACTGGCGACGCACCCGGGAGCCGGCCGCCGAGCAGCGCGATCCGCGCCTGGTCGGTAGCAGGATCAGGATCCGGGAGGAACTGGCATGACCGGCTGCACGCCGTACGGGCCGAACGAGGACACGGGCAGGGCGGTCGCATGAGCCGCTCCACCACGCCGGGATCCCCGGCCGGACGTCCGGCCGCACCACACGGTAACCGTGCGCGTTCATTCGACTACCCAGAATCCGGCGAGCTGGACGAAGCCACCTTGGACCCGGCGCTCGCCACCACCCCGGGTCACGGCAGCGTCGGAGTTTTCCAGGCGCCCCGCCCGCCGCAACGCCGGGCGGTTCCGGTCGAACCCACCGCGGCCAGTCGGGACGGTGCGGACATCGACTCTCCGTTCCTCGACCTGTTCGGCGGCGCGTACTCCCGGCCCGGATCCGCCCAGCGGGGCACCGGGCTTTCCGCGCGGGCCCTGCCGCAACAGCCGGCCCCCACGCCACCGTCCGCACCGACGCCGCAGCGCGCCACGCCGCCACCGGCACCGCCGCGACCGGCCAACGCCACCCCGACCGCGCCACCGGTCCGCGTGGTCGACGACGCGGTGGCGGCCACCGACCGGCCGCCGGCTCCCACCCGGGTGACACCACCCGCCGGTGACCGGTTGCCGAACGCCCGCCCACCCGCCGACGACCGCCCGGCCGGCAACGACCCGCCGGTCCGGGAGAGCCGCCGGGTCCGGGAGAACGACCCGACCCACGCCGAGGCCGATACCCGGGCCCCACGGCGGGTCGCGCCGCCGGCCACCCGCACCGCCCCCCGGCAGCGCACCGTGGAGCGCTCCGACCGACCGATCAAGCCGGTCCGCGTCCGGCCCCCGAAGATCAAGTTCGGCGACCGGGACCCCGCCGTCGAACTCGCCATCACCGAGATCGCCGGTCACCTGACCTTCACTCCCAACACGGTCACCGCCTGGTACTGGCTGCCCGAGGTGCGGTGGGCCTTCCGCCCCGACGCGGAACGCGAGGCGTTGCTCTCGGCCATCTCCGAGCAGTACGCGGGCCTGGCCGGCTTCCGGCTGCACCTGCGCCGGACCACCCGGCCCTTCCCAGCCGACGAGTGGGCCCGCACCATCGACGCGAACACCGCCGCGCCCCTGCCCGACGTCCCGGGCACACCCGGCTGGGCCGACCACCTGGTCGCGGCCCAACGACACCTGCTCTCGGTCAATCACGCCGAGGGGCAGACCTACCTCGGAGTCACCTTCGCCCGACGATCGCTCGGCGACTCGCTCACCGAGCGGCTGCTGCGCACCTTCGGCCGCGGCGTCGCCGACGCCGAACGGCGCAAACTCGGCCGTACCGTCGAACAGTTCGACGAGGTGCTCGGCGCGTTCGGCATGCGCGGGCGCCGGGTCACCGCACACGAGCTGGAATGGTTGCTCTACCGCTCGGTGGCGCTCTGCATGGCGCCGCCCGGCACGCTTTCCCCCATCACCGACGGGCGCTGGGAACGCGGCGACCTGCTCGCCCTCACCGAACAGGTCGAGCGATACCGCACGCCGTACGGCTCCACGGTCAAGCTGGTCCACCGGATGACCGGCGAGGAGCGGCACGTCGCGGTGCTCGCCGTGGGCCGGATGGAGCCACTCGAAATCCCCGAGCGGCACGAGCCCTGGCTGCACTTCCACGAGCGGCTGCCCTGGCCGATGGAGCTCTCCACCCGGGTCGACATCCTCGGTTCCGGCGACTCCTTCCGCAACCTGGAACACCGGCTCCGGATGATCCGCTCACAACAGCTGGACTACGCCGAACACGGAATCGACGCCCCGCCCGAGTTGGAGCGACTCGCCAAGCGGGCCCTGGTGATCGGCGACGAGATGACCACCGGGCTGCCGGTCGACTCGGCCCGCGCCCACGGGTGGCACCGGATCGCGGTCGGCGGTCGCACCCGGGAAGAGTGCCTGGAGCGGGCCCGCCGCCTCATCCAGCTCTACTCCCGCGAACTGCGCATCTCCCTGCAACATCCGAAGAACCAGGACTGGCTGGCCCGCGAGTTCATCCCCGGCGAGCCGATCGCCAACACCGGCTACGTACGCAGGATGCCGGTCAACCTGCTCGCGGCGGCCCTGCCGCAGGCCGCCTCCACAGTAGGTGACCGACGCGGTGACCTGATCGGTCGTACCGCCGGCACCTGCCGTCGCCCGGTCTTCCTCGACCTGCACTTCCCCATGGAGGTGCGTGAGCGTTCCGGCCTGGCCGTCTTCGTCGCCGAGCCCGGTGGCGGCAAGTCCACCCTGCTCGGTGCGCTGGGCTACCTGGCCGCCCGTCGTGGCGTGCAGGTGACCCTGCTCGACCCCTCCGGCCCGTTGGCCCGGCTCTGTGCGATGCCGGAACTTCGGCCGTACTCGCGGGTGCTGAACCTGACCGGCTCCGAACACGGCACCCTCGCGCCGTACTCGCTGATCCCGACACCGCTGCGCAGCGAGTTCGTCGCCGGGGCCGCAGGCGACCGAGAGTTCGAGATCGCGGTTTCCAACGCCCGCGCCGAACGACGGATGCTGGTGCAGGACATCTGCATGATGCTGGTGCCGCCGCAGGTCGCGCGGGAAGCCTCCACCGCCACGCTGTTCCGGCACGCCGTGCGTCAGGTGCCCGCCGAGGAGACCTCCACCCTGGACGACGTGGTCACCTGCCTCGGCCAACTCGACGACGACGCCGGACGGGAACTGGCCAACCTGCTGCTGGACACCGCCGAGATGCCGCTGGCGATGCTCTTCTTCGGTCGCCCACCGGACGGACTGCTCGGCCCGGACGCGGCGCTCACCGTGATCACCATGGCCGGTCTGCGACTGCCCGACCTCAAGATCGAACGCGAGTACTGGTCGGCCGAGGAGGCGCTCGCGCTGCCGATGCTGCACACCGCACACCGGCTGGCCGTCCGCCGCTGCTACGGCGGCTCGATGGCCTCGCGGAAACTGGTCGGCCTGGACGAGGCGCACTTCATGGAGGGCTGGCGCTCCGGCCGATCCTTCCTGGTCCGGCTTGCCCGCGACTCCCGCAAGTGGAACCTCGCCGCGCTGGTCGCCTCGCAGAACCCCCGGGACATCCTCGGCCTCGACGTCCAGAACCTCGTCTCCACCGTGTTCGTCGGCCGCATCGCCGAAGACGCCGAGATCGCCAGCGAGGCGCTGCGCCTGCTGCGCGTACCGGTCGACGACGGGTACGAGGCCACCCTCGCCTCCCTCTCCTCCGCCGACGCGACCTCGGCCAACCGGCTCGGGTTCCGAGAATTCGTGATGCGCGACGTCGACGGCCGGGTCCAGAAGGTCCGGGTCGACGTCTCCTACGTGGATGGACTGCTGGACCACCTCGACACCACCCCCGCCGCCATCGCCGCCGCCGCAGGGGTGCTGCCGAACATGCTGCCTGACCTGGAGGCGTGACATGGCGAGGGCCCGGGCACGGATCACGGCGCTCCTCCTGGCACTCGGCGTCCTCGCCGCAGCCACGATCAGCTGGCCCGGGCTCACAGCCACACCGGCGTACGCGGCTCCTGCCGCGTACCAGGCCGCGGCTGCCGAACTCTGCACGACCGAGGAGTGGAAGGCCGACTTCCGCGCCTGTGTCGCCAAGCTACAGCAGGTAGCGGAGTCAGAGGCCACCTGCCTGAACCCGCCGACACCCACCGCTCCCGACTCCGGCATCGCTGGCTGGTTCGCATCTCGCCCGGAGGCCTCGGAACTGAGGGGCCCGAAGGGCTACTACACGAACTACGGCTACGCCGGTTACAGCTACAGCACTTACAAGGTTGAATCCGGCTGCGCCACCACCCTGCTGCACCCGGACTACAAGTTCACCAACACCATCGCCAACGGCGAGTTCATGATGGCCACGGCGATCGTCGGCGCCTCGAACGCCCTGCGGGAACGCGCCTGGGATCCGGGCACCATGTGGGGGTGGGCGGATCCGCTGGTGGACCAGGCCACCAAGGCGATCTACCAGAAGGTGTTCAGCGTCTTCGGCATCGTCACGCTCTGCGTCGTCGGGCTCTACCTGCTCTGGCGTTCACGGCAGTCGGACATGAGCAGCGCGATGACCACTGCGGGGTGGGCGTTGGTGGTGATGGTGGCGGTGACCGCGCTGGCCGCCTGGCCGGTCAAGTCCGCGAACCTCGCCGACGGCGCCCTCGTCTCCACGCTCGGCGTCGTGCACGACGCCGTGGGCCCGGCGGCCAAGGACGTGCCACCGGACCGGTGCGCGATGCCCAATCCGGACGCCTGCACGGACAAGCGCCCGCCCGCAGTCCGGGCCAGTGACACGGCCGCCGAGGCGATGCTCTACCGGAACTGGCTGCGCGGGGTGCTCGGCTCGGCCGACAGCGAAACGGCCAAGAAGTATGGCCCCGCGCTTTATGACGCAAAGTCGCTTTCCTGGGGAGAGGCCGAGAAGATTCGGACCAGCCCCGAAACCCGCGAGGCCACTATCAGCGCGAAGAAGCAACAGTGGATGACGGTTGCCGCGCAGGTCGAGCGGGAGGACCCGGAGGCCTTCGAGTATCTGCAGGGCGTCCGGGACATGGACCGGGTGGGTGCCGGGTTCATCGCGGTGCTCGCCGCCCTGCTCTTCGCGATGTTCGACCTCACCGCGTCACTGCTGGTGCTGCTCGGTTTCCTGATCTTCCGGTGGGCGGTGATCGCGGCACCGATCCTGGGCACCATCGGGCTGCTCCGCCCGGCCAGCGCCGGTTTGCGCCGGCTGGGCAACGCGGTGGTGGCGGCGCTGTTCAACATCGCGATCTTCGGTACCGGCGCGGCCATCTACCTCTTCGCGGTCGACCTCATCATGAGCACGGCCACCCTCCCCGGCTGGCTACAGGTGGTGCTGGTCTGGCTCTGCGGGGTGGTCGGCTGGCTGTTGCTGCGTCCCTACCGCCGGATCACCCAACTCGGCGGCAAGGACAGCAGCGAGGCGGTCAGCTCGGCAGGCTCCTGGCACCGCCGGTTCTTCCGGGACATGCGCACCGCCGCCCGGCTCGACGTCGCCGAGCCCGGTGGCACCGCCGAGCCCAGCGTCGGACGGCGTCGAGCGCTCGCGGCGGAGCAGCCGAAGGTGCGTCCGGAGGCACGTCCGGACCCGGTACCCAGCGACGCCCCCGCCGCCGCGAAGCGAGCGGACGGCCGCGCGGCCGACGGCATCGACACTCCGGCCGAGGATCAGCGCCCCAAGCAGACTGCCGCGCCCAGACCTCGCCGCCGACAGCCGGCCTCCTGGACCGAGCCCGATGTGCCGGACGAGAACCCCTCGTACGTCATCTACCGCCCCGGGTCGGCTGAACGCACCCCCGAGAGACCGGCACCGCGGGTCCGCTCCGAGGCTAGGTGACCGTCGTGCGTCGAGCGGTCGAATTCCTGTTCCTGCGGTTGCTGCGGTCCCGGCTGGGTGTCGCACTCGGCATCGCCGTGCTGGTGCTCGGGGTGGTCGGGGGGGCCAGGTTGGCGGCCGGCCCCGCCGATCCGGCGGCGGGGCTGAGCAATCGCCCGACCGACCCGATCACCACGGTGCATCCGACCACCGGTGACGACGGCGCGATCTCCACCACCACGACGCCCTCTCCGGTCACCCGGCCGGGCCAGCCGGCCCCGAAACTGGTCGCCGAACGCTTCGCCGTCGCCTGGCTCGGCCACCCGGGCCAAGCCGTCGCGGACTGGCACGACGCGCTGCGTCCGCTCGCTACCGCCAATCTCGCCGAGAAGCTCTCCGGTGCCGAACCGGTCGGCTCGTCCGCTGGTGCGGTCACCGGCGAGGTGACGATCCGTCCACGCGGAGAGACCATCGTGGAGGCGACGATCCCGCTCGACGGCGGTCGACTCCGCCTCGAACTGCTGGCACCCGACGGGCGCTGGCTGGTGGACGCGGTGGACTGGAGTAGGGATGAGTGAGCGCAGCCGTCCCCTTCGGCGGGTCCGGACCGGTGCCCTCGCAGCGGCGCTCTCCGCGATGCTGGCGCTGCTCTGCTGCACCGGCGGCACCGCCGCGTTCTTCCTCACCGAACTGGGTGGCGATGCCGCCGAGCAGTTCACCCCGGCCAGCATGGAGTGCACCGGCGATTTCCAGGTCGACGTGACCGGCAAGATGCCGCGCTTCGCTGAGTACGGACAACGCCAGCTGAGGAACGCCGCCGTGATCATCAAGGTCGGCCAGGAGATGAAGGTGCCGCCGCGGGGTTGGGTGATCGCGGTGGCCACCGCGATGCAGGAATCGCGGCTGCTCAACCTGGCCAACAGTACGGTCGGCGAGTCGCAGGACCTTCCGAACGAGGGTATCGGGGCCGATCACGACTCCGTCGGGCTCTTCCAGCAACGTGCCTCGTGGGGCACGGTCGCCCAGCGGATGAACCCCGAGTACGCCTCCCGCAAGTTCTACGAGAAGCTCCTCGACGTGCCCGGCTGGGAGAAACTACCGCTGACCGTGGCCGCCCAGCGGGTCCAGATCAGCGCCTTTCCGGACGCGTACGCCAAGCACGAGGAACTCGCCGCCCAGATCGTGAACGCGCTGGCCGGGGGTGCGGCGCGGACCGCGCTGATCGCGGGACAAGCGGTGTGCGACGCCGCCGAGGGTGGCGAGATCGCCGCCTCCGGTTGGACCGCGCCGATTCCTGGCGGGGTCGGCTCCGGATTCCGGACCGCCAGTCGGCCCGGACACAACGGTGTGGACATCGCCGCCCCGAAGGGCACCTTGATCAGGGCTGCGGCGACCGGCCGGGTGCTGGTCTCCCGCTGCGATCCCGACCGGCGCGGGCGGCTCAGCTGTGACGTGGACGGTTGGCCCGGCAAGGGGGGCTGCGGCTGGTTCGTCGACGTGCTCCATGCCCAGGGGATCGTCACCCGCTACTGTCACCTGGTGAGTCGTCCCCGGGTAGCCGTGGGTGACACGGTGCAGGCTGGTGAGGTGATCGGCGAAGTGGGCAGCAGCGGCAACTCCTCCGGGCCACACCTGCATTTCGAGGTGCACGTCGACGGTGACCGCAGTAGCCGGAGTGCCATCGATCCGGTGCCGTTCATGCGGTCGAGGGGCGCGCCGTTGAAGGGCGCCGGGTGAACCCCGGACCGTCATGACCGAACCGCTTCCCGACCCCTTCGCCGACCAGCCCGACTGGGCTCCACAGCCGCCTCGCCCGATCGAGATCGTTCCCGCCGCAGGAAGCGTCGAGCTACGCGGTCGACGGGTCCTGGTCGGGCTGCCCGGGATGGGCTGGCGGGCCGACCTGCGGGCTGACGACCGGGTGGTGCAGAACAGCCGCACCTACGTTCCGGTCATTCCAGAACACGAGTGGTACCGCGCCGAGTCAGAGCAGGTCGAGGTGTTCGCCCCACTGGTGCCGGTCGAACGGGTCTGGGTCGAAACGGTCGGCCGGCCGGACCCGGCGACGACGGACAGCAGCCTGCGGCTCGTCTCGCTGGATGCCCCCGCCCATCGGGCACCGACGCCGGTCTTCGAGGCCGACTCGGTTACCGGGCGGCGAGTTGTGCACATGGTCGGTTCCGTCGAGCACCGCGATCTGCGCGCCGTCACCGAAACCTACTCAGGTGCCGAGGGCGACATCTGCGTTCGGGTCACCCCGGAGGTGGAGTGGTACCGCTGGGCCTGGCGCGGCCAGTCGCCGACCACTCTGGAGGTCCCGGTACACGTGCTCTGGGTGGAGTGAGTACTAATTAAACGGCAGTGGCGGAGCAGATTCGCCAGTCTGCATCCAGTTGGGTGGTAAAGATCCACGACTGCCTATCACTCTGTCGAATGCCATCCACCTGTGCCGAGAACGTCAGGTCGACGCGCACCTCAGCGTTGTCGTCGATCTGATTCACCTGGAACTTCTCCCAGCTAACCCATATGGTCGTGCCGAACCGCTTCTCTCGGGCGGCTAAGTCGCCCCTAAGCCGCCGAAGCGTCTCGAAATCGGCTACGCCGTCGCATCTAAAGAGGCTCGCACGAACGTCGTTTCGATCAACCAGGTAGGCACGCAGATAGTTGTCCACAACTACGGCAGGAGTGCTGCGGTCGGGGGTGGTGGCGCGGTCGTAGACGAGGTAGCCGACCACCCCGCCAGCCAGGCACAGTGCCGCGGCCACCGCGGCGATCACGGTCAGTACCGTACGCAGGCGTTGCCGGGGCCGGCGTGGAGCCGGCGCGACCGCAGGCGGCGCCAGTTCCTCCGGCGGGGTCCTCTGCGCCGGTACGCGGGAGACCTGGGAACCGGCGGAGGGCGGCACTGATTCCACCCCCTGAGGCTATCGGCTGGCGGCCCAGGACCCAATGCCTCAGATTCGGCAGATCGTGACGGAACCCTGCCGATGGGTGAGATCCGCGACAACAACGACGCAGCACCGACGCGCATCCCGGAGGTGGAGCCTTCGCTGGGATACCGTCGGTGCTGCCCGGCGAGTGGGTGCCGACCTCGGGCGGAGGAGGTGGACACGGTGGGCGGTCCGAAGGCACGGACGCTCCGCGCCGCCGCGCTGCACCGCCGAGCTGCCGCGACGGTCACGGCGGCGACGACGATCCTCGACGAAACCCGGCCCGCGCCGGCAGACCAACGCCGTCAGTACGCGTTGGCCGAGCGGCTGCGTGACGCCGCCACCGTCCTCGCCCCCGGTTGGGCCGGGTCCACGCTGGACGAGGTCGCCCCGGCGCATCCCGCCGGGGAGGGACCACCGCCGTTCGTCCGGGTGGGCACCGCAGCCCCGCTGGACGATGCCCGGTTCCCGGCGCTGGTGCCGATGTTCGGCAGCGGTCACCTCGTGGTGGATGCCGACGCGCACGATCCACGGGTCGCCGGGCTGCTGCGGGCCGTACTGCTGCGAGTGCTGGCGGCGACACCGGCGGGGGCGCTGCTGGTTCGGACGGTGGATGCGACGGGTGTGGCGCTGGCGCCGTTCGCGGCGCTCGGTGACGCCGGGGTGCTGGCTCCGCCGGCCACGGACGCCGACGGGCTGCAAGCGGTGCTGGCGGAGGCGGAGCGATGGGTGGCGCCGGAATCCGCCGGCCCCCGCCGGCACGACCGCTCGCTGCTGCTGGTGTTGGCCGCGCTCCCCGAACCGCACCGGCCGAGCGACCTGGCGCGGATCGAGGCGCTCGCCGAGCAGGGGCCGGCGGCCGGGCTGCACCTGGTGGTGGCGGGGTGGCCGCCGACCGGTCGGGCCGCGCCGCCCAGGGCCACACCGCTGGCTATGCGGACCGCGTACGCGTTGCTCGGTGACCCGCCGGGTGCGGCGTTCGCCGGTGGCGGTACCGATGGTGGGCTGAACTCTCCCGTCTTCGTCGACCCGGATCCGTCGGCCGACCTGGTCGACACCGTGTGCCGCAGGATCGCCGCCCAGATCGAGGCCGGCAGTCGGCTGTCCCTTTCGCACCTGCTGCCACCGGCGGACGAACTGTCGCCGGACGAGCTGTGGCAGGCGACCGGGACGGACGGACTGAGCATCACCGTCGGCGATGCCGGCGGGCGACCGGTGTCGCTCGGCTTCACCGAGCTGACTCCGCACTGGCTGGTGGGCGGTCGGTCGCGGGGCTGCCGGGCCACCTTCCTGACCACGGTGTTGCTCACCCTCGTCGCCCGGTACGGCCCGGACGAGTTGGCGCTGTATCTGGCGGATCTCGGCGACGGCGAGTCCTTTGCGGAGTTCCTACAGACCGAGCGGGACCGGTCCTGGATCCCACAGGTCCGGGCCGCCGCGATGGCCGCCGACCGGGAGTACGTACTGGACCTGTTGGAGCAGTTGACGGCCGAGGTGCAGCGGCGGGCGGAGGCGTCGGCGCGGGCGGGTGGGCAACGTTTCGCGGAGTTGCGCGGTCACCGCGCGCTCCCCCGGGTGGTCTGCGTACTGGAGAACCTGCCGGTGCTCTTCGCCGAACGGGACCGGCTGGCCGCCGAGGTGACCGTCCGGTTGGACACGCTGGCCCGGACCGGCCGGACGTACGGTGTCCACCTGGTGCTGAGCGGCGAGGGTGATCTTGGCCTGGGCACCCGTTCGGACAGCGGCCAGCGGGATTCGCTGCTGGGCCAGTTCCCGGTACGGGTAGCGCTGCCTGGCGGCGGTGCGGTGCTGGAGCCGACCAACGATGCCGCAGCCGGTCTGCCGGTGGGCAGCGCGGTGGTGAACACGGCGGGCGGCCTTGGCGGGCCACGGGGAGCGATCCGTGGTCATGAACGGATGGTTCGGTTTCCCGATCCGGCGGACGAACCGGAGGCCGTGGCCGAGTTGCGCCACCGGCTCTGGGCGGCCCGCCCACCGAAGGCGACGCCACCTACCGTCTTCGCCGGGTACGCGCGCCCGCTGCTGCGCAACGATCCCCGCTACCGGGCGGCGGTGGCCGGGCAGTCGCTCGCGCCGGCCGCGCTGCTCGGGCGGGCGGTGGATGTCGCGCGCAGCACCGCGGCGGTGCCCTTCGGACCGGCGGCGGGCCGCAACCTCGCGGTTCTCGGTCCACGGCCTGCCGCGTGCCGACTGCTGGTGACTGCCGCTCGCAGCACGGCCGCTCACCACCCGGCGGGCACGGCACGGTTCGTGGTGGCCGCACCGGATGCCGAGGCAGCGCAGTGGGCCGATGCCCTCGCCGGGGAGTTGGCCGAACGCCACCGGGTCGACCTGGTGGATCTGGCCGGACTGGTCGCCGTGGCGGACGCCGGTGAGCCGGTCTACCTGGTGGTCTTCGGGCTGGACGTGGCGCCGGTCGATGAGCTGCCCCCGGCCCGGCTGCGGGCCCTGCTGCGCGACGGGCCACCGGCCGGGCAGCATCTGCTCGGTTGGTGGCGTACGGTGCCGTCGTTCGCGACGCTCGTGGAGCCGGACGAGACGGTGGACAAGTTGACCGCCGTGGCGGTGGCGGGTGTGCCGGGAGCGCAGCTCACCCCGGTGTTCGGTCGCCCGGTCGAGTGGCGGCCCCGACCCGATCGGGTGGTGCTCTGGGACGGGCCGGGAGAGCGTGGTGTGGTGCTGGTGCCCTACGACGTACCGGCCAGCTCCGCAGGGGAGCCCGAATGACTGTGGACGATTCGCCGGTCACGGCTGCCGGGCCGGTCCGGCAACGGACCGGCCCGCCGGGAGATCCGGTCCGGGTCGCGTGGACCGACTACTTGGCCGCCGCCCGTCAGCTCGACGGGGTACGGCGGGGCGCGGCGACCGCCGCGGGCGAGCAGGCCCGCGCGGTGCAGGCCGCTCGGGAGGAGTTGGCCGGGGTACGTACCCGGTTGGCACCGCAGGAGACCCGGCTACGTGAGCTGGGCGTACCCCCGATCTCGCTGACGCCGACGCCGCCGGAGTTGGCGGAGGCGGCGCGGTCGATGAGCGGCGGCCCGGCGGCGGTGTTGACGGCTCTGGGGGAGGCACGGCGGTGGGCGGTCGGCGCGGACGATGTCCTCGCCGCTCGCGGCCTGTCCCGGATCGCGCACTGGCCGGCCCGCCCCCGCAACCTGCTGGTGTACGGACCGCTGGGGCTGCTCGTCCCGGTGCTCCTGGTGGTGGTGTACCTGCTGACCGGCACCGGCGCGGTGACCGCGCTGGCGCTGTTGGTGGGCTTGCCCGCGCCGGCGGTCGCGTTCGGCCTGGGTTGGCTCGCGGTGGGCCGGTGCTTCCCACCCGGTCCGGGGCAGCGGGTGGACCGTACGCCACGGTTCGGCGCGCTGGCCTGTCTGCTCCCGGCCGTGGTGGTCAACGCGGGGATCGTGCTGGCGCTGCTGGCGTCCTGATCGCCCCCGTTCAGCGGGGGATGATCAGAGCCATCGCCTCGGCCCGGGACTTGGCGTCCCGTTGCAAGGTGCCGCGCACCGCCGAGGTGATCGTCTTGGCCCCGGATTTCTGGATGCCCCGCATCGCCATGCACATGTGTTCGCATTCGAGGACGACGACCACACCGCGTGGTTCCAGCCGCGTCATCAGCAGATCCGCGATCTGCGAGGTGAGTCGCTCCTGCACCTGGGGTCGGCGGGCGAATACCTCGACCAGCCGGGCCAGTTTGGACAGCCCGGTGATCCGACCGTCGGGGCCGGGGATGTAGCCGATGTGGGCACTGCCCCGGAACGGCAGCAGGTGGTGCTCGCAGAGGCTCATCACGTCGATGTCGCGGACCAGCACCAGTTCTTCGTGGTTGGCCTCGAAGGTGGTGGTGAGCACGGTGGCCGGGTCGACGCGGAGGCCGGCGAAGAGTTCCGCGTACGCCCGGGCGACCCGGGCCGGGGTCTGCTGGAGGCCGTCACGGTCCGGGTCCTCGCCGACCGCGATGAGGATCTCGCGGACCGCCTTCTCGATCCGGGCGAGGTCCACGGCGTCCTCGACGGGGCGCCCGGTGAGCCGGCCGTTGACCAGCCGCGCGGCGATGTAGTCGAGACGGTCGGTGTCGGGTTCGGTGGCGGAGGCGGCCAGTCCCCGCTGGGGGGAACTGGCCGCCGTGTCGTCGGTGCTCAGTGCGAACCGTCCGAGTTGTTGGAGCTGCCGCCTCCCACGGTCGCCTCGGCGCCGTCGGCTTCTGCCTGCACCTTGAGCGCGTCCTTCTCCGCCGGGGTGAGCACGGGCGGCTCGGTGGAGGGCTGCCGCTTGCCGAAGCCGTTGTACGGAGCCATCGGTGGCCGCTTCACCACTCGGGCACAGATCCGGGCCATGTCGGCGGTGGAGAGCGTCTCCTTCTCCATCAGTTCGAGCACGATGTTGTCCAGGACGTCCCGGTACTCGACCAGGATCTCCCAGGCTTCGTCGTGGGCGAGTTCGATCAGGGCCCGCATCTCGCCGTCGATCTCGGCGGCGACCGCGTCGGAGTAGTCCCGCTCGTGGCCCATGTTGCGGCCGAGGAAGGGCTCGTCGCCGCTGGTGCCGTACTTGATGGCACCGAGCTTGGAGCTCATGCCGTACTGGGTGATCATCGCTCGGGCCAGCTGGGTGGCTTTCTCGATGTCGTTGCCGGCACCGGTGGTGGGCTCGTGGAAGACGAGTTCCTCGGCGGCCCGGCCACCCAGCGCGTACGCCAGAGTGTCGATCATCTCGGCGCGGGTCTGGGTGTACTTGTCCTCCGTGGGCAGCACCAGGGTGTGGCCCAGGGAGCGGCCACGGGACAGGATCGTCACCTTGTGCACCGGTGCGGCGTGCGGGAGTGCCCAGGCGACCAGCGCGTGTCCACCCTCGTGGTACGCGGTGATCTTCTTCTCCTGGTCACTCATCACCCGGGTGCGCCGCTGCGGGCCGGCGATCACGCGGTCGATCGACTCCTCGAGCGACTCGTTGGAGATGGCCCGCTCATCCTTACGGGCGGTCAGCAGCGCCGCTTCGTTGATCACGTTGGCCAGGTCGGCACCGCTGAAGCCCGGCGTCCGCTTGGCCACCGAGTCGAGGTCGACGTCGGGCGTGAACGGCTTGCCCTTGGCGTGCACCCGCAGGATCGCCTTGCGGCCCTCCATGTCGGGGGCGTCGACCGGGATCTGCCGGTCGAACCGGCCCGGACGCAGCAGCGCCGGGTCGAGGATGTCCGGCCGGTTGGTGGCGGCGATCAGGATGACGCCGCCCTTGACGTCGAAGCCGTCCATCTCGACGAGGAGCTGGTTCAGGGTCTGCTCGCGCTCGTCGTGGCCACCACCCATGCCGGCGCCACGGTGCCGGCCGACGGCGTCGATCTCGTCGACGAAGACGATCGCGGGAGCGTTTGCCTTGGCCTGTTCGAACAGGTCACGGACCCGGCTGGCCCCGACACCGACGAACATCTCCACGAAGTCGGAACCGGAGATCGAGTAGAACGGCACCCCGGCCTCGCCGGCCACCGCGCGAGCGAGCAGCGTCTTACCGGTACCGGGCGGGCCGAAGAGGAGCACACCCTTCGGGATCTTCGCGCCGAGCGCCTGGTACTTCGCCGGGTTCTGCAGGAAGTCCTTGATCTCGTGCAGCTCCTCGACGGCCTCCTCGGAGCCGGCCACGTCCGCGAACGTCGTCTTCGGCGTGTCCTTGGTGATCATCTTCGCCTTGGACTTGCCGAAGTTGAGCACCCGGGAGCCGCCGCCCTGCATCTGCGACATGAAGAACAGCAGCAGCAGCACGAGCAGCACGATGGGAAGCAGGTTGACCAGCAGGCTGACCCAGATGCTGTCGGATGACACCTCGGTGTCGGCCGGCCCGGTCACCCGGTTGTTGGCCTTGGCGTCGAGGACCTGGTTCCAGACCTCGTCGCCGACCTCGTAGGGGAACTGGGCCTCGATCAGCTTCGTGGTGGTATCGCCGAACTCGGTCTCCTCGGCCAGCTCAAGCTGGATCGTCTGTTCCTTGTCCTGGAAGACGACCTTCTCGATACCGCCCTTGTTGAGCTGGTCGAGCGCGACGGACGTGTCCACCCGGTGATAGCTGGGTCCACCGGTGAACAACTGACTGAGCACGACGGCGCCGAGGATGACCAGGATGACCCAGAACACCGGTCGGCGGAAGAAACGCGTACGTTCCATGCTGTTGTCGAGCGCCGAGACGCCCGCATCCTCCTGATCGACGTCCTGACCGACTGTGGGTGTCGCCGCCTGGGCGGCTGCCGGAGCCGCCGTGCGGGCCGGCCTCGACCCCGGGACGCGATTGCCGCGCCACGGTCATTCGACGGTACACCGTGCGCGACCGATATGAGCTGGCGAGCCCAGCACTTACGCGCACGGCGAACCGGATGTCAGCCGGCGTGTCCCGAAGTCGGATCGTCGGGTCACCGGCGTCAAAGGTAGTCCGACCAGCTGAAAGGCGGCTGAATGCCGGGTGGGCACGGCCGAGACGTCGGTGGTCGGCGGTCGCCGACCACCGGGTGCCGCCGCGACGCGTCGGGTCAGGAACGAGCGTAGACCTCGGGTTTGAGCACCCCCACGTACGGCAGCTCCCGGTAACGCTCACCGAAGTCGAGCCCGTACCCGACGACGAACTCGGTCGGGATGTCGAAGCCCACGTACTTGACCGGCACGGTCACCTTGACCGCGTCGGGCTTGCGGAACAGGGCGACCACCTCGACGCTCGCCGCCGACCGGGACTCCAGGTAGCGCAGCAGCCAGGACAGGGTCAGCCCGGTGTCGACGATGTCCTCCACGACGACGACGTGCCGCCCGGCGATGTCCCGGTCGAGGTCCTTGAGGATGCGCACCACGCCGGAGGAGGTGGTGCCCTGTCCGTACGAGGAGATCGCCATGAAGTCCAGCTCGGCCGGGGGCCCGTACCGGCCCAGCGCCCGGGCGAAGTCGGCCATGAACATGACCGCGCCCTTGAGCACGCAGACGAGCAGTAACCCGTCGGAGACGTGGGCGTAGTCCGCAGAGACCTGCTTGGCCAGTTCCGCGGTCTTCTCACGGATCTGCGCCTCGGAGATGATCACGTGGTCGATATCGGCGTCGTACCAGGAGCCGTCAGCCATGACCCTAGCCTGCCGTACGCCCCGGGTTCGCCGTCGGCGGGGCCGCCGGTTTCGGGGCGACCCCGCCCAGGTAATTCCGGACTAAGGGAACATTCGACTCAGTGCGGGTAGGGCTGCCGTCTACGACCCCCGTCAGAGGGCTTCCAGTCCGCGGAGTCACGGCTGTCGGCGGTCAACCCCAGGGCGGACAGGAGTGCGAGGGACAGGAAGAAGAGCAGGAAAAACAGGAAACCCATGGCGGCGCTCGCTTTCTGGCTGCTGCGGAGGTCGGATCGCCGCCGGTGCGCACCGGACAGCTACCAGTCTGCGCACCCCGCCAGCCACCGAACAGTGGCAGGAATGCCATACATCCTCGATTTCCTGCCACTACCGGGGTTACCCTCGTCACCATGCTTCGCTCGGTGGCCGTACTCGTCCTGGACGGGGTCGCCCCGTTCGAACTCGGCGTACTCGCGGAGGTGTTCGGCACCGACCGCACCGCCGACGGGCTGCCCGGTTACCGCTTCGACGTGTGTGGACCTCGACAGACCCCGGTACGCACCTCCGCCGGCTTCCATGTGGTGCCCACCGCCGACCTGGCTCCGCTGGATGAAGCGGACCTGGTGGCCGTGCCCGCCCACGCCGCCACCACCACCGCCCCCACCGAGGTCCACGCAGCGCTACGCCGGGCCGCCGACCGGGGCGCGTACCTGTTCAGCGTCTGTGCCGGGGCGTACCTGCTGGGTGAGGCGGGGCTACTCGACGGGCGGGAGTGCACCACCCACTGGCGGCACGTCGACGAGTTGCAGCGCCGTCACCCGAGCGCCCGGGTGCGCTGCAACTCGCTCTACGTGCAGGACGGCCGCCTGCTCACCAGCGCGGGCACCGCCGCCGGTATCGACGCCTGCCTGCACCTGGTACGCCAGGAGCACGGCTCGGCCATCGCCACCCGGCTCGCCCGACGGATGGTGGTGCCTCCGCACCGCGACGGCGGACAGGCCCAGTACATCGAGGCACCGATCCCGAAGGCGCCACAGGCACCCACGCTGGAGCCGGTGCTGGAATGGCTGATGGGCCACCTGGACCGGCAGATCACCGTCGACGAGCTGGCGGCTCGGGCCGGGATGGCACCACGGACGTTCGCCCGCCGGTTCCGTGCCGAGACGGGCACCACGCCGCACGACTGGCTGACCAACCAGCGCGTACTGCTGGCCCGCCGACTGTTGGAGGACACCGCGCTCACGGTGGAGGCGGTGGCCGACCGGGCCGGCTTCGGCGACGCCGCCGCCCTACGCCACCACTTCACCCGCCGGGTCGGCGCCACTCCGCAGGCGTACCGGGCCACCTTCCGCGACCGCGCTCTCACCGGCTGACCGGAGGTCAGCAGCCGCCGGCGGCGCCGTGGCGAGCGGTTGCACGACGGTGCGCGTACAGCGGTTGCCGGGGGTGGATCATCCTTCGACAACCGCCTCGTCGGGCGCGGTCCCGGCCGCCCGCCGCACCGACGCCCGGTCGGTCGGCGTCGCCGGGAGCGCTTCGGACACCAGGCGATCGGCTCGGCGCAGCACCCGCAGCCCGCCCGGCAGGTAGCTGGCTCGCTGGCCGCGCCACGCCGTGACCAGCGCGTCGAGCGCGGTGAGGTGCCGATGCGACAGCGCGGCGGGCGGTGCGCCCAACTCGTGGGCCCAGGCGCGCAGCACCCGGCCGCGTACCGCGGGTGCCAGGTCGGCCAGCGCGCCGGTCGCCAGGCCACCATCGGGATGCCGGGCCCGACTCAACGCCACATCGGCGAGGTCGTCGAGGACCGCGTTGTCCGCCGCCACCAGCGCGGCGGTGCGGGCGAGGTTGTCGAGCACACCCGGCCCCAGCGCTTCGACCAACACCGGCACCACGTCGCCGCGCACCCGAGAGCGGGCGTACGCCGGGTCGGCGTTGTGCGGGTCGTCCCAGGTCGCCAGTCCGAGTGCCGCGCAGGCGGCCCGGGTCTGTTCCCGCCCGATCTCCAACAGTGGCCGTACGAGCAGGGTGCCGGCCATTTCCCGGCGGCTCGGCATACCGGCGAGTCCGCGCGGGCCGGCACCACGAGCCAGCGCGAGCAGCACCGTCTCCGCCTGGTCGTCCCGGGTGTGACCGGTGAGAACCGCCGCTGCGCCGTACCGTCCGGCGACCTCGGCCAACGCCTGGTAGCGGGCGTCGCGGGCCGCCGCCTCGGGGCCACCTGGCCGACCGGTGACGTCGACCCGGACCACCTCCACCGGCGTCAGCCCGACCTCCTGTGCCCAGCGGGCCACCGCTTCGGCGCGCTGCCCCGAGCCGACCTGCAACCCGTGGTCGACGGTCACCAGCCCGGCGACGCGACCCGCGCGAGGTGCCACGAACGCGGTGGCCGCGGCCAGGGCCAGCGAGTCGGCACCACCCGAGCAGGCGACCAGCACCGGCCCGTCCGTCGGCAGGTCGGCCAGCGCGCGACGGACCGCGACCCGGATCGCGGCCACCGGAGGAGCGAGCGGAGCCATCGACGCGGTGGTCGCTCAGCCGGCGATCGGTGCCGGACCGACCGGGCCGTGCACCCGCGCCACCCAGGCGTCCGGTTCGCTCAACTCGGAGAGTCGGGGCAGAGTCAGCGGCGACTCGAAGACCCGGTTGAAGCCGGTCATGCCGACCCGCTCCACCACGGCGTGCACGAACTTGCGGCCCTCGGCGTACTGCCGCATCTTGACGTCGATGCCGATCAGCCGCCGGATCGTCTTCTCCACCGGGTTGCCCGCCTCACGCCGCCGGTTGAAGCCCGCTCTGATCCGCTCCACGCTCGGGATCACCTGCGGGCCGACGCCGTCCATCACGAACTCGGCGTGCCCCTCCAGCAGGGTCATCAGGGCGGTCAGCCGGTCCAGCACGGCCCGCTGCCCGGGGGTCTGCACGATGTCCAACACGCTGGATCGGCTCTGTGGGTCGCGGACCACGTCGGCGAGGGTGCTCACCCCCCGGCGCAGCCGTTCCAGCAGGTGTTCACCACCCTGAGCGGCGTCGACGAACGCCTGCACCTCACCGAGGAAGTAGGCCCGCATCCAGGGCACGGCGGTGAACTGGGTCCGGTGGGTCACCTCGTGCAGGCAGACCCAGAGGCGGAAGTCGCGCGGATCCGCGCCCAGCTTGCGCTCGACCTCGACGATGTTCGGCGCGACCAGCAGCAGTTGCCCCGGGTCGGCGGAGAAGACCTCGTACTGCCCGAGGACCCGGCCGGAGAGGTAGGCCAGCACGGTGCCCGCCTGCACCCCGGTCACCCGGGAGCCGATCGCCTCGGTGAGGGCACCTGGCTGCTTGTCCTCGGTGAGCCGACCGACCAGCGGGGTGATCACCTCGCGGAGACCGGCGACGTTGGTGGCCGCCCAGTCGCGTCGATCGACCACCCGCACCGGCGGGTGGGCGAGCTGCGAGGTCAGCCCGGTGTAGTCGGCGACGTGCCCGGCCGCCTCGTCGGTCAACCGGCGCAACTCGGAAACCACGTCGGTGGCCTCGTCGTACGTCACCCGCGGGCCCGACTTGCCCAGAGCCCCCGCCGTCGCGGTGGCCAGATCCCAGTCCACGAACTGCGCCATGCGACCCACCGTACCCGCGCCGCGACACCCACCCGCCGGGCCGACGCGGCGCCCGGGTTATGGCGGGGGTCCGCCGCGCCCCGCCCACACCGTGGTGCCGCAGCCGGACCGGTGCGTCGACGCGCTCAGCGACAGCCGCAGCCCGCGAGGGCGGCGGCGATCCTGTCCAGCGCCGCCCGAGCCGGTTCCATCCCGTTCGGCGGCACGTCGTCGGTGAGCACGGCGAAGGTGAGCAGGCGACCGTCGGCCGTGGTCACCACCCCCGCGATGGCATGCACCCGGGTCAACGTGCCGGTCTTGGCGCGGACCACACCGACCCCGGCGGCCGTGCCGGGTGCCGCGCCGTACCTGTCGCGCAGGGTGCCGGACCATCCGGCGACCGGCAGCCCGCCGAAGATGCCGGCGAGTTCGGGCCGGTTCGGGCTGGCCGCGAGGGCCAACAGCTCGGTCAGCAGCGCCGGGCTGATGAGGTTCTTCCGGGACAGCCCGCTGCCGTCGGCGAGGACGAGTCCGTTCGTCGGCAGGGCCAGCTCGGCCACCACCTCGGCCATCGCCGCCGCAGCACCCGCGAAGGAGGCCGGCTGGTCTCGGGCCAGGGCGACCTGGCGGGCCAACGCCTCGGCGACGATGTTGTCGCTGTCACTGATCATGATGTCGACCAGCCGGATCAGCGGCGGCGAGTACACCACGCCCAGTTCGGCACCGGGGGCATGGCCACCGGCCGGTTCCGTCGCCCCGGTCGTCTCGGTCGGCGTCGGCGGTGCGGTGCCCTTGCGCACGGTCGACGCCGGCACCCCGAGCAGCCTGGCGAAGGCGCGGCCGGCGACCATGTCCGGTTCGGCGACCCGTGCGGCCCACCCCGGGCCGGCCTTCGGATTCTTGCGTGCTCCGTCGAGCATCAGCGCGGTGATCGCCCCGCCGTACCCACCGGTGGGGATGTCGTCGTCCCAGCCCGGCCCGAACACCGGGCCGGAGTAGCGCGAGGAATCGACGACGATGCTGGTGGGTGCGGCACCTGCCAGCGCGGTACGGACCTGGTCGGCGAGGTCCGTGAGGCTCGCCGCGCCCGGGTAGAAACCCTTCGCGTCGGCGGCCAACGTCGGGTCTCCGCCACCGACCAGCACCACCTCGCCGGGCTGCGTACCGGCGACGGCGCGGGTCGGGATCCGGTGGCCGGGGCCTCGGGCGGTCAACACCGTGACCGCGGTCAACAGCTTGGTCACCGAGGCCGGCACGGTCCCTTCGCCGCCGCCCCGCTCGAAGAGCATCTCCCCGGTCAGCGCGTCGGCCACCGCCATGTTGACCCGACCGCCCAGGGCGGTGTCATCGGCCAACGGTTCGAGCGCGGCGCGCAGCCCGTCCGTGGTGGGCGGTGGCGCGGCGAGGTCGGCGGCGGCGAGCACCGCGACCGGAGCGGGTTCACCAGTCGCGGTGGCTGCCGGGGTCGTCGGCGTCTCGCCCAGCCATCGGCCCACCGGCCCGGGCCGGACCACGACCAGGCCCACCGCGACCAGCACGAGTACCACCACGGCGGCGAGCACCAGCGGCAGCCGCCGACGCGGTGCCATCCCGACGGGTGGCGGCGGGTCGGCAGGCGGTTTGCCGGTCGGGTCGGTCGGTGGCATCCCCGCCGCCGGGCTCACCGGCGCGGCGGGCGGCTCCGGCGACGACGCGGGCGGCTCCGGCGGCGGGGCGGCTGGTTCCGCCGGGAGAGGGTTCGGCGCGGGGCGGTCGGCGGAGGTCGGCACGACCGAAGGCGTCGACGGTTGCGGCCGGAGGACCTGCGCCTCCGGCACCGGCACCCGTCCGGCCGCCGGCTTCACCGGCGGTTGGCTGTCCCCGCCCTCGACGGGGCCGCCGGGACGGTAGTGTGAATCTTCCCTCCCCACGACCCCCTCCTCCGCCACCGGGAACCGGCCTGGGTGACACTACTTCGGTCCGAAGACTATGCGGCGGCCGGAGTCCACGGGTTGGCATTCGCCCACCCTGTTCCGCCGCCGGTTCCGTCAAGCCAGCGTGGGCCAACGAGGGAGCGTGCAGATGGATTTCGACGTCACGGTTGAGATCCCCAAGGGTCACCGCAACAAGTACGAGGTGGACCACGTGACCGGGCGGATCCGGCTGGACCGTACCCTCTTCACCTCCACGCAGTACCCAGCCGACTACGGCTTCATCGAGGGCACCCTGGGCGAGGACGGCGATCCGCTGGACGCCCTGGTGCTGGTGCCCGAGCCGACCTTTCCGGGCTGCCTGATCCGGTGCCGCACGATCGGCATGTTCCGGATGACGGACGAGAAGGGCGGCGACGACAAGGTCCTCTGCGTCCCCTACGAGGACCCCCGGCAGGAGCACCTGCGCGACATCCACCACCTCGGCGAGTTCGACCGGTTGGAGATCCAGCACTTCTTCGAGGTGTACAAGGATCTTGAGCCGGGCAAGTCGGTCGAGGGTGCGACCTGGGTGGGGCGTACCGAGGCCGAGGCTGAGATCCAGGCTTCGTACCGGCGGGCCCGGGAGGCCGAGGAGCGCGGCGAGTCCACCCACTGACGGTTCGACGAGCCCGGGGAGCCGCTCAACCGAGCAGTCCCCGGGCTCGCTCGTACAGGCCGAGCACCGCGCAGGCGATCGGCACCACGGAAACCACCAGCAGGGTGTCGGCGAGGTCGGCGATCCGCCCGACGTACGGCGAGACCGGCCGACGGGCGTACGTGGTGCCACCCGCCACCACCAGGAGCGCGACCAGCAAGCCGCCGACGACCAGGGTCAACCGGAGTGTGGCGTCGACGGCTCCGGCCAGCACCCCGCCGAGGACCGCGTACCCGGCCAGCCCGGCGAGCACCGGCGCGACCCGGTGCCGGACGGTCGTGAACAGCCGGGCGCGGAGCAGCAGCACCGCCGAGGCCACCCCGACCAGCAGCCGACCGGCGACGTCACCGGTGCTGACCAGGATCACCGCCGCGCCCCCGGCCAACGCGGCCTGGCCGATCAGCATGCCGGTGAGCATCTCCTCGGTCCGGGCCACGGCCGCGTAGACCCGGCCCCGATCCGGCAGGTCGCGCACCCGATCCGCGTCGTCGGCCGGCTCGGTCGGCAGGGTCGTCGGCGGCAACGGCACCCGGCCCAGCCGGATGGCCAGCAGCGGAACGGCCCCGACGGCGAAGGTCAGTCCGCAGAGCAGGACCGCTGCCGCGCCCGCCGGACCGAGCAGCAGGGCACCGAGGGCGGCTGCTCCGCCGCCCACGCCCACCACCGTGCCGGCCACGAAGATCCGCAGTCGGGTGGCCACTCCGAACAGCCCCAGCACCGAGGCCAGCAGCAGCGCCACCGAACCGGCGAGCAGCTCCGGCGCGCCCACCCAACGCAGCGCACCGATCGGCCCGACCGGGTCGCCCGAACTGACGGCGAGGGCACCGGCCAGCGCCGCGTAGGGCAACGCGTACCCGCCGACGGTGGCACCGGCCAACCCGTCGCCGTGCGCCCGGGACAGCACGGTGCCGGTCAGCACCAGCAGACCGGCCGCGACGGTCGCGGCCAGCCAACCGGTCGGGTCTTCCGGCCCACCCGCGAGCAGGGCGAGCAGGCCGACGGTGAGCGGAACACCGGCACCGACCAGCGCCGCCACCCGGGTCGCCCCGGGCGACCAGGCCCCACCCTGCCGCCGGGCCGCGTCGGCGACGGCCTCCACGACGTCGTCGTACTCGAACTCCGGCCACTCGGTACGCGCCGGCACCAGATGCAGCACCTCGCCGTCGCGGATTCCCTGGGCGGCCAACGCCTGCCCACCGACCAGCACGCTGCCGTCGGAGCGGCGGAGCAGCCAGCCACCGTGCTGTTCCCCGTCGTCGGCGAGCCCGTCACCGGCGTGACGCAGCACCTCGGGCAGCAGCTCGGCGAGGGGGACCTGCTCCGGTAGCGCCACGTCGACCCGCCGTCGGGGTGTGCTGACGGTGACCCGGGCCAGCCCGACTGTCATTGACCGATCTCCATCCCGAGCGGGGTCTGCTGCTGCGCGGACGACAGGACTTTACCTACGATGAGCCAGGCTCGGGTCACGGTGCGCAGTCAGGAGGGTCGAGTGTCCACTGTCGTCGTGCGACGACCGGCCCGACGCCCAGCGCCCGAGATACCCGTCGGTGACCTGCCGGTGCAGGCACCCCCGGAGATTCCGGCCGCCACCGGCACCCGTTGGCACCAGCTGCTGATGGTGTTGCCGATGCTCGGCGGCACGGTGGCGATGGCGATGATGTTCGGCCGGGGCGACGGTGCCTACGCGTACGTGGTCGGCGGCATGTTCGGCCTCTCCTCGTTGGCGATGCTGGCGACCTCCTGGGGCAACGCGTCGGGCAGCCCGAGGAAGTCCGAGATGATGGCCGCCCGCCGGGAGTACCTGCGGCACCTGGCGACCCTGCGTCGGCAGGTGCGGCAGACCGCAGCCCGGCAGCGCGCCGGCCTCTGTTACCGGCATCCCGACCCGTCGCTGCTCTGGTCGACGGTGCACAGTCACCGGCTCTGGGAGCGGCGACCCGCCGATCCGGACTTCGCGGTGGTCCGGATAGCCGTCGGGCCGCAGACCCTGGCCACGCCGCTGATACCACCGGTCACCGGTCCACTGGAGGAACTGGAGCCGATGACGGCCGGCGCGCTGCGCCGCTTCCTCGACGCGTACTCGGTGGTGCCCGACCTGCCGGTGGCCCTGTCGTTGCGCAGTTTCGCCCGGGTCTTCGTCCGGGCCACCCCGGCCGGGACCACCGGGACACCGGCCGCGCAGGCGCTGACCCGGGCCATGCTCACCCAGCTCGCCGTCTTCCACGCCCCGGACGAGCTGATGATCGCCGTCTGTGCCGGGCCGGAACGCCGCGACGCCTGGGAGTGGGTCAAGTGGTTACCCCACGCGCAGCACCCGACCCGCACCGACGCCCTCGGTCCGGTACGGCTGGTGGCCAGCTCGGCGGTGGAGCTGGAACGGCTGCTCGACGGGGTGCTGGCCAGCCGGTCGAGGTTCAACCCGGCCGGGCTGGTCACGGACGGGCCGCACGTGGTGATCGTGCTCGACGGCGGTGACCTCACCGGCGCCACCGAACTGGTCGGTGACGGCGGCATCGACGCGGTGACCCTGGTCGACCTGGACACTGCGCCACCGCGACTGCTCGACCGGTTCGCCCTGCTGCTGGAGCTACGCGACGGCCGACTGCGGTCACGCTCCTCAGACGGTCCGGCCGAGGTCGGCACGGCCGATGCGTTGGAGATCGCCGAGGCCGAGGCGGTGGCGCGGCGGCTGGCACCGCTGCGGCTGGCCGCAGCCCGGGACGCCGGTCCCGCACCCGGTACCGAGCCGGGTCTGCCGGAGCTGCTCGGTATCGGCGATCCGGAGGGCTTCACCGCCGAACAGGGCTGGCTCCCGAGATCGGCTCGGGACCGGCTGCGGGTGCCGATCGGCGTCGGGGTGGAGGGCGGCGCGGTCGAGCTGGACCTGAAGGAGTCGGCGCAGGGCGGCATGGGCCCGCACGGGTTGCTGATCGGGGCGACCGGCTCCGGCAAGTCCGAGCTGCTTCGTACGCTGGTGCTCGGGTTGGCCGCCACCCACTCCGCCGAGCAGCTCAACTTCGTGCTCGTCGACTTCAAGGGCGGGGCCACCTTCGCCCCCTTCGACCGGCTGCCGCACACCGCCGCCGTGATCACCAACCTGGCTGACGCCCTGCCCCTGGTGGACCGGATGGTCGACGCGATCAACGGCGAGCTGGTCCGTCGGCAGGAACTGCTGCGCCGCGCCGGCAACTTCGCCAGCCTGCGCGACTACGAGCGGGCCCGGGCGGCCGGGAACCCACTCGCGCCGCTGCCGTCGCTGCTGCTGATCTGCGACGAGTTCTCCGAACTGCTCTCGGCCAAGCCCGACTTCATCGACCTGTTCGTCCAGATCGGCCGACTGGGCCGGTCCCTCGGGGTGCACCTGCTGCTGGCGAGTCAGCGGCTGGAGGAGGGACGCCTGCGCGGGCTGGACACCCACCTGTCGTACCGGATCGGTCTGCGGACCTTCTCCTCGCTGGAGTCCCGTACGGTGCTCGGGGTACCCGACGCGCACGAGTTACCCCCGTCGCCGGGGCACGGATACCTGCGCTTCGGCACCGAACCGCTGGTGCGGTTCAAGACCGCGTACGTCTCCGGCCCGGTGCGCCGACGCGTCCTGCCCACCGGCGCGGCCGAAACCGAACGTCCCCGGCTGCTCACCTTCTCCACCCATCTCACGCCGGTGCCGCAGCCGCCCGCACCACCGGAGGTCAAGGACGAGGCGGACGTCACGGAGACCCTGCTGCGGTTGCTGGTCGACCGGCTCGCCGGGCAGGGCACGCCAGCGCACCAGGTGTGGCTGCCGCCGCTGGACGCCCCTGCGGCCATGGACGAGTTGGTGGGTCCGCTCACGGTCGATCCGGCTCGCGGGCTGACCTTCGGCAATCCCGAGTTGCACGGCGGTCTCCAGGTCCCGGTGGCCGTCATCGACCGACCGTTCGAGCAACGCCGGGACGTGCTCTGGTTGGCGCTGGACGGCGCGGCCGGGCACGTCGCGGTGGTGGGTGGCACGCAGAGCGGCAAGTCCACCGCGCTGCGTACGCTGATCTGCGCGCTGGCCCTCACCCACACACCGGCCGAGGTGCAGGTCTACTGCCTCGACTTCGGCGGCGGCGGGCTCGCCTCGGTGCGCGACCTGCCGCACGTCGGTGGGGTCACCGGACGGGCCGACCCCACCGTCGTACGCCGCACGGTGGGCGAGATGTCCACCCTGCTCGCCGAGCGGGAGCGCCGCTTCGCCGAACTGGGTGTGGAGTCGATGGCCAGCTGGCGGCAGCGTCGTGGCGGCCGCACCGACGCGGACGACACCGACCTGTTCGGCGACGTGTTCCTCGTCGTGGACGGGTGGACGACCCTGCGTGCCGAGTACGACGACCTGGAGCCACTGATCACCGACCTGGCGACCCGGGGCCTGTCGTACGGCCTGCACGTGGTGGCCACCGCAGTGCGGTGGCTGGACTTCCGGCCGGGCATCCGGGATCTGTTCGGTTCCCGGTTGGAGCTGCGGCTCGGCGACCCGTCCGATTCACTGGTCGCCCGACGCGCGGCGGCCCAGGTGCCGGAGCAGACCCCCGGGCGGGGCGTCACCGCGGAGGGCCTGCACTTCCTCACCGCCCTGCCCCGCACCGCCGGAGCGGACACCGCAGCGCTGGTCAAGCAGGTGGGCGACGCGTGGTCCGGCCCGGCCGCGCCCCGGGTCCGGTTGCTCCCGGCGGTGTTGCCGTACGCGGACCTCGACCTCGACGCCGCGACGGGGCTGCGGATCCCGGTCGGCGTCGCCGAGGCGGATCTACGTCCGGTGCTCCTCGACTTCGGCACCGAACCGCACCTGGTGGTCTACGGCGACGCCGAGAGCGGCAAGTCGTCGTTCCTGCGTGCTCTGGCCACCTCGATCGTCACCCGGTTCACGCCGGAGCAGGCCCGGGTGATCATGGTTGACTACCGGCGCAGCCTGCTGGGCACCATCGCCACGGAACACCTGATCGGCTACGGCACCACGGCGGCGCACACCACTGACCTGATCGAATCGGCCGCCGGCTATCTCCAGGACCGCGCACCGGGCCCACAGGTCAGTCCGGCTCAGTTGCGGGACCGGTCGTGGTGGTCCGGCCCGGAGTTGTTCGTGCTGGTCGACGACTACGACCTGGTGGCGAGCGGCCCGGCGAACCCGTTGCGGGCGTTGGAGGAGCACCTGCCGCACGCCCGTGACGTCGGGCTGCACCTGGTGCTGGCGCGCCGGTGCGGTGGCGCGGCCCGCGCCCAGTACGAGCCGGTGGTGCAGCGGTTACGAGAACTGTCCACCTCGGGCCTGGTGATGTCGGGAAGCCCGGAAGAGGGTGCCCTGGTCGGTCCGGTCCGGCCGGGCCCGCTGCCACCCGGACGCGGTCGGCTGTTCACCCGACGCGAGGGGGTACGCCTGATCCAACTGGCGCATCTACCGCCACAGTGATGTCGACTCCACGGAACGTCCCTGTAGGCGGGATGGAACCGGTAATCTCCGATCGTCATGTGTCCTGCGACGAATGGCTGAGGATGTGACCAGGCTGCGGTACAGCGGGCTACCGACGGCGGGCCGGTTCGCCAACCGGGCGCTGCTCGCGGCGGCCGCCTCTGTGCTGTCGGTCGCCATCGCGGTCGTGCCCGCCACCGCAGTGCCAATCCACGCTCCCGCGTACGGCACGCCGGTGGCCCACAACCCCGACTCGACGCAACGTGCCGATCAGGTCCGCGACGAGCAGTGGCAGCTCGACAAGTTGGGCGCACGGACAGCCTGGCGTACCTCGACCGGTCGCGGTGTGGTGGTGGCCGTGATCGACTCCGGGGTGGACGGTTCCCACCCGGACCTGGTCGGGCGGGTGTTGCCGGGCCTCGACCTGGTCACGCCGGACGAGGCGACCGAACCGGATCCGGTCGGACACGGCACGACGGTGGCCGGTCTGATCGCGGGGCGCAACGACGACCGTCGGGGTGTGGTGGGTCTCGCGCCGGACGCCCGGATCCTGCCGGTGCGGGTTCTCGACGCGGAGAACCGCTACGACGACGCGCTGATCGTGGCCAAGGGCGTGCGATGGGCGGTGGACAACGGCGCGAAGGTGATCAACCTCTCCCTCGGCGGCAACGGCGACAGCGCGGCCCTGGCCGCCGCGATCGACTACGCCTTCGCCCGGGACGTGGTGGTGGTCGCCTGCACCGGCAATCTCGCCACCTCGCCCGAGGCGAAGGTGTGGTACCCGGCCCGTGAGCCCGGCGTCATCGCGGTCTCCGGGCTGGAGCGCAACAGCGACAACCTGTGGAGCGGCGCGATCACCGGTCGCGCCACGGTCCTCACCGCTCCTGCCAGCGGGCTGGTGGGTGCCCGTCCTCCCGGTGGCTACTGGCGGGTGCAGGGCACCAGCTTCGCGGCACCGCTGGTCGCCGCCACCGCCGCCCTGGTGCGGTCGCGCTACCCGGAGATGTCCGCCGGGGATGTGGTGAACCGGCTGTTGGCCACGGCGAAGGACATCGGGCCCACCGGTCGGGACGAGCGGTTCGGGTACGGCCTGGTCGACCCGGTCGCGGCGTTGACGGCGGAGGTGCCGCTGGTGCATCGGAACCCGTTGGACGACAACGATCCGCCGGGGGTGGTCGGTTTCGGCCCCGCGCCCGGGGCCACCTCGGCGGATGATCCCGACGCGGAGCAGCTCGGTCTGACCGGGTCTCGGCAGGAGACCCAGTGGCAGGCGCGGGCCGCCGGTTCGCAGGACGACGCCAGCTCGGAGCGGCTCTGGATCGGGGCGGCCATCTTCGTCGCGCTGCTCACCGGGGCGGTGCTGATGGTGCGCCGGTTCCGGCAGTCGTCCCGCTGAGCCGACCACCACTGAGGTACCCGAATTCGCGCATCTTGACGAGGTACGGGCGTCCGGCTGGGTACAACCATCGTCGTGGACACCTTCGAACGGGTCGGCCCGGCACCGTCCTCCGGCCCGGACGGTCGCCGACGGCGGGCCGACCTGTCAGGCGCACGGTGGGCACCGGCGGCCGCCAGCGTGCTGCTGCTCGCGTCGTTCACGTTGATCGCCACGCTGGTGCTGACGAACCGGTCACCGCTGCGTCGACTCGATCTGGCCATCACCACGCAGCTGCACGGGTACGCCCTGGACCACCCGGGCTGGGTCCGGGCGGTGAGCTTCTGGACCGACGCCTTCGCGCCGATGCCCCTGCGGGCCGCCGCGCTGTTCCTGGTGATCTGGCTGGCCCGTGACGGCGCCCGACGGCTCGCCGTCTGGGTCGGCACCACGATGGTGCTCGGCGGCCTGCTCGGGCCGCTGCTCAAACTCCTCGTCGGTCGGCCGCGACCGGATCTGCCCGACCCGGTGGCACAGGCACCCGGTTTGGCCTTCCCGTCGGGCCACGCGCTGAACGCGATGCTCGCCGCCGGAGTGCTGCTGGTGGTCTTCCTGCCCCGGACCAGAACCCGCTCGGCCGCCCGTGCGGTGCTCTGGCTGGGGGCGCTGTCGATCGCCCTGGTGACCGGGTTCAGCCGGGTCGCGCTCGGGGTGCACTGGAGCAGCGACGTGCTGGCCGGGTGGCTACTCGGAGCCGCGGTGGTCGTCGCCACCGCCACCGCGTTCGCCGTCTGGCCGAGCCGGGACGTACCCCAGGCCCGGTCGCACTGACCTGGCCGGTGCTGGTCAGGTGCAGTCGCCGGTGTCGGTGCCCCGGGTGCGTTCGGCACCGGCCAGCGCCACCGGTCGGGCCTCGGCGGCGGTGACCGCGAACCCGGTGTTCGGGTCGTCAGCCGCCGCCGCGAAGATCACCCCGAGCACCAGGCCGTTGGCGGAGACCAACGGGCCACCGGAGTTACCGCTGCGGACCAGGGCCCGGATGGTGTAGATCTCCCGGGTCACGTTCCCGGACGAGTAGATGTCCGGCCCGGTGATCCGGTCGACGTCGCGGATCCGCGCCGACTGGGCGTTGTACGGCCCGTCGAGCGGGAACCCGAGCACGATGGCGTCCGCTCCGATGCCGGCGTTGCCGGCGGCGAACCGCATCGACGGGCCGGGCAGCCCCGGCACGTAGAGCACGGCCAGATCCCGGTCGGGGTCGTAGACGACCACCTCGCCGTCGTACCGGTCCCCACCCAGTTCCACCGCGACCGAGCGGGTGCCGGCGACCACGTGCGCGTTGGTCATCACCCGGTCGTCGGCGTACACGAAACCGGATCCCTCGATCCGCCGCGAGCAACTCGGTGCCGACCCGAGCACCTTCACCACCGAGCGCTGCCCGTTGCTGACCACCTCGGAGCCGGCGAGTGCCGGGTCCGGCGGTTCGACCTGCCGGGCCTGGGTACGTCGCAGCCCATCGAAGACGTCCGGGAAGCCGTTGGTGTCGACGGTGTCGCGCAGCGCGGTGGAGAGCTGCTGTGCCTGGTCGGGCAGCACCTGGTCCACCACGTTGAGCAGCGCGCTGCTGCGCACCGAGGCGGCGAGCCAGGGCAGCGAGGAGGAGCCGAGCGGCACCGCGACCAGCCAGGCGACCAGCAGCACCGCGAAGAGGGAGACGAACGCGCCACCGATGTCGTCGGCCCGCCGCCCCACGTCACTGGCGATGGTGCGGCGCAGGTGTGACCCGAGCCAGCCGGCCAACGCCTGGCCCACCACCGCCAGACCGAAGATGGCCACCAGCGAGATCAACACCCGGGTGCCGCTGTCCACGAACTGCTGGGCGAGCATCGGACCCACCTGCAAACCGATCAGGGCGCCGAGAAAGAACCCGGAGAACGAGAGCACCCCGATCACGAACCCCTGTCGGTATCCGCTGATCGCGAACACGAGCATGAGCAACAGCAGGACGAGATCCACGGCCGACACAGCTCAAGCCTACGGGCCCAGGGCTCGCGCGAAGACGATCGCTTGCGGAAGGTGACGGTCAGATCAGCGCAGCGCGCTCTCGTCGACCTCGTCGGTACCGGCCGACGGGGCGGGCGAGGCACCGACCGGCGGCAGGTCGATCACCCGGCTGCGCGGCCACGGACGGCTCCAGCCGCCCATCTCCAACAGCGCCGCCAGCACCCCGGCGGTGAACCCCCAGACCAGCATTCCGCGTACCGAGAAGGCCGGGCCGATCCAGCCACTCGAATGGCGTACCCGCACCCGGTTGTCCGGGTCGACCAGCTCGGCGATCGGCAGCCGGGCGACGTGTGCCACCTCGGCCGGATCCCGGGAGTCGACCGGGTGCGGCGTGTGCCACCAGGCGAGTACCGGGGTCACCACGAAGTCGCTGACCGGTATCCACAGCCTCGGCAGCTGGGCCAGCACGGTCACGCTGGCCGGGTCGAGCCCGACCTCCTCGTTCGCCTCGCGCAGCGCCGTCGCCGCCGCGTCGGCATCCTCCGGATCGGCCGCGCCGCCGGGAAACGCAGGTTGGCCGGCATGGTTGCGCAGGGTCGCGGCCCGCTGGAGGACCAGCACGTCCGGGCCGGTGGCGGCGTCCTCGCCGAGCAGCACCAGCACGGCGCTCTCCCGGCCGCCGTGCTCCGGCGTCGGGAGCTGGGTGAAGTCCTCCGTACGGGCGGTGCCCAGCCGACCCAGCAGCGGGTTGAGCCAGCCCGGCACCGGCCATGGCGCGTCGGACGCCTCCCGGCCCGGGTTCACGCTGGCTGGCACCTCGCTCACGCCGGTACCGAGATGTCGAGGTGCTGCCGGATGAGTTCGGCGAGTTGGGCGTCGTCGAGGGCGCCCGAGGTGTCGATGTGCCGGATGCCGCCGTCGGCGCCCACGAACACCGTCATCGGGAACGCGCTGCGTTCCAGGGCCCGCTGGAACGCCTTGCCCTGGTCGAACAGCATCGGGAACCGTACGCCGAAGTCCTCGCCGATGGATTGGGCGGCGCTGCGGCTGTCCTGGGTGTTCACCCCGATCACCCGCAGCCGCCCCTCGGTCTGCTCGCTGAGCCGTTGGAAGGCGGGCAGTTCCTTACGGCACGGCGGGCACCAGGAGGCCCATATGTTGATCACCGCCGGGCCGGGGATGTCGCGCAGGTCGACCGGGGCGCCGCCGGTGAAGCAGGTGAGGGTCAACTCGGGCAACCGGTCCCCCTTCGAGGTGCCGTCGGTGGCCGCACCGGGCTCGGCGACGAGGGAGGTGCAGTCCTCGAACGGGGACGGCCGGCTGCTGCTCGTGCTCGGCCCGGCGGCGGAGGGCTGGTCGCGGTCGGGCGTACACGCCACAGTCCCGAGCAGCAGCAGCGGCAGGGACATCAGGGCCAGTCGACGGATCACGGCGCCTCCGCTCGCACCGCCTGCGCCGGAACCAGCTCGGGGTCGACTCCGGCGGCGACGGCGAGGTCACGGGCGCGGGGGCCCTTGAGCAGCTTCGCCGCGGCGGCTGGCTCGGTCGGCCCGGTGCCGTACGAGGGGCAGAGCTTCACCAGCGTGCACGCGCCGCAGGCGGGCTTGCGGGCGTGGCAGACCCGGCGGCCGTGGAAGATGATCCGGTGCGACAGCATGGTCCAGTCGCGCTTCGGGAACATCGCCCCGATCTCGTGTTCGATCTTGACCGGGTCGGTCTCACCGGTCAGCCCCCACCGCCGCACCAGGCGCTGAAAGTGGGTGTCGACGGTGATGCCGGGCACGTCGAAGGCGTTGCCGAGGATGACGTTGGCGGTCTTGCGACCGATCCCGGGCAGGGTGACCAGGTCGGCCAGCCGACGGGGAACCTGGCCGTCGTAGCGCTCGACCAGCGCCTGACCCAGCTGGATCAGCGAGTTGGTCTTGTTGCGGTAGAACCCGGTCGGCCTGATCAGCTCCTCCAGCTCACCACGGTCGGCACCGGCGTAGTCGGCGGCGGTCGGGTAGCGGGCGAACAGCTTCGGCGTGACCTCGTTGACCTTCTTGTCCGTGCACTGGGCCGACAGGATGGTCGCGACGGCCAGTTCCAGCGGGCTGCGGTGGTCGAGTTCGCAGTGCGCGTCGGGGTGCGTCTCGGTCAGCACGCGGCCGATCCGCCGCGCACGACGGGTGCGACCCAGGTCGGTTTCGGTGGCGCTTCTGGTCACGACGGCCAGCCTACGTCGCCGGTCCGACCGGTCCGGACAGCCTGCGTCGGGCGACCGGTCACTCCGGGTCGGGCGGGCTGATCTTGCCGGAGTCGGTGAACCGGGCTCCGGTCTCCGCGAAGTCCTGCTTGGTGAGCTGGCGGAGCAGTCCGAGACCACGGTCGTCGGGGTCGATCGTCGGCTTGCGGGCCCCGTCCATGTAGGTGGAGATGAAGGAGCCACCGGCCCAGGTGCCGTCGGCTTCGAGGGACACCTTCAGCACGCCGCCCCAGCCGAGTCGACCGTTGTTGCTCAGCGAGTTGCCGCCACCGGCGAAGTTGCCCAGGCTGTACGCGATCAGCCTGCCCTTGTAGAACTCCATGCCGCGCAGCACGTGCGGGCCGTGCCCGACGATCAGATCCGCGCCGGCGTCGATCATCGCGCGGGAGAACTTGATCGGGTCGCCCCGGTTCTCGCCGAGGAACATCTCCGTGCCGGGCCGCACCCGCGTCATCTCCGACCCTTCGGCGCCCATGTGCACCTGCACCACCACGATGTCGGCCTGGTCGGCGGCCTTCTCGATCACCTTCTTCGCCGCCGGGATGTCGACCAGGCTGTTCGACCAGCGGTACGACGAGAAGCCGGCGACCGCGACCTTGACGCCCTTCACCTCGACGACGGTGATCTGGTCGGGGGCGCCGGTGTGCGCCAGCCCGTGCTCCTCCAGTGCCCGCTGGGTGTTCTCGTAGCCCTTCGGCCCGAAGTCGTACCCGTGGTTGTTGGCCTGGTTGAGCAGGTCGAACCCGGCGTCGGCGAGGTGCGCGGCGTACTCCGGCGGAGCTCGGAACTGGAAGCAGCGGGTGGATTCGGCACCGCACTTGCCGGTCCCGGTGTCCACCGTCAACGGCTCTTCCAGGTTGCCCATCACCAGGTCCGCGGCGAGCGCCTTCTTCACCGAGTCGAAGAAGCCCTTGCCGTTGTTCGGTGGCAGTCGGTTCGGCGCCATGGCCATGACGATGTCCCCGGTGGCGGAGAGCGAGATCTTCTTCACCTTGGGGGTGGCGGACTCGACCGGCGCACCTACGCCGCCGCCGGTACCGGGTTGCCAGATCGGCCCCTCGTCTGTGCTGGCGCAGCCGGTGACGAGGAGGACGGCGAGTAGCGCCCCCAACGCGGTCAGGGCGCGGCGGCGGGGCCGAGGCGTACGGGGGGCGGCAGCGTACATCGTGGGCGACCCTACCGTTCGGGTATCGCGGAAACGACCGCCGATCGGGTGGGGAGTTTCAGCCCTGGAGCCGATCCGACCATGGCACGACGGTGTCGCGCCCCACCGCCAGCACGGCCGCGTGCACCGCGCGGGCCAGCGGTGCTCCCCAGGTGGAGCGGGGGCCGCCGTAGGCGTCGGGTGGACCGTCCGGTGGGCAGAGGACGGCGACGGCGTCCGTCGGCGTACCGGTGCCGGGCAGCCCCAGTTCCGCGATCGCCTGCGCCTTCGCCTCGGTGGCCGTGGCGACCGCGTTGACCAGTGCCGCGTCGCTGAGTCGTACCGGGACGTACGCCACGATGTTGACCGTGCCGACCGGCTGCGCCGACGCCGCCACGGTGGGTGCCGCCGCCGGTACCGGAGTGCCCAGACCGACGGTGGCCCAGACCTGCACGCCGGTGTCGGTCCACCGGATCACCTCGGCCACGTCGACCCCGGTCAGCAGGCCCACACCGGGCCCGTCCAGGCCGAACCCCCGGGCCAGGTCGGCCAGGTGGGCGGCGGGGTCGTCCCGGTCGTACGACATGGGCACCGTCGCGTTCACCACCCACCGCCGTAGGCCGATCCCACCGCCGAGCGGGGCGGAACTGACCGCCCGCAGTGGTCGCTCGGCCCGCCAGATGAGTACCGGAATGTCGCGTTCGTCCTCGCGGCGACCGGTCAGCTCAGGCTCGTGCAGCACGCGGTGACCCTACGGCCCGGTAGCCGACCCGCCGACCCCGGCCTGACCAGGCGCGGGATTCTAAAGAGTGATCGCGACGCGGAGGTTACGCCCAACGATCAAGATTCCAGGGGTGCACCTCTGATTCCTGCTCACGTGCGCCTAGACTGGTCGGCGCGCGAGGGATCAGCGGACGGCGGACCCGGCCGAGCAGACGGCACGCGCAACCGGAGGTGCGCGATGGACGAGGTACTGGCCCGCAGCGGGATCTTCCAGGGTGTCGACCCGGAGGCGGCCGAGGCGCTCGCCAAGGAGATGGAGACGATCGAGGTCCGCAAGGGCGAGGTCGTCTTCAACGAGGGCGAGCCCGGCGACAGTCTCTACATCCTGCTGTCCGGGAAGATCAAGGTCGGCCGACGGGCCGCGGACGGGCGGCAGAATCTGATCGCCGTGATGGGCCCGTCGGACATGGTCGGCGAGCTGTCGCTCTTCGACCCGGGTCCGCGTACGGCGACCGCGACCGCGGTGACGGACAGCCGCCTGGCCCGGCTGCGCAAGCAGGCGCTGCGGCCGTGGCTGAACAACCGGCCGGAGATCGCCGAGCAGTTGCTGCGGGTGCTGGCCCGACGGCTACGCCGGACCAACGACGCCCTCGCCGATCTGATCTTCACCGACGTGCCCGGCCGCGTCGCCAAGAACCTGCTCCAGATGGCGGGCCGCTTCGGCACCCGCGACGGCGGCGTGCTGCGGGTGACGCACGACCTGACCCAGGAGGAGATCGCCCAGCTCGTCGGCGCCTCCCGGGAGACGGTCAACAAGGCTCTCGCGGATTTCGCCTCGCGCGGCTGGCTCCGGCTGGACGGCAAGAGCATCATCATCCTCGACCCGGAGCGGCTGGCCCGACGCGCGCGGGTCTGACCTACTGACCATCACCCACGCGGGTGTCGACGCACGGCGTCGGCACCCGCGTGGTCGTTTGTGGCCACACAAAAAAAGTCAGTCTTGACTGTTTGTTTTTCGACCGGCAGGCTGTCCGCATGTCCGCCGCATCGACCCGAGTCCCTCAGCAGGAGCGCAGCCGTGCCACCCGGGCCCGGCTGCTGGAGGCGACCGTCGACTGCCTGGTCGAGCATGGCTGGTCCGGCACCGCCACCACCGTCGTGGCGGCGCGGGCCGGCGTCTCCCGGGGGGCGCAGCTGCACCACTACCCGACCCGGACCGCCCTGGTCACCGCCGCCGTCGGTTACCTCGCCGAACGGCGTGCGGTCGAGCTGCGCGCCGAGGCCGATGCCCTGCCCACCGGCGCCGACCGGCTGGACCGGGTGGTGGACCTGCTCGCCGCCGCCTTCACCGGGCCACTTTTCGTCGCCGCCCTCGAACTCTGGGTGGCCGCCCGCACCGACGCCGAACTACGTGCCGCCCTCCTCCCCCTCGAAGCCCGCATCGGCCGCGAGATGCACCGGCTGACCGTCGAGCTGCTCGGCGTCGACGAGCGACGGCCGGGCGTACGCGAGGCCGTGCAGGCCACCCTGGACCTGCTGCGCGGCCTCGGCGTGGCCAACCTGCTCAGCGACGACTCGGCCCGCCGGACCACCCTGCTGCACGCCTGGAAGACCCAGCTCGCCACGCTGCTCGCCCACACCGACACCGCACCCTGACCCCGCCCCGGAGGTGCCATGGTCGACCTGACCGACCTGCTCACGGACCTGGCCATCGAGTCCGAGCAGCTCGACGCGCTCGTCTCGCCACTGCCGCCGCAGGAGTGGGCGCGGCCGACCCCCGCCGTGGGCTGGACCATCGCCCACCAGATCGCCCACCTGGCTTGGACGGACCACGTGGCCCGGCTGGCCGCGACCGACGCCGACGCCTTCTACGCCTCGGTCACCGCCGCCGCTGATCTCGCCCGGCTGGTCGACGACGGTGCGACGGCCTTCCTCGACTCGCCCGACCGGCTGCTGCCCCGCTGGCGTGCCGGTCGCGCGGCGCTCGCCGCCGCCCTCGTCGCCGCCCCCGCCGGGGAGAAGCTGCCCTGGTACGGCACTCGCATGTCACCGGCCTCGATGGCGACCGCCCGGATCATGGAGACCTGGGCACACGGCGAGGACGTGGCCGAGGCGCTCGGCGTCACCCGCCCCGCCACCGACCGGCTGCGACACATCGCGTACCTCGGCTTCCGTACCGTCGGGCACAGTTTCGCCACCCATGGCCGGCCGGTACCCACGACACCGGTACGGGTGGAGCTGACCGCGCCCGACGGCGGCACCTGGGCCTTCGGTCCGGCGCACGCAGCCGACCGGGTCACCGGCCCGGCGCTCGACTTCTGTCTGCTGGTGACCCGGCGTCGGCACCGCGCCGACCTCGCCCTGATCGCCACCGGGCCGGTCGCCGACGGCTGGCTCGACGTGGCCCAGGCATTCGCCGGTCCGCCCGGTGTCAGCCGCGCCCCACGCGAGGTGGCCCCGTGACCGCGCCGCAGACAGTGACCGTGACCCGTAGGTGGTGCTGATGGACGACGTACTGCGGATCGGCAACGCCTCCGGCTTCTACGGCGACCGGTTCTCCGCCTGGCAGGAGATGCTCGACGGCGGCGAGCTGGACGTGTTGACCGGCGACTACCTGGCCGAGTTGACCATGCTCATCCTGGGTCGGGACCGGATGCGTGACCCCGACCTGGGCTACGCGAAGACGTTCCTGCGGCAGCTGGAGGGCTGCCTCGGCACCGCGCTCGACCACCGGGTCGCCCTGGTCACCAACGCCGGTGGCCTCAATCCGGCCGGACTGGCCGCCGCGATCCGTGCCCTCGCCGACCGGCTCGGGCTCCGCGTCCAGGTCGGGTACGTCGAGGGTGACGCCCTGGCCCGGCCGGACGCGCTGACCGCGAACGCGTATCTGGGGGCGTTCGGCATCGCCGCCTGCCTCGACGCCGGGGCGGACGTGGTGGTGACCGGGCGGGTCACCGACGCCTCGCTGGTCGTGGGCCCGGCCATCGCCCGCTTCGGCTGGGGGCGCGGCGACCTCGACGCGCTGGCCGGGGCCACCGTCGCCGGGCACCTCGTCGAGTGCGGGGCGCAGGTGACCGGGGGCAACTTCAGCTTCTTCCGCGAGCTGCCCGACGGCGGGCGGCGGCCGGGATTCCCGGTGGCCGAGCTGCGCGCCGACGGCTCGGCGGTGATCACGAAACATCCCGGCACCGGCGGCGCGGTCACCGTCGAGACGGTCACCGCCCAGTTGTTGTACGAGGTGGCGGGGCCGGCCTACCTGGGCCCCGACGTGGTGACCCGGCTGGACTCGGTACGGCTGAGCCAGCAGGGCCCGGATCGAGTGCTCGTCCATGGCGTGCGGGGAACCCCGCCACCGGACACCCTCAAGGTCGGCGTCAACAACCTCGGCGGCTTCCGCAACTCGATGACGTTCGTGCTTTGTGGGCTGGACATCCCGGCCAAGGCGGCGCTGGTCCAGGCCCAGCTGACGGAGGCGGTCGGTCGGGAGGGGCTGGAGTTCACGCTGGCCCGCACCGACCACCCGGACTCGTCCGACACCGAGACGGCCAGCGCCCTGCTGCACGTACACCTGCGGGACGGTGACCGGGCGCGGGCGGGGCGGGCGTTCTCGGCGGCGGCGGTCGAGCTGGCCCTGGCCTCCTACCCGGGCTGCACCCTGACCACCCTGCCCGGTGACGCCACCCCGTACGGCGTGTTCACCGCCGACACCGTGGCCCAGGAGGCGGTCGACCACGTCGCCGTACTGCCGGACGGCACCCGCCTGCCGATCGCCCCACCGCCGGTCACCGCGACCGTGACCGCCGAGCCGACGCCCGAGGAGACCGTCCCGGCGACGGTGGGTCCGACCCGGCGGGGGCCGCTGGGCGAGGTGGTGGGTGCCCGGTCGGGTGACAAGGGCGGTGACGCGAACCTGGGGGTCTGGGCGCGTACCGACGCCACCTGGACCTGGTTGCGTGGCTGGCTCACCGTGGCGCGGCTGGCGGAGCTGCTGCCGGAGACCGCGCCGTTGACCGTCGAACGCCACGAACTGCCGAACCTGCGGGCCGTCAACTTCGTGATCCGTGGACTGCTCGGGGACGGGGTGGCCGCCTCCACCCGGTTCGACCCGCAGGCCAAGGCCCTCGGCGAGCTGCTCCGCTCCCGGGTCGTCGACCTGCCGACCGAGCTGGTGGCGCGCGACGAACCGGCGACGGCCATCCGGGAGGTGCGGCCGTGACGATCGTCGACACCCCCGAACGGCGACAGCTGCGGGAGCTGACCCGCGCCTTCGTCACCCGGGAGGTGCTGCCGCACCTGGCCGACTGGGAACGGGTTGGCGAGATACCTCGCGAGCTGCACGCGACCGCCGCCCGGATCGGGCTGCTCGGCATCGGTTTTCCCGAGGTGGTCGGCGGCAGCGGCGGCGATCTGCTCGACTCGATCATCGTCACCGAGGAGATCATCCGCTCGGGTGGCTCGTCGGGGCTGGTGGCCGCCCTGTTCACCCACGGCATCGCGCTGCCGCACATGGTCGCCGCTGCCGGTGCCCGCGGGGGCGGCCGGCTCCCCGGGCCAGCCGCCGAACCGGTGGAGGCGATCAGGGACCACGACCTGATCGACCGCTACGTCCGGCCGACGCTTGCCGGTTCGATGATCGGCGCGCTGGCCATCACCGAACCGGACACCGGATCGGACGTGGCGGGCATCCGCACCCACGCCCGACTCGACGGCGACCACTACGTGGTAAACGGCGCGAAGACCTACATCACCAGCGGGGTCCGGGCCGACTTCGTGACCACCGCGGTCTGCACCGGCGTGCCGGGCAGCGGGGCGCTGACCCTGCTGGTGATCGACCGGGGTACGCCCGGCTTCACGGTCGGGCGTCGGCTGGAGAAGCTCGGCTGGCACTGCTCGGACACCGCCGAACTCTCCTTCGTCGACGTACGCGTGCCGGTGCGGAACCGGATCGGCGAGGAGGAGACCGGCTTCCTGGCGATCATGCAGCAGTTCGCCGCCGAGCGACTCTCCCTGGCCACCCAGGCGTACGCCATCGCGCAGCGCTGTGTCGAGCTGGCCACCGCCTGGTGTCGTGACCGGTCCACCTTCGGCCGACCGTTGGCGAGCCGACAGCTGGTCCGGCACCGGCTGGCCGAGATGCACACCCGGGCCGAGGCCGCTCGCGCGTACGTGCACCAGGTGGCCGCCCGGGTGGCCGCGGGTGAACCGGTGGTGACCGAGGTGGCGATGGCGAAGAACGTGGCGGTATCGGCCGCCGACTGGGTCGTCGACCAGGCCCTGCAACTGCACGGCGGCTTCGGCTACCTGCGCGACGCGGAGGTGGAGCGGCACTACCGCGACGCCCGGATCCTCGGCATCGGCGGCGGCACCACCGAAATCATGAACGAGATCGTCGCGAAGGGCATGGGCCTGTGAGGGCGGAGCGTGGGCCGGGTTCGCGAGCCCTACGGTCACGAACGAAAGGCACGCTGTGAGCACACTCCAGACGGGGATCGACCCGTCCTCGCCGGCTTTCCGCGCCAACCGGGACGCACTGCTGGAACGCCTCGCCGAGCTGGACGCCGCGCTCGACACCGCCCGTGGCGGTGGTGGCGAGAAGTACGTGGCCCGGCACCACCGGCGCGGCAAGCTACTCCCCCGGGAGCGCATCGAACTGCTGCTCGACCAGGACAGCCCGTTCCTCGAACTGTCACCGGTCGCCGCGTTCGGCACGGATTTCCCGGTCGGGGCCAGCGTGGTGACCGGGATCGGCGTGGTCGAGGGCGTGGAGTGCCTGATCGTCGCCAACGATCCGACGGTACGCGGCGGCGCGGTGAACCCGTGGTCGCTGGCGAAGACCCGGCG
This sequence comes from Micromonospora sp. DT48, assembly GCF_049844495.1. NCBI lineage: Bacteria > Bacillati > Actinomycetota > Actinomycetes > Micromonosporales > Micromonosporaceae > Micromonospora > Micromonospora sp. DT48. The sequence goes on from NZ_JBNCLE010000004.1 coordinate 466,316, forward strand.
GGCGGGCGAGATCGCCCTGGCCAACCGGCTGCCGATGGTGAACCTGGTCGAGTCGGCCGGCGCGGACCTGCCCACCCAGGCGGAGATCTTCATTCCGGGCGGTCGGGTGTTCCGCGACCTGACCCGGCTCTCGGCGGAACGGATCCCCACGGTCAGCGTGGTCTTCGGCAATGCCACCGCCGGTGGCGCGTACGTGCCCGGGATGTCCGACTACACGATCATGATCCGGGACCGCTCGCAGGTCTACCTGGCCGGGCCACCGCTGGTGAAGATGGCCACCGGCGAGGACGCCGACGACGAGTCGCTGGGCGGTGCCGCCATGCACGCCACCACCTCCGGCCTGGCCGACTTCCTCGCCACCGACGAGCGCGACGGCATCCGGCTGGCGCGGCAGTGCGTACGCCGACTCAACTGGCGCAAGCAGGGGCCGGCACCGCGCAACCCGATGCCGCAGCCACCGAAGTACGACCCGGAGGAGTTGCTCGGCATCGTCAGTTCCGACCTCAAGGTGCCCTTCGATCCGCGCGAGGTGCTCGCCCGGGTGCTCGACGGCAGCGAGTTCGACGAGTTCAAGCCGACCTACGGCACCGCGTTGGTGACCGGCTGGGGCGAGTTGCACGGCTACCCGGTCGGCGTGCTGGCCAACGCCCGGGGGGTGCTGTTCAGCGAGGAGGCGCAGAAGGCGGCGCAGTTCATCCAGTTGGCGAACGCCACCGACACTCCGCTGATCTTCCTCCAGAACACCACCGGCTACATGGTCGGCACGGAGTACGAGCAGCGCGGCATCATCAAGCACGGCGCGCTCATGATCAACGCGGTGTCGAACTCGACCGTGCCGCACCTGACGGTGAACCTGGGCGCGTCCTACGGCGCGGGCAACTACGGCATGTGCGGCCGGGCGTACGAGCCGAGGTTCCTGTTCACCTGGCCGAATGCGAAGTCGGCGGTGATGGGGCCGGCGCAGCTGGCCGGGGTGCTGTCCATCGTGGCCCGGCAGGCCGCCGCAGCACGCGGTCGCGAGTTCGACGAGGACTCCGACGCGGCGATGCGGATGATGGTCGAGCAGCAGATCGAGTCCCAGTCCGGTGCGCTCTTCCTCTCCGGCCGACTCTACGACGACGGGGTGATCGACCCCCGGGACACCCGTACCGTCCTCGGCCTCTGTCTCTCGGCCATCCACAGCGGACCGGTGGCGGGCGCCGACCGCTTCGGCGTCTTCCGAATGTAGGAGCTGGCGTGATTTCGAAACTTCTCGTGGCGAACCGGGGCGAGATCGCCCGCCGGGTCTACGCCACCTGCCGGACTCTCGGGATCGAGACGGTCGCCGTGTACTCCGACGCGGACGCCGACGCGCCCTTCGTCGCCGAGGCCGACCAGGCGGTCCGGTTGCCCGGCAACACACCTGCCGAGACGTACCTCCGGGCCGACCTGATCCTGGACGCGGCCCGCCGGTGCGGTGCCGACGCGGTCCATCCCGGCTACGGATTCCTCGCCGAGCACGCCGGTTTCGCCACGGCGGTGACCGACGCCGGGTTGACCTGGGTCGGCCCACCGGCCAAGGCGATCGCCGCCATGGGCGACAAGCTGGCCGCGAAGGCGCTGCTCGCCGAGGCCGGCGTACCGATGCTGCCCAGTTGGACCGACCCCGACCAGGTCACCGGCTTCCCGGTGCTGGTGAAGGCGGCCGCCGGTGGCGGTGGGCGGGGCATGCGGGTGGTCCGTGACGCCGGGGCGCTCGCCGAGGCCGTCGCCGGTGCGCGCCGCGAGGCGATGTCGGCGTTCGGCGACGGCACGGTCTTCGTCGAGCGGTACGTCGAACACGGCCGCCACGTCGAGGTGCAGATCTTCGGCGACCGGTACGGCACGGTGCTCGCGTTGGGTGTGCGCGACTGCTCGATTCAGCGTCGGCATCAGAAAATCGTCGAGGAGGCACCCGGTGTCCTGCCCGACGACGTGCGGGAGCGGCTGCACGAGGCGGCGGTGGCCGCTGGGCGGGCGGTCGACTACGTGGGGGCCGGCACGGTCGAGTTCCTGCTCGCGCCGGACGGGGAGATCCACTTCCTGGAGATGAACACCCGTCTCCAGGTGGAGCACCCGGTCACGGAGCTGACCACCGGGCTGGATCTGGTCCGGCTGCAACTGCTGGTTGCCGAGGGCGCGGCGCTGCCGTTGGCCGCGACACCGCCGTCCACCGGCCACGCGATCGAGGTACGCCTCTGCGCCGAGGATCCCGCGCAGGGCAACCGGCCCGCCACCGGCACCCTGCACCGGTTCACCGTGCCGGGCGTGGCCGCCGAGTTCGGCCCGCTGGCCGCGCCCGGTCTGCGGCTGGACTCCGGCGTCGTCGACGGCTCGACGGTCAGCGTCCACTACGACTCGATGCTCGCCAAGGTGATCGCCTGGGCACCCACCCGCGCGGAGGCGGCCCGCGCGTTGGCCGGGGCGCTGGCCCGTGCCGAACTGCACGGCGTGGCCACCAACCGGGACCTGCTGGTCAGGGTCCTGCGCAGCCCGGAATTCGCTGCGGTCGACATCGACACCGGCTTCCTGGAGCGGCACGCCGAGGTCTTCGAGCCGGTCCTGCCCGACACCGAGATTCCGGTGACCGCGCTGGCCGCCGCGCTGGCGTCGGCCGCCGCTCGCCGAGTTGCGGCTCAGGTGCTGGGCACTCTGCCCTCGGGCTGGCGTAACGTGCCCGCCTTCCCGCAGGTCACCCGGTTCACCGCAACGAACGGCGACGAGATCGAGATCCGCTACCGACTGGATCGCTCGGGTGCCCTCGCCGAGTGGTCGGTGTCGCCCGCCGCCGACGGAGCCTCCGCGAGCACGACACCGGCCGTCACGCTCGTCGAGGCCCGACCGGAGCGGGTCGTGCTCGACGTGGCCGGGGTACGGCGGGCGTACCGCGTACACCGGGTGGGGTCGGACGTGTTCGTGGACGGCCCGGACGGGGCGACGAGCCTGGTCGAGCTGCCTCGTTTCCCGCTGCCCAGCACGGAGCTGGCCGCCGGGTCGCTGCTCGCGCCGCTGCCCGGCGCGGTGGCCCGGGTGCATGTCGAGGTCGGTCAGCGGGTCGCCGCCGGTGACCTGCTGCTGACCCTGGAAGCGATGAAGCTGGAACACCCCGTGCTCGCCCCCACCGATGGTTTGGTCACCGAGCTGCCGGTGGCCGCCGGTGGGCAGGTCGACACGGGCACGGTGCTGGCCGTGGTCACCCCCGATGAGGAGTCGCCGTCATGAACTTCGACCTCACCCCCGAGCAGGAGCAGCTCCGCGACGCCGTGCGCGCGCTGGGCAAGCGGTACGGCCACCGGTACTTCGTGGCGAAGGCCAAGGCCGGTGAGCACACCACCGAGCTGTGGCAGGAGGCCGGTCAACTCGGCTACCTGGGCGTCAACATCCCCACCGAGTACGGCGGTGGCGGCGGCGGCATCACCGACCTGGCCATCGTCTGCGAGGAACTTGCCGCCGCCGGTTGTCCGCTGCTGCTGCTGGTGGTCTCCCCCGCTATCGCCGCCACCGTCATCAACCGGCACGGCACCGAGGAGCAGCGCAAACGGCACCTGCCGGGCCTCGCCGACGGCTCCCAGAAGATCGTCTTCGCGATCACCGAGCCGGACGCCGGCTCGAACTTCCACCGGCTCGCCACGGTGGCCCGCCGCGACGGCGAGGACTGGGTGTTGTCCGGTCGCAAGTGCTACATCTCCGGTGTCGACGAGGCCGGGCACGTGCTCGTGGTGGCCCGTACCGAGGACTCCTCGACGGGGAAGCTCAAGCCTGCGCTGTTCATCGTGCCGACCGACGTCGCCGGGCTGACCCGGTCCAAGCTGGACATGGAGATCGTCTCCCCGGAGAACCAGTTCCTGCTCTTTCTGGACGACGTACGGCTACCTGCCGACGCGTTGGTCGGCGAGTCGTTGGACGCCGGTCTGCCGGCGCTCTTCTCCGGGCTCAACCCGGAACGGATCACCGTCGCCGCCATGGGTGCCGGCACCGGCCGGTACGCGATCGAGCGGGCGGCGGAGTACACGGCTTCGCGGAAGGTCTGGGGCGAGCGGTCGATCGGCTCCCACCAGGGCGTGTCGCATCCGTTGGCCCATGCCGCCGTGCAGGTGGAGTTGGCCCGTCTGATGATCCAGAAGGCGGCGACGCTCTACGACGCCGACCGCGACCTGGAGGCGGCCGTCTCGGCCAACATGGCCAAGTACGCGGCTGGCGAGGCCGCCGCGCTCGCGGTCGACACGGCCGTGCAGGCGCTCGGCGGTGCCGGCATGACCACTGAGTACGGCGTGGCCACCCTGCTGGGGGCGGTACGGGCGGGCCGCATCGCCCCGGTCAGCCGGGAGATGATCCTGAACTTCGTCGCCCAACACGTCCTCGGCCAGGACAAGTCGTACTGAGGTGACGTAGCCCGGGTGGGCGTCTCAGCGGCAGGCGGCGTCCACCCGGTGCACGGGCCGTACGCGTCGGCCCAGCCCTTCCAGCAGCGAATCCTCGACGTGGAAGTCGTGGATGCGTAGCTGGTAGCGGGGCAGTTCCTCCTCCGAGGGGCAGAGCACCTGCCCGCGTACCTGGTCGACCGGAACGTAGCGCACCCCGCCGCGCTCCTGAAGGATCACCATGTTGACGTCGTCGGTGGTAACCACGTGACCCCGGATCTCCTCGGTGGCAACGGCCGAGGTCGCGTCCGGCTCGCCCACGGTGGTCACCGTCAGCGGCAGCACCGGCGTGCTGATCACCGGCAGCGCCGCCCAGACCAGCATCATCAACACGGCGAGCTGGGTCATCGGGGCGAGCGCCCGGACGACCATCCTGGGCAGCGGCCCGGCGACGAAGAGTGCCAGCGTCGGTGGTACGGCCAGTAGCGCGATCGGCAGCATCTCGCCCTGCTGCCAGGCTTCGCCCAGCGTCGGCGCGAGCAACCAGAGATAGCCGGCGTACACCACGACGACGATCAGGGCACGGACGACCGGGTGCTCGTGCAGGCGTTCCGGGCGGAGTTGGAAGGCCGCCGCCATCGCGGGCAGCAGCAGCGGAAGATACAGCAGCGGCCAGGTCACCAGGGCCATCAGGAAGCTCGCCGCGACGAACCAACTCGGCATGATCTCGGCCCACCGGGCGAAGAGCGGTTGCCGGCCCAGCTGGCGTCCACTGGCCGCGAGCACCCCGCCGAGGGCGAACACCGCGACGAGCACTGTGGAGAGCAGTCGGGCTGCCGTGGTGAGGAAGCCGGCGAGCAGGTTGACCGGCCCCACATTGGCGACCAGCAGCAACGTGGTCTGTAGTTCGCCGCCGGCCTCGATGCCGAGCCGCAGCACCGAGAAGATCGCCGGTACGCCGACCACGGCCGTCCAGAACGACTGGCTGGCTCGGGCCCGACGCTCGGCCGGATCCAGGCCGACGTCGGTTCCGGCCGAGGTGGTGGCGGGTGCCTTCGAACCGGTAGCCGACACCGGCTGCGGCGCGTCAGCCAGCGGCACGGCGGGGCGTGGTAGCCGCGCCGCGGGGCGATCGGCGTCGGGGTCGCCGGAGGTGGCGGGTGCCGTGCTCATCGCCGTGGTGCCTTGTCGTCGAAGTCGACGAGTTTCGGCACTTCCAGCGGCTGCGGTTGCCGCTTCTCGGAGCGCAGCCAGGGCCCCAGCGTCTGGTTGTACGCGGTCTGCCACGGGCTGGCTTCTCCGTTGCGCCCCTGCTGGTAACTCTTGTCGAGGAAGTACGCCACCAATTCACACAGCGCGGGATCACCGATCGGCACGCCTACCCCGAGCAGTTCGCTGGTGCCGAAGGGCATGTCGACGATCTCGAACTCTTTCGGATAGCGGGCGACGAAGCCGGCGAGGATCGTCTCGTCCGAGCTGACCGCGTCGTACTTGCCGGCTCGGATGCCCTCGACGCAGTCCCAGACGTCCTTCACCACCAGCGTCGGGACCTTGTGCTTCTCCAGCTCCGCCTCGGTGGTGGAGCCACCGCTGGTGCAGATCTTGTATTCCGGGTTCCGTAGGTCCTCGATGGTGCGGATCGCCCCCCGGTGCCGGTTCGGCACCAGCACCTCCTGAGTGGTGACGAAGTACGGCCCGGCGAAGTTGACCTGCTTCTTGCGCTCCTCGGTGATGGAGAAGCTGGAGACGACGAGGTCGACGACGCCGCCCTGGAGGGCGGGGATCCGATCCTCGGTGGACACGGTGACGAACTCGACGCGGTGCTCCCCCTCGTAGCCGAGCGAGGCGGCGATGTAACGGGCGATCTCGACGTCGAACCCGAATCGGACACCGTTGCGCACCTCACCCATCAACGGCTCGTCATCGGCCACTCCGATCCGCAGAACCGACTGGCCCCAGATGTGCGACTCGCGGAGCTTCTCCTGCACGGACGGCAGATCCGGCTCCTGCCGGCTGTCGCAGCCGGCAGCCGCGCCCAGCAGCAGGGTCAGGGCGACCGCTGCCGTGGTGGCCATCGAACGCCATCGGGAGCTGGAGAGGCTTGCACTCATCGCCACCTCGCTACGTTTCGAGTTGTCAGGTTCCACTGAGCGTAGTGCCGACTGTCGAGGTGCCGCCGCACCGCCTACCATCCGACAAGCTGTTGTTAGTCAGGAGTTACGCAGCACCAAACCCGACCGGTGTTGACAGATCGGCAATCTCCGACATTCTGGACGGATGAGACGGTTCCCAGGATCCGACGCACGGACCGTGGCAGTGGTCGCGGCCCTGGCGGCGTTCTGGTTATTGGCGGTGCTGATCGTGGCGCGCCGGCAGGATCTGGTGGGCGTGGCGGGGGCACTGCTCTGCGTCCTGCTCGCCACCGTCGCCGGGGTGGCTGCCACCGCCGCCCGGCAACAGGAGGCGGACGCTCGACCGGATCCGGGGCAACCGCCCCTGGAGCCGGGAATCGAACCGTCCGGCATCGACGCCGACACGCTGGAGATGCTCGGCGATCGGGACGCGGTCCGGGCGATGCGGGACCGGCATCGACGCGACCACCCGGAACGCTGAGGTTCCACCGGGTCGATCCGCTCCGGGATGCGGGTGACGTCGGCGGTGGCCCGCGCGCGGCCCCCGGCAGGCACAGCCGACCGTCCGGGTGGTTCAGCCGCTGGTCAACGTCGGCGCGGCCAACCCGTCCAGACCCCGTCCCGCCAGACAGCGGTAGGTGCGGTCGGTGTCGGTGTCGGTCGGCGGCAGCACCTCAAGATTCCAGCCGGACGTCTTACTCAGCCCGCTGACCAGCCGGAACGTCTTCTGGTTGCAGACCTGGCGTACCCGGGGATCCGCGACGACCTCGTCGTGGCCGGCATCGACCAACGCGGTCGGCAGCTGCCCCTGGGCGTAGCTCTCCCAGGTGTGCCGGGAGTCGCAGGGCATCCGGTCGGCCTCGGCCCGTTGGCCACGCACCTGCACCGGCCCGAAGCACTCCAACTCCGTCGCACACTGGGCACCGGCGGGCAGCGCCTCCGCGTGGGTGGCGCAGCCCGGACGGAGCAGCCCGGTAGCCGCCGGGCGAGCCGGGGTGCTGGACTGCGGTGACGGCACACCGCCGGCCGCCCAGGCGCCGACACCCGCCGACGCGGCGAGGGCGACCACCCCGGTGGCACCCAGGAACCAACGGCGGCGACGGCTGCGCTCGGCGGTGCCACCCCCGACCGACCCGGCCGGACGGCCGGTGTCGCGGGAGTTGGCGGACGCGCCACCGATCGGTGCGGCAGCGGCGCTCGACGCCCCCGAGCCGTCCAGCGTCAGGTTCGTCAGCATGTCCCGTAGTTCCGCGGCGGAGGGCCGGTCACCGGGGTCGTTGGCCATGCCGGCCCGCAAAATGTCGACCAGGCTCTCCGGGATGCCGGGCAGGCCGGGAATCGGCTGGTGGAACATCTCCAGCACGGTGACCAGGCTCGGGTTGCGCTCACTCTGCCAGCGCGGCGGCCTGCCGTGCATCACCGCGTAGAGCGTGGCGCAGAGCGCGTACACGTCGACGGCCGGCGACGGTGGGCTGTGGCTGAACATCTCCGGCGGCGCGTACGCCGGTGTGAGCACCTCCAGCGCGACGGTGGCGTCCCGCATCTCGGCGACCACGGCGAGCCCGAAGTCGGCCAGCACCGCCGAGTTGAAGTGGGAGTGGAGGATGTTGGCCGGCTTGACGTCACGATGCAGCACACCGGCGGCGTGCGAGTGGGCGATGGCGTCCGCGATCTTGATACCGAGGTCGCGGGCCTCGACGGCGTCCAGCGGTGAGTTACGCATCCGCTCGGCGTACGAGCCGTCGCAGAGTTCCATGATCAGGTAGGGGTGCTGGTCGATGGTGACCCCGACGTCGAACAGATCGACCACGTGCGGGTGGGACGACATCCGACCGGCGGCACGTGCCTCCCGCAGGAAGCGGGCCTGGTCCCGGTCGCTGGCCAGGGTCCGGTTCTCCACCTTGACGGCGACCTCGCGGCCCACCGAGATCTGCGTCGCCCGGTAGACGGTGGCGTAGCCACCTCGGGCAAACACTTGCAAATCAGTCAGACCAGGCACGATGGGCGTCGGCAGAGCGCCGGGCGGGGTGTCGGTCACAACCTCGAAAATACCGAACTGTGCTGGCCGCTCAGTGAACCGCATCGGTGGCCGACCCCAAACCCGATGTTCCGGCACCGCGTCCACCGTCGTTCGGCACCGATTCGTCAGGAATCGATCCGCTCTGGCCCGGGCCGGCGGCATCCCGGCCGCCAGCCGTACCCAACCCCACGGACCGACGCGCGTCCCACCAGAGACCGGCGGCGGTGGCCAACGCCCCCAGCCCCTCCCACGCCGCCACCCCGAAGAACCGCCCCGGCGTGATGTCGGCCAGCACCGCGATGGTGAAGACGGTGAACGTGACCAGCCGGAACACCACGGTGAAGCGGTAGAAGGCGCGCCACTCGGTGGCCGTGGCGAGCAGGTAGTAGACCCCCATGTTGAACGACGCCATCGAGGAAGCCGTCACGAAGGTGCCCGTGTAGTCGCCAGGGGCGCGGGTCTGCGGGATCTCGAAGCCCAGCATCCGCAGCAGCGCCTCCGGCCAGAGCAGGCCTACTGCCCCCATCAGCAGCGCCAGCACACCGAACACCGCGATCGTCCACCCCGCGACCGAACGCGGCAGTCTCATCTTGGCCCTCCCCCTCGACGGCGCGACCGCCGACATCGACGCATCGCGTGAACCGTCACGCTAGCGGCCGTCCCGACCGGCCACATCCCCGGAACCGCCAGATCCGTACCGGTCGCCCATCAGGCTGGACGATTCGGTTACCGACTCCGGCGCATCAGCGGCGGCTGCCGGAGCCGTGAGCGCCGCACCCGGGCAGCGTCGTCGGGCGCGTCGAGGTGGCGGGCGGGTGCGGTCAGCCGGGGGTACGCAGGCGGGTGAGCAATGCCTCCGCCGCGACCCGTTCGCTGCGCTGCTCGGTGGCGTACGCCGTCCGGACCGCGTCCTCGGCGCTGGCCTTCGCCTCCGCCGGCCGTCCACACGCGGCCAACGCCTCGGCCAGTACGCTCGCCGCGATCACCTGGCTGCGGACGTCCTCGGCCGGCGCGCGCACCGCCCGGTGAGCCCAGTCCAGCGCCTGCTCGCGCTGACCGTGGGCGAGCAGAGCAGAGGCGTAGCGCGCCATCGACTGCCGACGGGAGAAGAGCAGCGACGGAGTGGTGGCCGCCATCGTGGCGACCGGGGCGAGCAGGCCGACCGCCGTGCCGGAGTCGCCCGCCGCCAACCGGGCGGTGGCCAGCAACACCCGGGGTGCGACCTGCGCCGGAGCTTGGGGATTGTGTGGTTCCACTGTGGTCAGTACCGCGCGCGCGTCCCGCTCCGCACCAGCCACGTCACCCATCTCCAACGCGACGAACCCGCGCAACGTGCCGGCCATCCCGGTGAGCAGCGGGTGAGCCGTCCGGTGGCCGTAGGCGAGCGCATCGGTGAGCAGGTCGGCGGCGTGCTCCGGCTCGCCCAGCCCTCGGGCGATCACCCCCCGGACCACCAGCGCGAAGCCCTGGCCCCAGTCGTCCGAGGCGGCGGCGAAGTCCCGGTACGCCCGCCGGGCCTCCCGGTCGGCGTCGGCCAGCTCGCCCAGCTCGGCGTTGGCGTACGCGTCGACCGCCCGCAGCGTGCCCACCGCCCACGCCTCACCGACCCGTTCACCGAACGGCAGGAAGACCCGGGCCAGCCGACGTGCCTCCCGCAACCGACCGGCCAGCAGCCGGGCGAAGGCGGTGGTGCCGCGCAACCACGCCCGGCCGTACGGGTCCTTCAACTCGGCGAACAGCCGGGCGGCCCGGCCCAGCACCGCGTCCGTACCGGCGAAGTCACCCCGCGTGGTGGTCACCCAGGCGAGGTTCTGCAACGACCAGGCCTGCCCCCGCCGATCACCCACGGCGAGGCTCACCTGGTACGAGGCAGCGAGCCGGCTGCTGGCCTGGCCCAGCCGGCCGACCAGGAAGTCGGTCATGCCCAGTCGACGCATCGCCGACGCGCGCAGGGCGGGCAGGTTGGCGTCACCGGCCACCTGCAACACCTCCTGCCAGCTGGCCTCGGCGCGTTGCAGGTCACCCATCGCCTGCTGGGCCTGACCGGCGAGCAGCAGAGCGCTGGCCCGCGTCGCCGGATCGCCCGTGTTGGCCGCGATCTTCTCGGCCGAGGCCAGGGCGTCGGCGGCCCGACCGACCTGGAGCAGTGCCCGGGCATGTGCCACCCGGTCGACCGCGGGTACCCCGTCTCGGGCCAGTTCCGCCGCGCGTTCGGCGTACTCCACGGCCAGCGCCGGCTCCCCCGCGTGCAGCGCCCGACGGGTGGCCCGGCCGAGCGCCGCCACACCCAGCGGCGCGACCGCCCGGGCCGGCGCGTCCGGGCGGAGCGTGATCGCATCGGCCAGCGCGGTGGCCCGCTCGACGTGCTCGGCCACGAAGTCGTCCCGGGCCGCCTCCGAGAAACCGCCGGGGCCGCTTCCGGTGCTGCCCGTCGCGGTCGCCTCGGTCGCCGGGGCCGCCCAGCGGGCCAACGCGGCGTGCCGCTCCGCCAGCTCCGCCTTGCTGATTCCGGAGTACGCCGCCTCCCGCATCAGCGGAGTGGCGAAGGCGTACCCGCTGCGGGTGCGGTGCAGCATCCGGCGTTGCAGCAGCTCCTCCACGGCCCGTTCAAACTCGACGGCGGCGACTGCGGCCGGGCGGCCGTCCCGGCCGGTGCGCTGCTCCCGCAGCGCCTCCAGCGCGCCCTCGGGCACCGTGTCGCCGACCACCGCGGCGTCCCGCAACACCGAACGGGCCTCGACGGGCAGCGCGTCGATCCGGGCGGCGAGCACCGCCGCGAGATCCCGGGAGAGCAACCGGCTGCCGAGGGAACCGGGCACCAACCGCCAACTGTTGCGCGCCCCGGCGGTCAGCGCGCCACGCTCCATCAGCAGGGTGACCAGTTCCGCGAGGTAGAAGGCGTTGCCCTGGGCGGTGGCGAGCAGCCGGTCGGTGTCGGCCTGGGGCAACCGTCCACCACCGAGGTAACTGGTCAACAGCCTGGCCGCGTCGGCACCGCGCAGCGGCGGCAACGGCTGCACCTCGGCGTCGGCGACCCGGGCCAGCGTACCGGCGGTACGCACCAGCTCGGGGCGACCGAGCAGCAGCACCAGCACCGGTCCGCTGAGCCGGGACAGCGTGACCTCCAGCGCGCCGATGGTCTCCGCGGTGGCGTCGTGCAGATCGTCCACGATCACCACCAGCGGCGCCTCCTCGGCGAGCGCGCTGAGCAGGTCGGCCACCGCGTTGGGCACCGCGTCGGCGTCGGCCGGCGGCCCGGTGGTGCTCCACTCACCCTCCGTGGAGCCACTGGCGGGTAGCTCGGCATACCCGAGCAGGGCCAGGAGTTGATCGACGGCGACCGGCGCCGGCTCCGTCCGGCTGCGGCTGAGCCGTTGCCCGAGCCGACGCAGCCGCTCCTCCACGGCCGCGCGGGTGACCGCGGTCGCGGCGTCGTTCGGCAGCCCTGTCGCGGCGCGCACCAGGTCGGCGAGGGGAGCCAACCGTCGACGCTCACCGAAGGCCGCGCAACGCACCGACAGGACCCGGGCACCGGTGTGCGCGGCGTACCGACCGGCACCGACGTCGTAACCGGCGGCGAGCCGTTCCACCTCGGCCGCGAACCGGGACTTGCCGATGCCCGCCTCGGCCGTCATCAGCAGCACCCGGGGCTCGCTACGGTCGATCACCTCGGCGAGCCGGCCGGCCACCCGACCGATCTCCGTCTCCCGGCCCACGAACGGCGCCTCGTCGCCCAGGCCGGAGCGGGTGCCGGGCGCGTCCAGCAGGCCGAGCAGTTCGTACGCCTCGACCGGCTCGCGCTTGCCCTTGAGCCGCAGCGGTCGCAGTGCCCGCCAGCTCGCGACGTGCCGGGTCGCCATGGCGGTACGCCCACCGGCGTAGACCGCGCCGACGGCGGCGGCGTCGGCCAGCCGGGCGGCGGTGTTCACCGTGTCACCGATGACGGTGTACTCGATGGCGGCCTGGATGCCGGCGATCACGTCACCGGTGTTGAGTCCGACCCGCAACCCCAGCGGCGCGCCGCCGCCCTGCTCGTCGTCGAGCACCCGGCGGACCGCTCGCTGCATGGACAACGCGGCGCGGACCGCCCGCTCGGCGTCGTCCTCGTGCGCCACGGGTGCGCCGAAGACCGCCATGATCCCGTCACCGGTCAGCTTGTCGACGTGCCCGCCGAAGGTCTTGACCGCTCCGGCCAACGCGGCCAGCACGCGGTCGGTGACCGCGCCGACGCGTTCCGGGTCGAGATCCTCCGACCAGGAGGTGAAGTCGGACAGGTCACCGAAGAGGACGGTCACCACCCGACGCTCGGCGGCGGGCAGGGTCGCGGCGGCTGGCAGCGCGGCGCCGCAGTTGTGGCAGAACCGGGCGCCGGGCACCGCGACAGTTCCGCACACCGGGCAGGTCACGCTGGTTCCAACCTCGCGTCGCCGTCGCCGGATTCCCGGCCCAGGTATTCGAGCTGCGCGCGTACCGACCATTCCGCCGCCCACCACAGCGACCGGTCGACGTCGGCGTAGACCGTCGCGACCACCTCGGCCGCGGTCCGCGCGCCCGCCTCCAGCGCCTGCCGGACCTGGTCGAGGCGGGCCCGACGGTGGGCGAGGTAGAAGTCGGCGGCGGCACCGCAGTCGGCCAGTGCCGGGCCGTGTCCGGGCAGCGCCGGGATTCCCCGGTACGTCGAGAGCAGTTCCAGGCTCGTCAGGTAGTCGCCGAGGTTCCCGTCCGGGTGCGCCACGACGGTGGTACCCCGGCCGAGGATCGTGTCGCCGGTGAGGACCGCACGTCGACCGTTCCGCTCGGCGAGGAAGCAGACCGAGTCGGCGGTGTGCCCGGGAGTGGAGAGCAGGCGGATGTCCAGGCCGAAGCCATCCAGGTCCTGCCCCGGCCCGGTCAGCGGCGCACCGCCGATCGTGTGCGCCGGGTCGACGGCGAGGACGGGTGCCCCACCGAGCAGATCGTGCAGGCGCGCCGAGCCCTCGGTGTGGTCGGGGTGCCCGTGCGTGATCAGCACCAGCCCGACCGGTCCCTGCGCGACGATCGCGGCGAGGTGCGCCTCGTCCGCCGGCCCTGGGTCGACCACCACGGCCGGCTCGCCGGGCGCGGCCCGCAGCAGCCAGGTGTTGGTGCCGTCCAGCGTCATCGGCCCCGGATTGGGTGCCCGCAGCAGCGTCACCCATTCCGGCAGTTCGCTGGCGAGGGCGCTCACCGCCCCCGTCACATGCCCTCCCATGGCTGCGATCGTACGACTCCCCGACCCCACCCCCGCGATCTTGCAGTTCTGGCCTCCGATTCGCCCTCGATAGGGGCTTTCGTCCCGACCAAAAAGTGCAAGATCGCGGGAAGATCCCGGGTGGCGTCGCGGTCAGGAGACCTCGACGATGACCTCGACCTCGACCGGGGCGTCCAGGGGCAGTTCCGCGACGCCGACCGCCGAGCGGGCGTGTCGGCCCGCCTCGCCGAAGACGGTGCCGAACAGGTCCGACGCGCCGTTGATGACCGCGGGCTGACCGGTGAAGCCGGGTGCGCTGGCGACGAAGCCGGTCAGCTTCACCACCTTGACGACGTTCTCCAGGCCGACCAGCGAGTCGATGGCGGCGAGCGCGTTGAGCGCGCACCGCTGGGCGAGCTGCTTGGCCTGGTCGGCGGAGACGCCGGCACCGACCTTGCCGGTGGCCAGCAGCTTGCCGTCGGCCATCGGCAGCTGCCCGGAGACGTACACGTGCTGCCCGGACTGCACCGCCGGCAGGTAGCTCGCCACCGGCGGCACCACCTCCGGCAGCTCCAGCCCGAGTTCCGCCAGCCTGGCGTGTGGTCCGTTGGCCACGACGCTCATGCCTTCGGGCGCTTCAGGTAGGCGACCAGTTGCTCCGGGTTCGGCCCCGGAACGACGGAGACGAGTTCCCAGCCGTCCTCACCCCAGTTGTCGAGGATCTGCTTGGTCGCGTGGACCAGCAGCGGGACGGTGGCGTATTCCCACTTCTGCATCGGTGGAGGGCTCCCTCGGTGGCATGGACACTTCGGGGCACAGCCTACGGTCCGCCGACCGGCCGGGATGCGGGACGCTGGTCCGCGACGGGCCGTTGTTCGACGGCGCCGCGTTGCTCGGGCGCGGGCAGCTCCCCACAGGGACCGGCATGGTCGTAGGGCTGGGGGCAACGCGTACGGTCCGGCAGCAGCAGGTCGCAGAAGACCCGGTGACGGTTGTTCTGGTCGTCGGCGGTCGACACCTCGGTCTCACCGGCGTCCAGTTCGAGCAGGAAGTTCAGTGAGGTGGCCACCCGACCGGCCAGCGCGGTGGCGGCGGCCAGGTCGGTCACCCGGATGGGCAGGTGGATGACGTAGCCGGGGCCGTCCTCCTCCCGCCCACCGGCCGGCTCGACACTCGTGACCGGATCGACCGGACGCCGGTACGAGCGCTCATTCAGCGGTAGCCGGCCGGCGGAGTCCGCACCGGGTGTCCGGCTGCCCCTCCGCAGCCCGGTGGAAAACTGGGCTCGGGGGGTGTTGTCGGTGTCGCGCATGCGCTGCCTCCGGGCGTCGTACCTGGTCACGGCGCCGCCCACCGGTCCGGGACCCATCCGCCCGGCCCGCGCCGGGGCGTGCCGGAGCGACCGTAGGACCGGCTCGTCGGTCCCATCAACAGGACGCGCGCGCCTGATCGCGTTCGGTCACATTTGCGACACCCGACCAGCGGAAAGTTGATCGTGATCTTTGTCCGGGGCGCTACCGGCACTCCGCAGCGCGACCGCGGACCGCTACCCTTCCCGTCTGGACGGGCGCCCGGCCCGGCCACCCGATCCCACGCTCACCGCCCGCACGCGGTGCTGCGCCGCACCCGGGGGGACCGATGACCCAGCCACCCGCCGGCGGCCCGACCGGCCCCACCGACCTTCCGCCGACCCAGTCCGCCCCGCCGGCCACCGGGCCCGGCGTCCCGCCGTACCAGGCACCGGCCGCACCGCCCCGAAAGCGGGGGGCGCTGCTGGCCACACTCGCACTGGTCGTGGTGCTGCTGCTCTGCGCCGGAGGCGGCGTGGCCGCCTTCTTCACCCTGCGCGACACCGAGGCGGGCGAGGGCGCGGCCGATCCGTCGGTGGCGGTCGACGAGTTCCTGACCGCGGTCTACCAGGACCGGGACGCCGCCAAGGCGGCGAGTCTGGTCTGCACCGCCGCCCGCGACCAGGGCAAGATCCGGGCCAAGGTGGCCGAGGTCGAGAAGTACGTCTCGACCCACCAGAGTCCCCGGTTCCGTTGGGACACCCCGAAGGTGGACAACGAGACCGGCGACCGGGCGACCGTCACCACCACGGTGACCGTCACCACCGCCGACGAGAAGATCGCCGACCAGAACCTGCGCTTCACGGTGGTCCGCAAGACCGGCTGGTGGGTCTGCGAGGTCGCCTGACCACTGCGGGTGGATAGGCTCGATGGGTGGGAGCAGCGCAGCGACCGACTGATCGGGCCGTCCTCGACTGGCCGGCCCGCCTGCACGTGGTGACCGGCAAGGGGGGCACCGGCAAGACCAGCGTGGCCGCCGCCCTGGCCCTGGGCCTGGCCGCCGGTGGTCGACGCACCCTGCTGGTGGAGGTGGAGGGGCGACAGGGCATCGCCCAGCTCTTCGGCACCGAACCGCTGCCGTACGCCGAACGGCACCTGGCCGACGCTCCCGGCGGCGGCGAGGTGTCGGCGCTGGCGGTGGACGCCGAGGAGGCGCTGCTCGAGTACCTCGACATGTTCTACAAGCTCGGTGCGGCCGGGCGGGCGCTGCGCAAGTTCGGAGCGATCGACTTCGCCACCACGATCGCCCCGGGTCTGCGCGACGTGCTGCTCACCGGCAAGGTCAAGGAAGCCACCACCCGCACCGTCGACCGGCGGCGGGTGTACGACGCGGTGGTGTTGGACGCACCACCGACCGGCCGGATCGGGCGCTTCCTGAACGTCACCGCCGAGACCGCCCGGCTGGCCAAGGTTGGGCCGATCAAGACGCAGAGCGAGGGAGTCTCCGCGCTGCTGCGCTCACCGATGACGGCCGTGCACGTGGTGACCCTGCTCGAAGAGATGCCGGTGCAGGAGACCGTCGACGCGATCGCCGAGCTGACCTCGCTCGGTTTCAACCTGGGCCGGGTGATCGTCAACGGCACCCGACCGCCGTTGCCGACAGGACGGCTGGTCACCGAGGCGGAGTTGGAGCGCGGCCTGCGGGCGGCGGGGCTGCCGGTCAGGAAGTCGATCGTCACCGGTCTGCGCGACGAGGCACACGACCTGATGATCCGCCGGGAACTGGAGGATTCGCTCCGTACGGATCTGGTGGACCTCGGCGTGCCCCTGGTCGAGCTGCCGCTGCTGCCCGACGGGGTGAACCGGGCAGGGCTGGACGTGCTCGCCGCCGCGCTCGTCCAGGGCGATTGACTCACACCTGAGGTTGGCCAGGCGCGCGGAGCCAGCCAGCCCTATACGCTCGATTGGTGCCTTTCGACAACGCCACGCCGCCGCTGGACGTCGACCGGATCCTGGCGGACCCGGGAGTACGGATCGTGGTCTGCTGTGGTGCGGGCGGGGTGGGCAAGACGACCACGGCTGCGGCGCTGGCGCTGCGCGCCGCCGAGCGGCACGGCCGACGCACGGTGGTGCTCACCATCGACCCGGCGCGGCGGCTGGCCCAGTCCCTCGGGCTGACCGAGCTGGACAACACGCCCCGGCAGGTCAAGGGGATCGACGTCGAGGACAGCGGCGGCGAGTTGCACGCCATGATGCTCGACATGAAGCGCACCTTCGACGACGTGGTGCTGGCGCACACCGATCCGGCGAAGGCGGCGGAGATCTTCGCCAACCCCTTTTACCAGGCCATGAGTTCCACCTTCGCGGGCACGCAGGAGTACATGGCGATGGAGAAGCTCGGCCAGTTGCACGCGCGGGGCGAGTGGGACCTGATCGTGGTGGATACTCCTCCGTCGCGCTCGGCGCTGGATTTCCTCGACGCGCCGGCCCGGTTGTCGCGGTTCCTCGACGGGCGGATGCTGCGGCTGCTGCTCGCTCCGGCGCGTACCGGCGGACGCAGCATGTTCAGCCTGGTCACCGCCTCCTTCGGGATGTTCTCCCGGGTGGTGCAGAAGGTCATCGGCACGCAGTTGCTGACCGACCTGTCCGGCTTCGTCGCCGCACTCGACTCGATGTTCGGTGGCTTCCGGCAGCGCGCCGAGCAGACGTACCGCATCCTGCAGGCGCGGGAGACGGCCTTCCTGCTGGTCGCGGCGCCGGAGCCGGACGCGGTCCGGGAGGCCGCCTACTTCGCCGGTCGGCTGGGCGCGGAGAAGATGCCGCTGGCCGGCCTGGTGCTCAACCGGGTGCACCAGCCGACCGTGACCGAGTTGGGCGCGGCGGAGAGCCGCGCTGCCGCTGACCGGCTGGCGGCGGCCGGGGGCCACGAGGGCACCGTCGAGGTGCTGCGGGCGCACGCCGCACTGGCCGAGCAGGCGGTACGGGAGCAGCAGGTGGCGGCGCGGTTCACCGAGGCGTTTCCGCAGGTGCCGACCGTGTCGGTGACGGCCCAGCCCGCCGACGTGCATGACGTCGACGGGCTGCGGACGATCGCGGCGGCGATCAGCCGCTGCTGACCGACGAGGCGGTCGACGGCGGCTGAGGCGTGCCGGTTGCTCAGTTGCCTGCGGCGGCCAGGATCTTGTCCTTGCCCGCCTTGTCCTTGGCGTTCTTCTTCATCGCCGCCTCGAACATCTTGCGCCAGCTGGTGACCTGGGGGTGGCGGCGCAGCAGCGCGCGACGTTCCCGTTCGGTCATGCCACCCCACACGCCGAACTCGATCCGGTTGTCCAGCGCGTCGGCCAGGCATTCGTACCGGACTGGGCAGCTCCGGCAGATCCGCTTGGCCACGTTCTGTTCGGCGCCCTGTACGAACAACGCGTCCGGGTCCCCGTTCTGACACGCCGCCAACGACGGCCAGTCAGTGATCATGCCCATCTGTACACGTCCCCCCTTGCAGTACTACCGACGCCGTCGCGGGCCAGCCGGCAATCCCCCCGGATCGTCCGGCACACCTACCCCAAGGCGGCACAGACGACATGTGGCGCTGTCGCCGCCTACATCATGCTCTGTAGTCGCACGATTACGCAACGTTGTTGGCGAAATCCATCATTCCGGACACTCCCGGCTTCTCGGGCCCGGGACCGCCGCTTACCCCACCGAGGTCCGCGAAAACGCTGCGAGCAACCTCCGCGAGGAGGAAACTCGGCTCGGATCCACGCAACCGGACACCCGGTGCCACGCGTCTAGCACAACGAGGACGGCGCGCGCAGGAAATGGGGAAAAGACGCCCCAGCGCCCCTCGTTACCTGTTCGCGTACCCTGTCGAGGTGACCTGGATGCGGAAACGTGACCACAACGTCCTGACCAACGCCGCATCGCTACTCATCTGTGGGCTGTTGGCCGGTGTGGTGGTTGCCGCCGCGGCCTTCCCCGCCGTGGCGATGTCGGGCCTGGCCGCTAAGGCCGGAGCGGAGACCTTCGGCGCGCTGCCGAAGGAACTCACCGTGGCGCGCGCGCCCCAGATCAGTTATCTGCTCGCCTCGGACGGCAAGACCCCGCTGGCCACCATGTACGACGAGAACCGGCGCGACGTGAAGCTCGCCGACGTCTCCGAGAACATGCGCAACGCGATCATCGCCGCCGAGGACCACGACTTCTACGAGCACAACGGGGTCGATCTCAACGGCGTGGCCCGGGCCTTCGTCAACAACAGCCAGGCCGGCGCCGACCGGCAGGGCGCCTCGACGCTGACCATGCAGTACGTCCGGATGGGCATCGCATACTCGGCGACCCACCCGGCCGACGTAATCGCCGCGACCGAGGACACCAGCGCCCGCAAGCTGCGCGAGATGCGCTACGCGCTCCAACTCGACAAGGAGATGTCGAAGGACGAGATCCTGGAGCGCTACCTCAACCTCGCCGCCTTCGGCAACGGTGCCTACGGCGTCTACGCCGCCAGCCAGGTCTACTTCAACAAGCCCCCGAAGGACCTGAAGATCGAAGAGGCGGCCATGCTGGCCGGCCTGGTCAAGGCCCCCACCTCGTTCGACCCCACGACCAAGGACGGCTACCCGCACGCGGTGGCCCGGCGCGACTACGTCATCGACAACATGGTCAAGATCGGGGCGATCACCGAGCAGCAGGCCGAGGAGGCGAAGGCCGTCAAGCTGGTCGTCAAGGGCAAGCGGGCCCCGAACGGCTGCGTCGCCACCAACAAGAACGCCTGGGGCTTCTTCTGCGACTACTTCTACCGCTGGTGGATGTCGCAGGAGACGTTCGGCTCGACCTCGTACGACCGGGAGCGGCGGCTCAAGAGCGGCGGCTACACCATCGTCACGACCCTGGACAAGCAGACCCAGAACGGTGCCGACAAAGCGGTCCGCGAGGCCAAGTCGGTGACCGCCAAGGAAGCCGTGATGATCGCGGTGGTCGAGCCCGGCACCGGCCGGGTCCGGGCGCTGTCGGTCAACCGGAACTTCAAGCTCGACAACCCGGACAAGCCCAAGAACAAGCCGCACAGCGACCCGGTGCAGCGCAACCGGGGCAAGCTCGGCAACTACCCGAACACGGTCAACCCGTTGCTGACCGGCGGGGACGGCATCACCGGCTACCAGGCCGGCTCCGTCTTCAAGATGTACACGATCGTCGCCGCGCTGGAGAAGGGCATCCCGCTCAGCTACACCTTCAACGCGCCGCAGCAGTTCAAGTCGGAGTACATCGTCGAGAGAGGCAGCCCGGCCGCCTGTCCGGGCACCAACTTCTACTGCCCGACCAACTCCGGCAAGAAGCCCGGCGGCGTGCAGAACATGTGGAGCGCCTTCTCCGCCTCGATCAACACGTACTTCGTGCCGTTGCAGCAGCAGGTCGGCGCGGAGAACGTGGTGGACGTGGCCAAGCGCCTCGGCATCCAGTTCCGGCAGAGCAAGGACGCGGAGTACGCCAACAACAAGGAGGCCGCCCACCAGTGGGGCGCCTTCACGCTGGGCGTCTCGCAGGTCACCCCGCTGGAGCTGGCCAACTCGTACGCCACCCTGGCTGCCGACGGCAAGTACTGCGAACCGATCCCGGTGCAGGAGATCCGGGACCTGGACGGCAACAAGCTGGACGTGGCCAACCCGCGCTGCGAGAAGCGGTTCAGCACCGAGGTGGCCCGCGCGGCGGTGGACGCGGCCCGCTGCCCGGTCGGTGACAACTCCTCCACCAGCAAGTGTGGCGGCAGCCGCACCGCGGCCGAGGTGAAGTGGAACGTCGGCAAGCCGGTGGCCGGCAAGTCCGGCACCACCGACTCCGAGAAGACCGCCTCGCTGGTCGCGATGACCAAGCAGTACGCGGTGGCCGGCATCCTGGCCGACCCGGACTGGCCGCAGACCAACGTCAAGATGAAGCACAACCGTCCGGACGGCATCAACCCGCCGGTGTGGAAGACGTTGAAGGCCGCCATGAAGGGCAAGAAGGGGATCGACTTCGACCCGCCCGGCAAGAAGATCTCCCTGGGTGACCAGCGCACCATCCCCGGCGTCACCTGCCTGGAGATCGAACGGGCCAAGTCCCGCATCTCCGGTGCCGGCTTCCAACCGCTCGTCTCCACCAGCCGGATCGCCTCGGACTGCCCTGCCGGCACCGCCGCCGGCACCAGCCCCAGCGGTCGCACCATCAAGGGCGGCATCGTGACGATCATGGTCAGCGCCGGTAAGGCCGACAACAACGACGGTGGCGGCAACGGCCGGCCGGGCACGGATCCGTCCAGCGGACCGCCCAACCCGCCCAGCCCGCCCGGACGCGCGCCGGATCGACCCGGCGGCTGATCGGGCCTCGTTGACGGTGAACGGGTGGGTACCCCTTGTCGGGGGTGCCCACCCGTTCTATGTACGGATCAACCGGGCCAGCGAAGTCAGCAGCAGGACGGCCAGGCAGCCCAGCGCCAGCACGTCGTTCACCCAGGCCGCCGCGGTGATACCTCCCACGGCGCGGAGGGCGTACCCCGGCGGTTATCGGCGACGATTCAGAGGCCCAGCTGGCGGCGTACCTCGGCGGCCACCCGGCCCCCCTCGGCCTGGCCCGCCACCGCGGCCTGGACCGCCTTCATGGCCGGGCCCATCTGCGCCTTGCCGGTGAAGCCGCCCGCAGCGAGCGCCTGCGTGACCACCTCGGTCAGCTCGGCGTCGGAGAGCTGCTTCGGCAGGTAGCGCTCCAGCACCTCACCCTCGGCGGACTCCTTGGCGGCCTGCTCGGCACGGCCCGCGTCGGCGAAGGCGGCAGCCGCCTCGCGGCGCTTCTTGGCCTCCTTGGTCAACACGGCCACCACCTCGTCGTCGCTGAGTTCCCGCTTGGCCTTGCCGGAGACCTCGGCGGTGCCCACAGCGGCCAGAGCCATCCGCAGGGTGGAGGTGGTCAGCTCGTCGCGGGCCTTCAGCGCGGCGCGCATGTCGGCGGTGAGGCGGTCCTTCAGCGTGCTCATGGACGGTCAAACTACCCTGATCGGCATGCGAAAGCGCACACTATTCCGGCTCGCGACCGCGACCGTGGCGACGGGTGCCGCCGCCCTGGCGTACGCCTCCCTCGTCGAGCGCAACATGTTCACCCTCCGCCGCTTCGACGTCCCGGTGCTGCCCACCGGCACCGAGCCGCTGCGCGTGCTGCACCTGTCAGACCTGCACATGACCCCCAACCAGGTACGCAAGCAGCATTGGGTCGCCTCGCTGGCCGCGCTCGACCCCGATCTTGTGGTGGTGACCGGAGACAACATGGCGCACCCGGACGCGGTGCCGGGGGTGCTGCGGGCGCTGCAACCGCTGCTCGACTACCCGGGCGCGTTCGTGTTCGGCTCGAACGACTACACCGGGCCGGTCTGGAAGAACCCGTTCAGCTACTTCATGCCCGACCGGGAGTACACCGAGGGGGTCGAGCTGCCCACCGAGGACCTGCGCGAGGTGCTCACCGGGGCCGGCTGGGTCGACCTGAACAACAGGCGTACGACGGTCAAGGCCGGCGGTCGCTCGATCGAGATGGCCGGCGTGGACGATCCGCACGTCGAGCGCGACGACTACGCCTCGGTCTCCGGCCCGGTCTCCTCCGCCGCCGACCTCTCCATCGCGCTCACCCACTCCCCCGAGCCGGCACTGCTCGACGAGATGGCCGCCGACGGCTTCGATCTGCTGCTCGCCGGGCACACCCACGGTGGCCAGGTGTGCGTACCGGGAGTGGGCGCCCTGGTGACCAACTGCGGACTACCCCGGTCGATGGCGAAGGGGCTGCACCGCTGGCCCGGGTCGAACTCCTGGCTACACGTATCCGCCGGGCTCGGCACCCACCCGACCGCTCCCGTCCGATTCGCCTGCCCGCCGGAGGCCAGCGTGCTCACCCTGATCCCACGCTGACCGCCCGACCCGGGTACCGAGTTTGAGCCCCGGGACGGGTGGGCTACTATTTGTCGGCACGCCTCGGGGTGTGGCGCAGCTTGGTAGCGCGCTTCGTTCGGGACGAAGAGGTCGTCGGTTCGAATCCGGCCACCCCGACCAGTTGAGGGGCACATCCAATGGATGTGCCCCTCAGTGCGTGTGCCACCCGAGGCCGAGCGGTGCAGGTTTGGATCCTGCGCGGAGATGGCCCCCTTCCTCCCCGGCTGCGCCGACGGCCATCACCGGCCCAACCGCACGGCGGTGCCGGGCCTACCTATCCATGCGGCTCCAGGCGCACCCGTCCAGCGACTCGGGCACCGCTCGCCCGTGGCTCGGGCCCAAACGCGCGGCGTCTCGGGCCGACCGCGCGCCGGGTCGCCGGGCTAGCCGACCCGGTGGCGATGCTCCCTGCTCAGCCGGACCGCCTGGACGGCGGCGACGACGAGGAGGACCAGGAGCACCGGGCCGCCGAGGAGGACGACCAGACCGGCACCGATGTTCGCCCCGATCGCCCCGGCGGTCACGATCCGCCAGGCCAGGCCGAGCAACGCACCGGCGAGGATCACCGGCACCAGCACTGACCACCAGCGTGGATCAAGCTTGCGGGTGATGGTGGCGCGGACCAACACGGCCAGCGACACCACCATGACCACGGTGGCCACGATCACCAGGACCCGGTCGCCGACCGCGCCCAGACTGACCGGTTCCACCGCGTAGTCGAGCGGTTCTCCCTCGGCCGCGAGCCGTCGGGCGGCCTCCCCGGTCAGGTCACCGAGGAGCCAGCCGGTCACCACCGGCGTACTCACCAACAGAGCCACCGCGAGCACCGCAAGACCACGCCTCAACACGACATCCCTCTGTTCCGCTGGGTTGTCGAGTCGGACGGCCCGGGACGACCTACCAGCACGTTCAGCGAACCACGATAGTGATCTACGTCGCTAGACGTCGTCCCGGGCCACATCCGTCGGTCAGCAGTTCGTGTAGCCCTTGCCCTTCTTCTTCCAGGAGCACTTGTCGATCTGCTTGCCGCTGGCGTTACGCAGGTACGCGGTGTCGCCGGTGTTGTTCCAGATGTAGTTGCCCGAGCCCCAGTAGCGGGTACTGGCGGTGTTCTTGCCCGAGCCGGTACGGATGACGATGCTCTTGCCCTTGGCGAGCTTGACGTTGCCGCTGAACTTGTAGACGTGGTTGGCCTTGTCGCGCAGCGTCCAGTTCTTGAGGTTGATGGTGCGGGCCCGCCGGTTGGTCAGCTTCACGTACTCGGCGTTGAGGCTGGCGTTGGTACGCCGGTCGACACCCGGCGAGTCGTAGTAGACCTTGGTGATCTCGATGGCCGGGGTGGCGGCCTGCGCCGGGGCGGCGACGGTGAACGATCCACCCACCACCACGGCGAACGCGGCCACGAACCCGATGAGCCTTCTCGTCATGCGCGTGTTACCCCCACGGACGGCGCCGGAAGTCGGCGCGGAAGTGTCACGCCGACGCGTGACGGAGCGAGGCTAACGACGCGTCACGGCACGGCGAACACCCAAACACGCCCCGCCACCGATTAGGGCCGACCGGCGACTCAGGGCGACCCGGCCAGCGTTTCCGGCGCACCTGGCCGGCGTCGGTTGGGCGTACGACCGGTGTCGCTGCGGCATCCGGTACGACCGGTCGGACCCGACGCACGACGACGATCAGCCGCCCGAACGGCGTTCCCGGACCGCGCGTTAGCTGTCCACTTCGGACCATCTGCCGGGTGGCGCGCCTCGGTCTCCCGTCGGGCGTCCGCCGCTACGGGTTCGGCGCCGCTCAGAAGCCGCAGGTCATCCCGGCGGTGTGGCTCACCTGCACGGTGTGCGTGACGCAGCCCGCGCTGGACACCACGTGCAGCAGCAGTGCGGTCGGCTCGTCCACCCAGCCGATCCGCTCGTCGCCGCTCATGGTCAGCGTCGCCTGCCGCCAGGTGCTCGGGGCGACCGACAACATCGTGCCCGCGAAGGTCGCGCTCACCGGACGGTGCAGGTGACCCGCCGCGACGCGTACCACGTGCGGGTGTCGAAGCAGCACCTCGGCGAACTCGGCACCGTCGGCGAGCCGGATCGCGTCGGCAGCCGGGACGCCGACCTCGATCGGCGGGTGGTGCAGACAGACCACGGCCGGCACGTCGGGCCGGGCGGCCAGCACCCCGTCCAGCCAGGCGAGCTGTTCCTCGCCGAGCCGTCCGCCGTCCGCGCCGGGCACGAGGGAGTCGAGCACCACCACGGTCGCCCCGGGGTGGTCGACCTGGTAGTGCGCGGAGAAGCCACCACCCAGCCAGGGTGTGCCGCCGAAGGCGTCGAGCAGCGATTCCCGGTCGTCGTGGTTGCCGGTGGCCAGGTGCACCGGCAGCGGGTACCGCCCGAGCACCTCACGCAGCACGGCGTACTCGTCGGGACGGCCGTGGTCGGCCAGGTCGCCGGTGATTACCACACAGTCGGGCCTGGGGTTCAGCGCCAGCACCCGGCCGAGCGCCCGGTGCAGCCCGGCGGCCGGCTCGGCACCGAGGACACCGGTGGTCAGGTGCGGGTCGCTGAGGTGGGCGATGAGCATCGGACCTCCACTCGACCAGATGCCACCACGCTATCGTCGCCGCGCCGCGCCGGGGCCCCACAGGCCGTGTCCACACCCTGTGGATAGCACATGTGTACGACTGAAATCGGCGCTCCGTTTCGTCTGAGTACGCTTGATCCGCGACCCGGCGCCACCGGGACCGGATCCGACCTGGAACGACGTACGAGTGGATCAGCAAGAAGTCATCCGTGACGTGACGGTCCGCCTGCCGATGGCGTCGACCGTGGCCGAGGTGTGCGACGCAGCCGTCGACGCCCTCGCCCGGTACACCCCGGCCACCATCGCCGTCCTGTTGCACGTCCAGGATCGGCTCCGCTGCGTCGCCGCCACCGGGTCCTGGCAGGTATTCGCCACCGTCGCCCCGGGCACCGGGATCGTCGGGCGGGTCCATGCCAGTGGACGGTCCGCCGTCGTCCCGGACGTGGCCGCCGACCCCGATCACATTCCGGTACGCCCCGACGTCGTCGCCGAGGTGTGCGTACCGGTCCTGAACCCGGGCGGACGGGCCATCGGCGTGCTCGACCTGCAATGGACCGCGTCGGCCGATCTCGACTGGTGGCGGCGGGTCGCCGAAGGTGTCGCCGCCCGCCTCGGCGCCCGGATCTCGGCGCTCGGCGGCCCGTCGGAGAGCCGCAGCGAGAAGCTGCTCCGGCACGCGTCGGCAATGACCGCCGCGACCACCGAGTGGGACCTGATGACCGCCGCGATCGCCGCGGCCCGGGACGTGTCGACGCTCTCCGCCGCCGTCCTGCTGCTCGGTGGCCGGGGCGGGCCACGACTCGGCGCCCCGACGGCCGCCCCGGGCGATCTGGAAGCCCGGATGCGTGCCGAGCTGGTTGGGTTGGACACCCCGGCACTCGGACGCATCATCGGCCGGGCACATCGCTACGGGGCCGGTTACACCCTCGGCGAGGCCGGCCATCCGCCTACCGAGGAGCACCAGCCGCTGGTCCGGGCCGGGGTACGCACCCTGGTGGCGGTGCCGTTCGGGCCGCCGGAACGCGGCGGGGTGCTGCTCGTCGCCGACGAGCGGCTGCTCCGGCCGGATCCGATCACGGTCAACCTGCTGGAGCTGCTGGCCGGGCAGGCGTGGAGCTGCCTGGACCGGTTGCGCACCCTGGACCGACTACGCGAGCAGGCCAGCTCCGACCCGCTTACCGGGCTACGGCACACCGGCCCGTTCGGGCAGCGCATCGCCACCGTGGTCCCCGGCCGCACCGCCCTGCTGGCGATCGACGTGGACGACTTCAAAAGCGTCAACGACACGTACGGGCACCAGGCGGGTGACCAGGTGCTGATCGGGCTCGCCCGGGCGCTGGAGGATGCGCTGCGCCACGGCGACGAGTTGTACCGGATCGGTGGTGACGAGTTCGTCGCGGTGATCGAGGTGAGTCGTCCCGAGGAGGCGGTACGCGTCGCCGAGCGGCTCACCGAGGCCGCCCGCCGGGTGGGCCGTACGATCAGCGTCGGCGTGGCCCTGCCCCGCCCCGGCGAGTCACCCGAGCTGGCTCTCCAACGCGCCGACCAGGCCCTCTACGCTGTCAAGCGACAAGGCCGCGACGGCGTCCACCTCTCCGCCGCCTAACCCCGTTACCTTTTTGATCGTCCCCAGCCGGGGACGGCTCGGTCGCCCGGCTCGGTATGACTGACTGCCCCTGTCGTTTG